>CAJCIS010000192.1 GCA_903970435.1 Acidobacteriota bacterium | reverse complement strand
CTCGGCCGCACTACGGGCCGGTGTGCCCGCAACGAAATGCGCAAGTAACGCCCGTTGGGCGCTGGCGCCTAGTCTGCTACGCCGCCGGCTTGTAACCATTTGACCTAAATAGCCTTTTAGCGCTATCTAGGCCAGCCCCTTGCATAATTCTTCTGGAACATTGCAGGCTGTGCCGCTCTCCTGAAACGAGCTTTGTGTGAATTAAATTGTATTATTTATTCGAATCTATCGGGCAAATGAATGTCTTCGGATGCGAGCGCGCTTTACCGGCAAATGGGCGAGGTTGTCCATGGACTTCGCGCGCTGGAAGAAACCATCCAAATAAGGCACGCGCAGCTTGACAAGCTGCATGACCTCCTGAGGTGCGATCTGGCGGTTTTGCGCCAGGATCAGCGTGACCTTGAGGAGAAATTGGACTGCGTGATTTGCGTCATGCAGCACGATTTGGAAGCAATACGAACTGATGCAATCGCAAATGCTGGCTTTGTGCGCCAATTGGTCCAAGCCGTACATGATCTCCGAAAACCCGTTGCGGAGATCGTCGCGCTGAGGTCGCGCGCTGCTGGAATTGTGGTCGGTGTCGGCGTTCTAGGGAGCGGGGCGTTGTGGCTTGCAGAGCCGATTTACCGCTGGTTTATTGAACATAACTATCTGAAGCAATAATTTATTATAAGATGCCGCAGTGCCGATGTGGCAGTTTTTCGCCTGTAGCTGTCCCCTGATTTGCTGAAAATGAGAGGTTATCATGCGTCGCGCATGCGTTGCAATAATGCTTGGGTTGATATCGGTTAAATCGGCGATTGCCGCGAATTCTTATGTATTGCCTGACGGCGCAAGTCGCGCCGCCGCGGTGGCACTGCATTGCGTTACGGGTGCCGGGACGGCTTCTGCATGCGGTACGCCTACAGCACCCGTGTTCGTTGTACCGGCGCCGGGTGCGGTGATGCTGGCGGTGCCCGTAGGTGGTCAGCCTGCATCGCGGTCAGCGTCGATTTCGCAAACCAGCACAACAGTCTTTCCGGCAAACGCAGCCAGACGCTACCTGGCGTTTCAAGCCCCGCAAGCGAGCTTCATTTGGGTCAATTTTGTCGGTGGCGCCGCGGCACCCAATGGTCGTGACTGCATCTACTTTGCCGCTGGCTCATTCTACGAAAGCGGACAGTATGTGACTCAGAGTGCGATAACGATCTTTTCGCCCGTAGCGGCAACGATTTCCGCTTGGGAGGGCTAACAAATGTGGTTGCGTACTTGTGCACTCCTTGCCATCGCATTGCTTGCGGTCGGCACCCTGGCAAAAGACGCGCGTGCGTCACTCAATACCCCGCAACGAAGCCTGCGCGCACTCGGTGGCCGGCCGGTGTGGGTTCCCATTTGCTCGCGCCGCGGGGTAAACGGATCAGCCGCTTACTTCGATCAGGTGAACACCGCGGTCATGGATCAAGTGATGTGCTATGCGCCGTCGTGGGGATCGGTGACAGCCATCAAACTTCTTTACGCTGGATTTGATATGCCGCAGCAAGGTGAGGTCGACCGCTCTATT
This sequence comes from Acidobacteriota bacterium, assembly GCA_903970435.1. Lineage (GTDB taxonomy): Bacteria > Pseudomonadota > Alphaproteobacteria > Acetobacterales > Acetobacteraceae > CAJCIS01. The sequence continues at coordinate 20,387 of CAJCIS010000192.1, read as the reverse complement.
GTAGCAACTATCTCGAACGCCAGCATCTTTGTCCCTACGCTTCCGTCAAATCAGGTGTATACGAGTGCCGCGTTTAATACCTCTTCCACCTACATCAATTGCTCGCCAACTGCTGGAACGGGGTGTAATTCCGTCAGTGCCGGTCAGTTGGTCAGCTCAGCGGGAACATATTTCGGCGCCGGCACCTACGTTACGTCAATTGTCAACAGCTTTGCAGCAGGTGGTGGAAACCTGCCTACCGGCACCCAAATCAATCTCAGCAGCAGCCCGACAGCGTCCAATGGCGGCGGCTTGGCGGTCACGTTTTCAGGGCAAATTACCCCGGCCCGTTGGGGTGGTAATCGCGGTGTTGTCGTTGTGCCTGCGCACGACGTTGTTAGCTCCGATCCGGTGACTGTCATGCTGCCGCCGAACACGCAATACTTTATCAGAACCGCGGCCACGATGAGCGGCACCGGCCTGCAGATTTCAGACTATCCCGGTGGTTTCAGGTTTACCGGCACACAAAACGAATTTGATGCGCGCGGCACAAGTCTGAATGATCAGACCATGGCACCCACAAACATTAGCAATACGGGGGGTGGGTTTTGGGGTCCGGTGGCTGTTTTGGGCCTTGTAACGCCCAATGCCGGCGTTATCGCACCGGGAGCTGTACTGGTGCTGGGCGACAGTATTGCTGCCGGCACAGGTGACATGCCCGACAGCCTTCATCTGCAAGGGTATGTCCAGCGTAGTTTGGAAAATAATGTACCCTTCGTAACCGCGGCGCGCGGGTCGACGACAGCGTCTGAGGAGGCATCCCAGGGTGCGGGGCAATTTGCACTGTCCACAGATGCTGGCATCACAGACGTTTTGTTGGAGTTGGGACGCAACGATATTCAGCAATTCTCAACTTCCGCGGCGGCGCTGGAGGCATATATCGGCAGCATCGCCAGCCGATACGGGCAGGCGGGTAAGCGGGTATGGTGTTTCACGGTTCCTCCAACGACGATCAGCGGCGACGGTTGGACCACGTTGCTAAATCAGAGCTGGATTGAAACTTCCACGACGACAACCAGCCTCGTGGCTTCCGGCGCGTCTTCGATCGCGCTATCAAGCGTGGCCGGCGTCACGATTGGGCAAACAGTTGTTATTCCACCATCGTCGCAGTCGGTTGGAAGCGCATCGTACCCGCCAAACACAAGCGCTATCACCCTCCAAAGCACAACGGGACTATATGGCGGTCAGGCGGTTTACGGTTCCGGCATCGCGACCGGCACCACAATTAGCGGCATCAGCGGTCTCACGCTGACGTTGAGCAAGCCCACCTCAGGCGCCGTGCCTGCGCTTGAGACCTTGACTTTCGGAACCGGACTTGCGCCGGGTACGAAAATAACCGCTGTGAACTCGGGAACGAATGCAATTACGATTTCGCCATCGACTGTGGCAGCAATATCCCTATCCACGGTGATTTATACAGGCTCTCAGACTGCGAACGCGGCAGAGTCGGCGCGGCAGACGTATAACACCTACCTGCGTAGCGCCGCCGGGCGTGCCGCACTGGGATGTTACGGCCTCGTTGATGACGACGCATATATGGCGGATTTGGGCGGCTCCTACAAATGGCGTGTGGATCTCGGGGCCGGCAGCATAGACGGCGTTCATCCCGCCGCCGCCGTTCACACCGCGGTGGTCAATGCGGGCGTGATCACGCCCGCCATGTTCTACGCTCCATAAGCGTCGCTATCATCAAACTGACTGGGAGATTTTGAATGAAAGCTCTTGTCGCTTGGGCGCAGCAGCCTACCAGCGTCGCCGGATTGTCCGCCGTCTTTGGCACGCTTTCAGCCGTCGTGCTTCATCAGATTAGCTGGGTTCAAGCGGCACCCCTCCTGGCGGGCGCGATCGTATCAATTGCCCTACCTGACAACACAGTCGCCAAAGCTGATGCCGAGGCGCTCACCGAGACCGTACTCGCGGAGTACCACCCGACGGTCGCAAGTAAGTAACCATCGCTGCTGCGAACCACGGGACTGCGTTTTGGCGAACCTGAAATAAACAATCACGAAATGCGTTTGCTCAATGCGTGCTGTTCGTCATGGCATTGTCATGGTCCAACGACCCTGCATGACGTGCGCGCGGCCGGTGAACCGAAATAGCGTGGTCCCTGCCAGCCATTGACGGCGGAAGCTGCGGTCGCATACCTGCCTCAAGCATTCGAGGGAGGCGCTGCATGGCCGACGTCAGACGCGAGCAGCGACATGTCGTAACCGCCTGCTATCTCGGCTGGACGCTCGATGCGTTTGACTATTTCATCATGGCATTCACCCTCGACGATGTCGCCCGCACGTTTCACTCTGATCGCACGACACTTTCGTGGGCTTTTACGGCGACGCTTGCGATGCGGCCTGTTGGGGCGCTGATCTTTGGCCGGATCGCCGACCGATTCGGCCGACGGCCAACGTTGATGGCCAACGTGCTGCTCTACTCGGTGCTGGAATTCGCCTCGGGCTTCGCACCTTCATTGACAAGTTTTCTCGCTTTGCGTGCCTTATTTGGTGTGGCTATGGGCGGCGAGTGGGGCGTGGGCGCGTCGCTGACCATGGAGAGTATTCCGGCCAGCTGGCGAGGGACGGTATCCGGCCTGCTGCAGGCCGGATACCCCAGCGGGTATCTGCTTGCCACACTGGCTAATTGGCTGGCGATCGGCTCTGTCGGTTGGCGCGGCCTGTTTATGCTGGGCGCCCTGCCGGCCTTGCTGGTGCTCTACATTCGCCTCAACGTTCCGGAAAGCCCCGATTGGGCGGCAAGAGGCGTGAGTGAGCGGCGCGCGGGTCTTATCACCGTGCTTCGGCGTCACTTCGGTTTGACGATATATGCCGTTTTGATGATGGCAGCGTTCAACTTTTTCAGCCACGGCACGCAGGATCTATATAAATCCTTCCTTACCCATGATCATGGGCTGTCGCTTGATTCCGCCACAACAATTCTGCTTTTCATGAATGTCGCCGCGATCGTCGGCGGTATCGGATGCGCGACGTTATCGCAGCGTTTCGGCCGTCGAAGGGCGATCGTGTCGGCTGCGGTGCTGTCGCTGCCGGTGCTGCCACTTTGGGCTTTTTCCAACGACCCGGTCGCAATAGGCGTCGGTGCCTTCCTGATGCAGTTGTGCGTGCAGGGTGCTTGGGGGGTCGTTCCCGCTCACTTGAACGAAATCTCCCCGGTGGCGATACGCGGAACGTTTCCGGGGCTGACCTATACGTTGGGGAATCTTCTGGCTTCAATTAACCACCCTGTTCAAAGTGGCCTCGCAGACGCCTATTTTCGTGGAAATCTCAGTTGGCCGTTGGCCATCGTGGTGGGAATGGCCGCCCTTGTCATTGCGGTGTTGGTGGGTTTCGGCCGCGAGGCCCGCGATATTCGCATGGGCGCGGAACGGCCGGCCATCAATGCCGACCGTTCCGCGATTAAATCGGCGGCTACTGACTTGCCCAAATGATACGGTGCATCCAGGCGACTTCCGACAGGTCGAAACTGTAATCCTGGTGCTCCGGGTTCAGGCTGCGCAACTCGATGCGGCGCGCGGAGCGGCGGGCGAGTTGCTTGGCCATCGCCTCGCCACGCATCGTTCGGACGACCACGCGGTCGCCGCGGCGTACCGGTGCACTGGGCGCGACGATCACCATGTCGCCGTCCCGGTAGACCGGCTCCATCGAATCGCCCGAAATTTCCAGCGCGTAGGCGTGCGGGTCGCCCACCTCGGGCAGACTCACTTCGTCCCACCCGGCGCCCGCCGGGTAGCCGCCGTCGTCAAAGAAACCGTTGCCGCCCGCCTGGGCAAAGCCGATCAGCGGTATGCTGCGAGCCGGTGACCGGCCTGATGGCAACGCCCGGCCGCCGGCCACCAGGTGGGCAAATGCTTCCAGGTCCGCGCCGGCCGCATCCAGCGCCTTGGCCAGGCTCTCGGTGCTGGGCCAGCGCGCCCTTCCGTCCGGCATGCGCCGCTTTGACGGGTTAAACGTTGTGGGATCCAATCCCGAGCGCCGGGCCAGCCCAGAGGCCGACATGCCGGACTCTGCGGCCAACGTATCCAATGCCCGCCAAATATCCTCGTGCTTCACCGAGCCCCGGCCATGGTTGTGACGAAAAGAGTGTGCGCGGATTTTTTGCTGGAGCCAATAGGATTTTTCGCCTGATCCCGCTTGCTGCGCAAAAATTTTCCTCATAGGTTGTTCATGTTCTGTTCATAACAACCTGGAGTTGTCGCCATGTCCCCGAGCTGCAGCGCATCGCCGCACCCGACAAACCCGTATACGCCATTTGCGTCCGTTGAGGACGCGTGGTTCTGGACGATCGGTGCGATGCAGGCCCGGGCTGACGGCGGCCGGAGCGACAGATCGCGTGTTGCGCGGCCGTGTGATCCCGATGACGTGCTGCGCTGTGTGGAACGCTTATATCAAGTTCGAGGCATTACATCGCGCCATGCACATGTGCTGCGCGTGTGGGGCGAGCAGCAAATGCCGCCCTCGCAGCGCCGGGCCGGTGGCAGCGATAATAGACTTTGGCGCGAAGCGATGGATTGTCTGGCCCCGATGTTACGTCAAAAGGGAATCGTCGCATGATACGATTGCTAGGTAAATTATCCTTGACAGGCCACCGCGTGACTCACTAGCATCCGTCTGTCACCGGGCGGACTCCGCCCTTTATCGACTTACCAGGCCGCTCCATCAGGAGCGGCCTTTTTTTGTTTGAAAAGGACCCCACCATGGCTTTCGCGATCCGCAACATGTCCGTTCTCGCCTACGCAAACGGCTTCACCCTCTGGCATTACAAGGCCGCCGCTGACGATCAGATCGCGGTGGCGGCGCCGGCTTTCTTCAATGACGCAGGCGACATGCTCGCGTCGGGCGACATGGTGATGGTGTCCGCCAAGGACGGCGGCCGGATGCTGTGCGTGGTTGCCGAGCGGGGCGCGGTTCATACCACGCCCTTAGGATGAGGGGGCGACCGGCATAACTTGCAGGACTTCTGTCCTGTGCCGCGCGACGCCGGTCGTGGTAGCGATGTACCGGCCATCCGGCGTTGCGATGACGATTCCCATCTGTGCCAGCCGTTCGAGGCAGGGCCCATCCTTGAGCCCTGCCGGACGGCCGGACGGTGCGGCCAGCACGACCCGGTGCAGGGCCGACCGGCAGCACGTCTCCAAGTATGGTTCACGCCACATGCATGCTAGTTCGGGCATGCCTGCCGCTGCACAAGGCTTGCCCCCGCCGCTCCAGGTCGGCAGGAACGAATATTCATGATTTCGCGCGCCGCTGTGTCTGTTCTCACACCCGCATTGCGGCTGCTCGACGCGGAGACAGCGCACCGGCTTGCCCTCGCCGCGCTGCGTCACGGTTTGGTGCGGGCCGCGCCGTATCGCGATGACACGGCGTTGCAGGTTCGTGCCCTTGGCGCGCTGTTTCCTAATCCCATCGGGCTTGCCGCAGGTTTCGACAAAAATGCGGTCGCTGTGTTGCCGCTGATGCGCCTCGGGTTCGGCTACATCGAGGCCGGCACGGTGACCCCGCGGCCGCAACCCGGCAATCCACGCCCCCGGCTGTTTCGGCTTCCGGCGGCGCAGGCCGTCATCAATCGCCTCGGCTTCAACAACGAGGGCGTCGAGGCTTTTCGCGCACGCCTTCCGGCGCTTGCCGCACGGCAATGCCCGTTCGGCGTCAATGTTGGCATTAATAAGGACGGCGCCGACCCGGAGCGCGACTATCCCGCCCTGGTGGCAGCCCTCACGCCCTTTGCAGATTATATTACGATCAACGTGTCGTCCCCGAACACACCCGGTCTGCGGGACCTCCAGAGCGAGGCGCGGCTTTCGGCAATTTTGAGCGCTGTCAAAGCGATGGTGCCGGTGCGGCCGCCCATTCTGGTGAAGATCGCGCCGGACCTTTCGGACGCCGGCCTGGAAACGGTCGTAGAGACCGCCGTCATCCATAGCGCCGCCGGCCTGATCATCGGCAATACCACCATCGCGCGGCCTGGCGATCTCTCCGGTGCGAACGCCAAGCAAGCCGGCGGTCTTTCTGGGGCGCCTCTGTTTGCGCGTTCGACAGAAATGCTTGCGCGCGCCCACCGGCTGGCGGCCGGCCGCCTCACGCTCATCGGCTGCGGCGGCATCCGCACCGGCGGTGATGTGCTGACCAAGATTCGATCCGGCGCCAGCCTGGTGCAGCTCTACACCGCCTTTGCCTATTCGGGTCCGGCACTCATACCGCGACTGAAGCAGGAATTGCTGCAAGCCTTGCAGGCAGAAGGATTTGCCAACGTTTCCGAGGCCTGGGGCACGGCCGCCTAATGCGATACCTTCCCGGCCTCGCACCCATTGCCGACGCCTATGACGGCTTCATCCTCGATCTTTGGGGCGTCATCCATGATGGTCTGCGGCCGTTTCCCGGCGCCATCGACTGCATGCGCCGCCTGCAAGGCCGGCCCATATTGCTGCTGTCGAACGCGCCCCGGCGGGCTGGCGCTGTCCAGCACACGTTGCGGGGCCTTGGGGTCCCCGACGCGCTTTATACACACATTCTCACCAGCGGAGAGGCTACCTGGCAGGCGTTGCACGAACGCGACGACCCATGGTTCGCATCCCTGGGCCGCCGGGTCCTGCATTTGGGGCCGAAGCGGGACCGTGGCGTTCTCGAGGAACTGAACTGCACCTTCGTCGACCGCGCCGAGGACGCGGACTTTGTGCTGAATACCGGCCCGGATGATATGCGGGATGCCGGCCCACTGGAGGATTTCATACCGGAGCTCGCCGCTTGCCGGCGTGCGGGCTTGAAAATGATTTGCGCCAATCCGGACCTGGAAATCATCCGCGGTAACGCACGTATCCTTTGCGCCGGCGCGCTCGCTGCATGGTACGAAGCGCATGGCGGCGAGGTGCGGTGGATCGGCAAGCCGCACCCAGCGATCTACGCTTCAGCGCTGTCGATGCTTGGGCTGCCGCCGAGCCGCGTTTTGGCGGTGGGCGATTCGCTTCGCACCGACGTTGCCGGAGCCGCCGGTGCCGGCCTGGACAGCGTCTGGGTTCTCGGAGGCATTCACGCTGCCGCGTTGGCGGACGATCCTGCCGGCGCCGCGCGGGCTGCCACCGCAGCGGGACTGAGGCCCATCGGCATCATCGAGCTTCTGTGCTGGTAACGATGCCGGCAAGTTGTTCCGCATCCGCGGCGCTACCAACCCCGCTCGTCTCCTTGGCAAATAAAATGCTGATTTCATTCGCCTTCTTGCTCAGACACTTAAGCATGCCCGGCGGTGCCTGAAAGCAGCAGCGGATCGACCTTCAGGATCGCCATTGCCCGCCGCCATTTCGTCTCATGATTATTGTCGAACAACAAATCCAATGTCGAGGGCGCCGACAGCCAGGCGTTATCGTGCATTTCCCGGTCGAGCTGGCCGGGGCCCCAGCCCGCGTACCCCAGCGCCAATAGCCCACGCGCCGGCCCGCCGCCGTCGGCGAGCGCCTTGAGCACGTCCATGCTCGATGTCAGCGCAACCTCATCATCAACAAGCATGCTGCCTTCGCCGGTCCAGTCACTGGTATGCAGGACCAGCCCGCGCGCGGAATCCACCGGCCCCCCGCGGAACAGCTCGATGCGGCGGGTGGGGGGGGCCGGCAACACCTCGAGTTGCTCCAGCAGATCGTCAAAGCTTGGCCGCGCCAGCGGGCGATTCAGCACAATGCCCATGGCGCCTTCGATCGTGTGCGTACACATGTAGATGACCGCCTGCGCAAAGTGCGCCGTGTTCATCGTCGGCATTGCGATCAGCAATTGCCCGGTCAGCCCTCCCTCTCCGTTCAAAATCGTCCTGGCCATCCGATCGCCCCAATCCACCCTGCGCATTTTGGCCGCCAAGCGGGTCCATGCAAGCGGGTCCATGCAAGCGGTGGTGCAGGCGTCGCACGCTCGCGCCGCACGCTTGCGGTGCACGCCTGCGTGACAGCCTAGCCAACCTTGGTTACAGCTTCCTCACCACAGCAGCGCGAGCTTAACCGACCATGATCAAGACCGGCGACACATTGCCTTCCATGAAGCTGATGGTGGCAACCGCGGACGGCCCGCGGGAGGTCGCGACCGAGGAACTGTTCCGCGGCAAGCGCGTGGTGATGTTCGCGGTGCCGGGTGCATTCACGCCGACGTGCTCGGCGCGCCATCTGCCCGGGTTTGTCGAACATGCTGCCGCCTTTGCGGAAAAGGGCATCGACAAAGTCGTCTGCCTGGCCGTGAACGACGCCTTCGTCATGGACGCCTGGGCCAAATCCCAGAATGTGGGTCCAGAGATCACCATGCTTGCCGATGGCTCCGCGCAATTCACCAAGGCGCTGGGATTGGAACTGGACCTTTCGGCGCGCGGTCTCGGCCTGCGAAGCCAGCGTTTCGCGCTTGTCGCCGACGACATGAAAGTAACGTACCTGGCGGTTGAAAAGCCGGGCGACTTCGATGTGAGCCGCGCGGAGGCGGTTCTGGCGGCGATTTAAGCAGGAAGCAGTTCTTTTTTGAAAAAAAGAACCAATAAATTTTTGTCTGTGGCTGCAAATCCGATGACTTCGAGCCCGTAACTGCGCTGGGCCTCAAACAGGTAGCACAGTCTGCACGATGGAGGCATCCAGCGCCTCGTAGTCGGCCAGCCCGATCGTCGCATAGAGCTCCCCCCGCGTCTGCATGCGCCCGACAACGCCATGCGTCCCGCCATCCCGCCGGATCGCCGCGTACAGATCCTCTTGCGCCCTGTTCGCCATGCGCAGTGAACTGACGGGCCAAATCACCATCGCATATCCCATCGCCTCGAATTCAGCGGCCGTAAAGAATGGCGTGCGCCCGAATTCGGTCATGTTGGCCAGCAACCTGACGCCCGGCATGCGCTGGGCAAATTCGACAAACATGTCGGCCGTCGTGAGCGCTTCCGGGAAAATCGCATCCGCCCCTGCCTCAACATACAGACGGGCACGCGCGACAGCCGCGTCCATGCCTTCGCTGGCAACCGAATCCGTGCGCGCAATGACAAAAAGATGCCGGCGCGCTTTCACCGCGGCCGCTACCTTCGCCGCCATGTCGTGCGCGTCCGCCAGCCGCTTGTCATTCAGGTGTCCGCATTTCTTCGGCAGCAATTGATCCTCAATATGCACTGCGGCCGCACCCGCCTCCTCGAAGCTGCGTACCATGTGCATGACGTTGAGCGCCTCGCCGTAGCCGGTGTCGCCGTCCACGAGCACCGGCAGCCCGCTCGCCCGCGCCACCTGGCGGACGAAAAAACACACTTCATCGAGGGTAATGACACCAAGATCGGGCAGCCCCATGCTGGCGCTCATGGCCGCGCCCGACAAATACGCGGCGTGAAAGCCGGCCCGGCGGGCCTGGAGCGCGGCCATGCCGTTATGGGCACCCGGAATTTGCAGAATGCCGCCCGCCTGCAATTCATTCCGAAAGCGAGTCCCGGCTGGCAGATCGTGCAAATCGGCGGCGACAAGATACGGCATACAGACTTCCTCTCCATCAAGCTCTGCTGAACGGCGGGGTTGTTGCCGTCCCCGCCGTCTGCCCCAGGCAGGTTCATACGCGATCTCCGTTAGAGCAAATTCAGCCCGATCGGAATCCCGCGGTGGGCCCCGGCGGTCTGCCGCCGGGGACGATTGCCCTGCAAACACCAAGCCCGCGACCGGATAGACGTGCACCCCATCATCGACCGCTTCTGGTTATAGGAAACATAGCCAGCATGCGTAAGTATGCGCGGGCGCCGCTTGTGATCGCGAATCCCACCGATTTGGGCCCCTGGGAGCGACGCCGACGAGCAAATTTACCGAGTCGCAAATCACATTTACGTGATAATGGCGATGTTCCCCCTATGATCCGCTCACATTTTCGCGCGCAAGGTTTTACTACCTGTGGTTGTAACCCTATGGATGTCTGCAACAAGCAGGCGAATGCACCCAGAGGCCGCGTTGGAACAAGGTTGGATCTACGTTCTGGTGAATTCCTCCATCCCGGGCCTGGTGAAGGTGGGCCGCACCACCCGATCGGCCCACGAACGCGCCGCTGAGCTCTCCGCCGCCACCGGGGTCGCCACACCCTTCGTGCTCGCCTTCGAGCAGGCGTTTGCCGATTGCGAAACCGCCGAGCGCGACATTCATGCCGAGTTGGACCGCAGGGGTTTGCGTGTCGCCCCCAACCGCGAGTTCTTTCACGGCTCGCCCGCAGAAATTGTGCGCCTCGTGCTGGAGGTCGCCGCAACGGCTGGTGCGAGCCCGGCCTGGCGTCCTGCGGCGTCGGTGGCCGAGCTGCTGGCGGAAGGCGAGCGGCATCTTCATGGCACCGGAGAAACGTTGCAGGATTTTGGCGAGGCCATGCGTTGCTATCGCCTCGCCGCCGCACGTGGCTCGCTCCTGGCCCATGAACGCCTGGGCGCGATATACGTACAGATACGATCCGTATCCCGCGCCGACCGCCGGCGCGCCCTGCATCACCTCAAGGAAGGCGCCCGGCGCGGCAATTACTATTGTTATTGCGAAATGGCACTGTTGTTCGCCCAGGAAGGCCATGCCGAGAACTTTGGAAAGGCGTGGGATTTATTCTTCGATCGGCGTGCACACGCCTTCCTCGCCGAAGTAGAGACGGGACGGGATCTCTATCCGGCCGCACTCCGCAGCTATATCGCTGCCTGTCTGGAACTGGACCTTCCACCACGGCATATTGCGGAGCTCAGCGCGGCCGCCGATGCGTTGATGCACAATCTGGTGGATGCGCTGGACCGGGTGCGTGATGCACCGGAAGCACGTCAGCGGCTGGCTGCGGCCCTCCGCTGGAGCTACGAAAACCTTCTACCGGAGTTGCCGCCACAGCCTGCCATGAACCGTCGCGCGCGGTGCGCGCGTATGTGGTGGAAAGGCTGGGCGATGGCGCCGCGTGGCGCGGTCGCGTAGGGGGACGAGCAAGGAAGCAGTTCTTTTTTTCAAAAAAGAACGGCTTCCTTTTTCCTGCCCTGACTTAATTGGACACCCACAATATCATCGCGCTCAGGCATCCCACCCCGCGGCATCGGATCCGCTCGGAGGCGACGCGCGGCGCAGCAAGAAAATCGACACCACCATGACCAATATCAGCATGCCCAGCACGCCGAGCTCGATCATGCTATGATGAAATACGCCCTCGTCGACGGCCGACCCGCCGACGATCTTTGTTGCGTCCGACGATTCGAGCGTGATGACCAGAACCCGGCGAATGGATGCGATAAGCCCGACGACCAGGAAAGGTTCTGCCGTCAGCGAGCCCGACCGCATCGATGCGCGCACCGTGTGCAGTATCTCCGCCAGCATCAACACCACCAGCAGCTCGTCCATAATGGCGAGCAGGCGCTTGTTGTCATTGAACGCAACAATGCTGTTGACGACATCCAGCGCCGCATGGGCAAGCGCCACGATCGCCACCACGGCCAGCAGCACGCCGAGCGCCGCATAGACGCCATGCTCCACCTGAAGGAACACCCGGCGCGGCAGAGCCGTGTCCGGTGACGTCGCCTCATCGACCATGGTTGACCCCTCGGTTGCGCCCGCACGACGATCAAGCTCTTCTACCGGAACCTTCTCTATTGCCACACGTTCCCGCCGCAGCGAGTGGACCGGGTGAGGTGAGGATGCGAAGAGCGACCAGACGGCAGCTCTATATGCTGCTTGCGTGCAGCGCCAGCATCCCGGCCGCCGCCGCGCCCCAGCCTTCGACGCAAGCCGGGCAAACAAGCCCTATCGTTGCGCGCGGCAAATACCTGACCATTGCAGGGGACTGCCTCGGGTGCCACAGCCGGGCCGGTCAGCCGGCGTTTGCAGGCGGCGATTATATCGTCACGCCGTTCGGGTCCATAGCGCCGCCCAACATCACCCCGGACGCGCAATACGGTATCGGTACCTGGAGCGGCGATGATTTCTATCGCGCGCTTCATGCCGGTCTGCGCAAGGATGGTTCCTATATTTATCCCGGCATGCCGTATCAGTGGCTCACCCGCGTGACCAAGGACGATGTGGCGGCGATCAAGGCCTATCTGTTTTCGCTTCCGCCGGCGCATATTGCGGACCGGCCGAATCACCTGGTGTTCCCGTTCAACGTCCGTGAAGGCATCGGCGGCTGGGATGCCCTGTATTTCAAGGAAGGCACTTTCAAGGAAGATGCCTCGAAATCGCCGGAATGGAACCGTGGCGCGTATCTCGTCGAAGGGCTCGGCCATTGTGGCGCGTGCCACACGCCGAAAAACGCCGCCATGGCGCCCATCGAAAGTGAACGATACGCGGGGGGCCAGATCAACAACTGGTATGCGCCAAACATCACATCCGACACCAAGCAGGGCATCGGCGGTTGGACACAGGCCGATCTTGTCGCCTACTTCAAGAACGGGGCGGCGCCGGAAAAAGGTGTCACGATCGGGCCGATGAAGGAGGTGCATGTGAGCCTCTCCAAGCTGACCGACTCGGATCTGAACGATATTGCGCTCTACGTGAAGTCGATTCCCGCGAAAACCAGCTACACCAAGGCAACCCTGCAAAGCCAGGTGGCCTACAATTCCGGCGGCAGCCTTTACGATACGAATTGTTCCTCATGCCATCAGCCGGATGGGCACGGCCTGTCCGGCGCCGTTCCGCCATTGGCCGGCAACGGCGCCGTCACGGCCAAGGGGCCGCAGAATGTCATTCGCGCCGTGCTCGGGGGACTGCCGGCGCAGGACACCTATGCCGCCATGCCGGGGTTTGCCGGCATCTTGAATTCGCAGCAGATCGCTGATGTCACCAACTATGTTCGCCAAACCTGGGGCAACCGCGCGCCGGCCAACGCAACCGCCGGGATGGTCAACGACCTCAGGCCGAAAACAGACACCATGATGGCGGCGACGCACTGGTGCGGCCAGCCGGGCGACAGCAAACTCGGGCAATTCGTGAGCGAACAGGGCGGCAGCGTGCAAAGCGAGCTGGCGCAGATCAACGACGATAATGAACTGCCAACGATCGACAAGGTGATCGGCGACGTGCGCCGCCAGGTGCCGCACGCGCGAAGCGCCGACATTGTCAATGAACTGACGACCGCGTACTGCCCGCTCGTCTTCAGGAATACGTCACTGCCCAAGGGCGAGAAAGCGACCAAACTCGATCAGTTCGCGTCGCTCGTCTACACGCAATTGCATGTGACGCACTGAAAGCGGCCCGCGCACCCATCGAAGAAAGGCGGCGGGCTTTTCCCCCTCGACCCAAGTCGTGCGAAGCACGCATGCGCGTGCCGCCGGCGTCACCAGCGCTGCGCGGCAAAAATTCTTGTGCCGCGCAGCGCTAAAGACGCCGGTCGGGGATCCAGGGGGTGAAACTCCCCTGGTCTTCTTCAAACGCCCCTTGATTTCCCAGCGCGCTACGGCTTCGCCGTGAAATCGCCAACGCTGCCTATCGGGGCGCTGAGATCGACCGGCCCGTTGGCGCCGATCTCGGGATAGTCCTTCACCATGCTTACGCCAAACAGCGGCTTATAGACGCCCTTGTGACAGGTGGCACACTGTACCTTCGGTGAATCGCCGAGCGGCCCGAGGCGGTTGGCCGGAAACACGGTCTTGAGCGGGTCGAGGTAGTTGTTGTTGAGGTCACGCACCAGGCGTATGCCGTACCACGCGCTCACCCGCGTTGGCGGTGACTGATCCCAGTCGCGAAATGCCCTGGTGTTGTGGCAATAGTTGCAATTCACGCCAAGTCCGGCCGACATGGACATCATCAGCGCATAGGTCCAGTCGGCGCCCTTGATCGACACGTTATCCGCCCCCGGCAGCGCCTGGGTCGATTGGACGCGGATTTCGTTCGACTGCTCCAGGAATGTTGTCAACGGATCGTAGGGCAAGGACGAATCCACGGCAACCTTGGATACCAGGTTCTTGCCCTGGTTGGCCTCTGCAAAGCCACCCACCGCATGCGGCGCCGGCGCCGGCGCATTGAACCACACATTTGTCGGCACCGGCAGGCCGCGGTGGCACGTATAGCAGGTGACGCCGGTAATTCCGACGTGGTTCTGCCAATCCTTGTTAATGTGCTCTGTCATCTGCAGCATGCGACGCGCCACGATCTTGGCATAGCTCGTGTCGTAGGCGAGATTTTCCTGGCTATGGCAGTACGTGCAGCCCTGCTGCGGCGAAACCCAGTTGGTAATGGCCGCCATCAGCCGCAGGAACTCATTGGCATCGACATTCCCGAGTACCTTGACGTTCTGATACACTTTCGACGCCGGCTGGCCCGCCGGATCCTGTGCGGGCTCGGGCGCCGGCGCCCGGTTGGCCGCTCTCAGATGTTCCAAATCAGCCGCTTGATACAGAACTACATCCCCAACGCCCCGATATCCGCGCTGAATGGATATGATCGGCGGGTGGGTGAAGTGAGACGCCACGAATACGCCGGCGACGACCGTCAAGGCCCCCGCGACTTTGAGACCAAAGCTCATTTTGGGCCTCCGTAAGTGAGAGCCGGGTCGACCGAATGGTTCACTGGCGGATAATGCGGCGCAAATCCGTGCTTCACGCCCCAGAGAAACCAATTATCGACGACAGTGCCGGTGAGCAGAATGCCGATGCCGCCCGTCAAGGGAACCAGCACCGCGAACCACCAGGCCCAGCGATGGATCGATTCGGCGGTCGCATTGAAGCCCATGCACCAGCGCCACAGCAAGGCACCGCGTTCGAATGCCGTTCCGCGATCGATAATCTGCTCCACCTCGCGCTCGGCGCCAAACCGGCTGGTGGCCAGCACCGTCGCGCCATGCATGGCGAACAGCACCGCCGAGCCATACAGGAACGTGATCGACAACATATGAAACGGATTGTAGAAAAGGTTGCCGTATCGCAGCGAGAACGCCGCGGTCCAGTCAAGGTGCGGAAAGATGCCGAACGGCACGGCTTCCGACCAATGGCCCATCAAGAGCGGCCGGATGAAGCCAAGCACCAGATACAGCCAGATTGCCGAGGCGAACGCCCATGGCGTGTGTGTGCCCAGCCCCAGCGCCACCGCCCGCCGATACATCCGCGCCCACCAGAGCAGGATCGACAGGGTGAGGAAAAAACCGGCCATTATCCACCAGCCGCCTTCGGCCAGCGGCGGAATATGCAATCCGTAGCTCGGCGCCGGCGGCTCCAGCGCCAGCCATGGCAATTGGCGGACAAATTGGATCGGGCTCCAATTCACCGACGCCAGCATGTTGAAGCCGATGATTTCGATTGCGAAGAAGCCGAACACCAGCGACGCGATACCCGTGGCGCCGAGATAGATCGGCCCGATCTGCGCCTCGCCGATGCGCCCGAGCAGATGATTGAAGCTGCCGTTTCCAAGCCGGGGCGAACTGCCGAACGGCAGCGGTACGGCATGAATTGGGCCGCGCACCTGCACGCGGGTAAATATGTTTTGATAGGTTGCCATGGCGGAATTCCTCTCCCCCGACCTTCTTTGATTCGACTGGAATTCTTTGCTGCGCGTGGTTGCTTTTCAGTGCGCCCAGATCGGCAGATTAAGCCACCAGCTCCACCATTCCGGCCAGCCGCGGGTCCAGAACGGTCCGCTGATCAGCATGCAGACGGCACTCCAGAACGAGGCATTAATGGCGAGGAACATGCCCAGACGATGAATGCCCAACGGTCCGATCGACCACCCCATCACGTCACGGTAATACTGGTTCTCGTGCTCGGCGGATTTTACCACCTCGCCGGCGCCGGGATTGGCCGCCGACAGCACCAGCGATCCATGCAGCGACAAGGCGAGCGCGTTGGTGAAGAAGAACGTGATCGCCAGCATATGTGCGGGATTGTAGTGGAAGTGCAGGTACTGGTACCCGACATTCGATACCCAATCGAGATGGCCGATGATGCCGTAGGGAAAGCCGTGGCCCCAGGCGCCCAATAGAAGCGGCCGGATAACCTCAAGCGTCAGATACGCCAGAATGGCAAAACTGAAGGCGAACGGAACATGCAGCCCGATGCCCAGCTTGCGGCATATCTCGACCTGCCGCAGCGCCCACGAAATGAATGCGCCCGCAGCACATACGGTAATGATCTGCCAGGTTCCGCCTTGCTTCAGCGGCGCCAGCGCCAGGCCGTAGCTCAGGTCCGGTGGCGAGATGTTAATTTGCCAGATATTGCCGGTGCCGCCCAGCGACGCGCCGTACACGATCAGGGCCGTGCCAAGTGCTGCAAAGAACGCTGTGGTGACGCCAAAGAAGCCCACATAGAAGGGCCCCACCCAGAAATCGAACAGATCGCCGCCGATCAGCGTGCCGCCGCGGACGCGGTATTTCTGTTCAAAGCTCAGCATAGCCATGATGTTACCCTCTGATTTTGAAACCAGCGCAGTGCGCGCCGCCGCCAGGCGACGCGCACCGCCCAGAGGCTACTTCACCGTCGCGGGCAGCGGCTGGGAAGTTTCGGCCACCGCCGCGTGGGCGTGTGGTCCTTCCAGCCAGTTGAACCGGTCGGTGCTGAGCAGGATGAAGTGAATCAGCAGCGCCAGGACCAGTAGGAAAACGGCCAGGCCCACCAATGCTCTCCGCGGATCGAAGAGAAACCATACTCTCCACATTTGTGCCTCCTAACCCAGCAGCGAAGTGACGTGGTGCAAATGGTCGAGCATCGACGTCTGGGTCGCGGTCACCCCCCATGGACGCCATTGCCAAACCAGGAAGTGCGCCACCAACGCGATGCCGGTGAACACCAGGAAGCCCTGGACGAAGAGTTTGTGAAACTCCTTGGCCTCCTCTGCGGTCAGGCCGCTTCCGGCCCTTTCCCTCTCAAGATGTGTTGACATTCAGAACCCTCCAGAACTCGGCCTTTCGGCCACAGCCGCGAAACTCCCCCGCGGCGGGGATCGTTCGGGCGGTGTGCGCCCTGGCGATGTCATGCGGCCTGCTTGCCAGCGAAGGCCGAAAGCGATTGTTGTGCGCGTGCCAGCGTCACCCGCGCCTCGGTCGCGTGCAATGCCTCGCGCTCCACTTTCTCGCGCATGCGCTTCGCGGCAGAGATGCGCACCAGGAATGGTTCGTTTTCCACGATGGTGTTCAGCAGCGCGTAGGCATCCTCATCCCATATCATGCGGTCCGCCAATTCCGGCCGTGCCGGCGTCGGTTCCACCCGATCGAGGTCGGTGCCAAGCGGCAGGATATTGAACAGGGCATCGAACAGCGCGTTGCAGTATTCCTGAATGATGTAGGTGGCGCCGCCATATCCCATGAAGGGCGTACCCGTGTGCCGGCGGATGATGGCGCCCGGAAAACTCGCCGGAATGAACATCGAACGGCCGCCGGCTTCCTGCGCGTACATGCGTTCGTTAAATGACCCAAACAGCACCAGCGGCGGGGTGGATTTGATCGCCTCCCGCACCGCCGCGTTGTTGGATTTCTCGCCCGGCTTGCGGGCAATGGCGAAACGGCATTCAATCCCCATTTCGTCTTCCAAGAACTGACGCATGCCGAAACTGTAGGTATGGTTGGCGACCACACCAAAACTGCCGGTGCTGAAGAAATCCTGTGTCACGCTGCGCCACAGATCCCAAATCGGCTTGATCGTCGTCTGCTTTTCCGCGGCGATGAACGGTTCCGGATCGACACCGGTCAGTTCACCCAGCTTGCGCAGGAAATTGGTGGTGGCAAACATCCCGATCGGCGCCTGCACATACGGCTTGCCGAGCTCCTCGCACAGCAGCCGGCCGAATTCGCGATACATGCAGACATTCACGTCTGCATCTGCGAGCTTGGCGACATCATCGAGATGCGACCCGAGCGGGAAGGTGAGGTTGACCTCGCACCCGATACCCTCGACCAGCCGCCGGATTTCGGCGAGGTCGGACGGCATGTTGAACGTGCCGTAAATCGGGCCGATGATATTCACCCGCGGCTTCGCACCGGCCGCCCGGGCCTTCGGCCGCGCCCGCTTGGCGCCGAATTCGCTCCACAGCCAATTGATCGCGCGGTCCGCCGCCTGCCATTGATCCTCGTCGATCGTGCGCGGAATGAAGCGCAGCAGGTTGCTGCCTTCCGGCGTCACGCCGCCGCCGATCATTTCGGCAATGCTGCCCGTGACCACCACCGCCGGCATATCCGGGTCCTGCGTCGCATTGGCGCGCCGCATCGAACCTTCCGTGCCGGTGCTGGAGAGTTGCTCCTCGGCCAGTCCCGTGACCACCACCGGCAATTCATGCGGCGGCAATCCGTCGGTATAATGCAGCACCGCGGTAACCGGCAGGTTTTCGCAACCAACCGGCCCGTCGATCACCACGCGCAGGCCGCGGATCGCGGTGAAGGCATAGACGGCGCCCCAATAGCCGCCCGCGCGGTCATGATCCAGCACTAGCATGGGCAAGCGCCCGCCTGGCGCGCGGTCACATCTAACAACCGCCCTTGATTCTGGCTCTTCGGCATTGCCTTCGGCGACCGGGGGCTTTGCCCCCTGGACCCAAGTCGTGCGCAGCACGCATTCGCGTGACGGCGTGCCGCCGGCGTCGCCCGCCCGAGGCAATGCCGAACTGTCAGGATCAAGCGCTGCACCCTCATGTTCCCACCGCTTCGGCCGCCTTCGCCCGCGCCTCGCGCAACTTCCTGGCCTTGGCCCGTGCATCGGGATGCAAATCCGGCACGCCGGTCCAGCCATATCCGGCCGCGTCCGGCACCCCCACGCCTTCGAAGAATTCCACCATTTGCGCGAACCGCGCTTTGCCGCGCGTCTGCGCCGCAACGATGCCGGCGAGCGAGGCAACACCGGCCGCGCCCAGCAACGGCCGCGCCGAAACAATGTTGGTGAAATAGGCCGCCGGCAACCCCATCTCCTTGGCCTTCTGCACCAAAGGCGTGGTGCCAAGGGCGAGGTCGGGTTTTTCGCTGCGCATCGCCGCCATATCCTGTTCCAGCGACGCGCGATATTGCACGTGCGTGCCCCGCGCCTGCAGCCATTCCCGGTCCGGATCGCTCCATTCCGTGCGCGGACAGGCCGTGCCGACATACGGCACCTCGGCGCCGGCCTCGATCAACAGCCGGGCCACCAGAAGTTCCGAGCCCTCGTAACCGGAAACCGTCACCCGCGCCTTGATGGGATTGGCCGCAATGGCCGCCTCGATCACCGGCAAAATCCTGGCTTTCGCGGCATCTATCTTCGCCGCGGCCACGTTGGCCGCCTGGCCGACGGCGTCGAGCCACGCCGCCGTGCCATCGACGCCCACCGGCGCGGACCCGACAACCGGTCTGCCCGCCGCCTGAAACTCGCGGATCGATGCCGTATAGAACGGATGCACTGCCGCAACCACGGCGCAATCCAGCGCCGCATACATGTCGCGCCATTCGCGTGCCGGGCATTGCGGCGCCACCGTCAATCCCATCGGCGCCAGCATGGCCGCAACACCGGGCGGGTCGCCGGGGAACAATTCGCCGAGCAATGCCACCGCGTCGCCCACAATCATCTGCCGCGGACGCGCAACCGGCCCCGCCTCCGCCTCGAGCCGCGCCGTGCGCAACATCGCGCCGGCCAGCACATCCTTCGCCTCGGCATGTGTCGGCACACCGAACCCCGGCACGTCGATGCCGATGATCCGCACCCCCTCGATCTGCTTGGGCAACAAATCCAGCGGCACACCGGACGCCGTCGGCACGCACAGATTGATCACCACAACGGCATCGTAATCCTCCGGCCTGGCGATCTCGAACACCGCGTCCCGAATGTCCTCGAACAATTGCCCGCGCACCAGCGACTCGCTGTTGAACGGCACATACCCCACGGTCCGCTTGGCACCATAGAAATGGCTGGTGAATGTCAGCCCGTAAACGCAGCAGGCGCTGCCTGAAAGAATCGTCGCCACGCGACGCATGCGCAACCCGACGCGCAACGCGCCAAATGCCGGGCACATCGATTGCGGCTGGTCGTGCGGCCCGCGCGGATAATCCGCCGCGTAGCGGTCAAGCGTGTCGCTCTTGCCGGCCGCGTGCGCCGCGGCCAGCATCGTCTCACGGCCGCCATGGCAGCCACCGTCGGCAACCTTGTCGGTGACGGTTGCAGACATAATCAGGCCGCCCCCTCGTAAATCACTTCGAGCGAGGTTTTCACCGGTGCGGCTTCCACCCACATATCGTCCATCGTTGCGGGATCGAGCACCACGCCCCGCCCCACCGCATCACCCTTGAACAGGCCCAGCAGCGCGTCGTGCGTCAGCGGCGTCGGCCGCAGCGGCGGCGCCTCGGCCACCTGCACCGCCAACGTTTCGAACATGGAAGCCCAACGCCCGCCGGGCTTGCCGATGATTTCGTAGCTGGCGCTCTTGCGGCGAATATCTTCGTCCGCCGGAATGGAGGCCAGCACCGGAATGCCGGCGGCCGCGGCGAAGG
>CAJCIS010000191.1 GCA_903970435.1 Acidobacteriota bacterium | reverse complement strand
CATTACGCCGTTCAATTTCCCCGCCATGATTCCGATGTGGAAGATCGGCCCGGCGCTGGCGTGCGGCAACGCGGTGATCCTGAAACCTTCCGAGCGCGATCCGTCCGTACCGCTGCGCATTGCGGAATTGCTGCTGGAGGCCGGGTTGCCGCCCGGTGTGCTGAACGTCGTGCACGGCGGCAAACCCGCCGTGGACACGCTGCTGACCGATCCGCGTGTCAAGGCCGTGGGATTTGTCGGGTCCACACCGATTGCGCAATATATTTACGCGACCGCGGCCGCGCACGGCAAACGGGCGCAATGTTTCGGCGGCGCAAAAAATCACGCGATCATCATGCCGGACGCGGATATGGATCAGGCCGTGGATGCGCTGGTCGGCGCGGCCTACGGCTCGGCGGGCGAGCGCTGCATGGCCATTTCCGTGGCCGTGCCAGTGGGCCGCAAGACGGCGGATGCGCTGATGGAACGGCTGGCGCCGCGGGTGGAGAATTTGCGCGTCGGACTGTCCAGCGACGAGGGCGCCGATTACGGCCCGCTGGTGACGCGCGAGGCTCTGGAACGCGTTCGAAATTACATCGACATCGGCGTGCAGGAAGGCGCCGACCTGGTCGTGGACGGGCGCGATTTCCGCATGCAGGGGCACGAGGACGGATTTTTCATCGGCGGCTCGCTGTTCGACCGTGTGACACCGGACATGCGCATCTACCGCGAGGAAATATTCGGCCCCGTGCTGGCTGTGGTGCGCGCCGATGATTACGAGTCCGCGCTGCACCTGCCAAACGCGCACGAGTTCGGCAACGGCGTCTCGATCTTCACGCGTGACGGCGACGCCGCCCGCGATTTCGCGACGCGCGTGAATGTCGGCATGGTGGGGGTGAATGTCCCTATTCCGGTGCCGATCGCCTATCACACGTTCGGCGGCTGGAAGGCTTCGGGGTTCGGCGACCTCAATCAACATGGACCGGACTCGATACGGTTTTATACGAAGACGAAAACCGTTACCTCCAGGTGGCCGTCCGGGGTTAAGGATGGGGCTAGTTTTGTTATTCCGACGATGGCGTAGAAGGACGGAAGTAGTTCTTTTTTGAAAGAAAGAACCAAAAAACTTTTGCTCTTGGAGTGCTCGCATGGATAATGTTTCGCTATCGGAGGGCGCACACCAGTTCAGCCTGACGCCCGAACAAACGAGCATACGGGATATGGCGCTGGCATTCGCGGCGGAGCGGATCGCGCCGCACGCGCTGCAATGGGACACGGAGAAATTTTTTCCGGTCGATGTCATCCGCGGCGTCGCGCCGCTCGGCATGGGCGGCATCTACATACGGGAGGATGTCGGCGGCAGCGGACTGAAGCGTCTCGACGCGGCCCTGGTGTTCGAGGCGCTTGCCACCGGCTGTGCCGCCATCGCCGCCTACATCTCCATTCACAACATGGTTGCCGGCATGGTGGACCGGTTTGGGTCGGCGGAACTGCGCCGCACCTGGCTGCCACGCCTGTGTTCCATGGAATTGCTGGCGGCCTACTGCCTGACCGAGCCGCAATCGGGATCGGACGCGGCCGCCTTGTCCACCCGCGCGGTGCGCGATGGCGATCATTACGTGGTCACCGGCACCAAGCAATTCATTTCGGGCGCAGGCGGCGTGGATGTCTATGCGGTGATGACGCGCACCGGCGCGCCGGGCCCCGCCGGCATTACCGCGCTGCTGCTGGAGCGCGGCATGCCAGGCCTTTCGTTCGGCGCCAATGAGCGGAAAATGGGCTGGAACGCCCAGCCGACGCGGCAGGTCATTATGGATCAGGTGCGCGTGCCGGTCGCCAATCGCATCGGCGAAGAAGGGCAGGGGTTCAAGATCGCCATGGCGGGCCTGGACGGCGGCCGCCTCAATATCGGCGCGTGTTCGCTCGGCGGCGCGCAATCGGCCATCGACAAGGCGCTCGCCTACATGGTCGAGCGTCGCGCTTTCGGCAAGAAACTCACCGAATTTCAGGCGCTGCAATTCCGCCTTGCCGACATGGCAACGGAACTTGAGGCTGCGCGCACCTTGCTGTGGCGCGCCGCGGCTTCGCTGGACGGCGGCGACCCGCAAGCCACGCAACTCTGTGCGATGGCAAAGCGGTTCGCCACCGACACGGGATCGCGTGTGGCCAACGATGCGTTGCAGTTGTTGGGGGGATATGGGTACCTGGCGGAATACGGCATCGAAAAGATCGTGCGGGATTTGCGGGTGCATCAGATCCTTGAGGGGACGAACGAGATCATGCGGGTTATTATTTCGCGGAAGCTGTTGACACAGTAAGGAAGCAGGCAGGGGCTCTGCCCCTGGCCTGCTGCTTTTGGCGCAGGGACAAACCACCAATGCCCATGATCGCCTTCATCGGCCTCGGCAACATGGGCAGCCCCATGTCCGCCAACCTGCGCCGCGCCGGCCACCACGTCACCGGCTACGACGTTTCGCCAGCGTCCTGCGCCGCCGCCGAAGCCGCCGGCATTGCGATCGCCCCCTCGCTCGCGGCGGCCGCCAAGGGTGCCGACATCGTCGTGACCATGCTCCCCAACGGCGCCCTCGTGCTGCAATGTTGGCAAGGTGACGACGGCCTGCTCGCCCACGCGGCGCCCGGCGCACTCTTCATCGACAGCTCCACCATCGACGTCGCCGACGCTCGTGCGGCCCACGACGCGGCCGCCCGCGCCGGCATGAAGTCCGTCGATGCGCCCGTTTCCGGCGGCACCGGCGGGGCGGCGGCCGCAACGCTCACCTTCATGGTCGGCGGCACGGCGGAGGCGTTCGCCCGCGCGCAGCCGATCCTCGCCGCCATGGGCCGTAAGATCGTTCATTGCGGCGATGCCGGCGCCGGCCAGGCCGCCAAGATCTGCAACAACATGATCCTCGGCATTTCCATGATCGCCGTCAGCGAGGCCTTCGTGCTGGGCGAGAAGCTCGGCCTGTCCCACCAGGCTTTGTTCGACGTGGCGTCCACCGCGTCCGGCCAATGCTGGGCACTCACGACGAACTGCCCGGTGCCCGGTCCGGTGCCGGCGAGCCCGGCCAACCGTGACTACCAACCTGGCTTCGCCACCGCGCTGATGCTGAAGGACCTGCGCCTGTCCCAGGCCTGCGCCGAGACATTCGGCGCACACACGGCGCTCGGCGCGCATGCCACGCAACTCTATGAGGACTATGCGGCAACCGGCGGCGCGGCGAAGGATTTCTCCGGCATCATTGGCGCCGTGCGCGGCAAGAACGCCTAGAGCGGCTTCAGTCTGACTGGAAAATCGGCGCCAGCCGTCCTTGATGTTGACCCTCGCGTTTCGCCTTCGGCGACCGGGGGCTTCGCCCCCTGGACCCCCACCGGCGTGC
>CAJCIS010000190.1 GCA_903970435.1 Acidobacteriota bacterium | reverse complement strand
GCGACCACCGAGATCTACACTCTTTCCCTACACGACGCTCTTCCGATCTCTGCTTCGGTGGCGGCGTCGCTGGTGCTGGACGAGCCGGCGGGGAGCCGCATTTTGTCCATCAGCCCGGCCGGCGACAGGCTGGCGGTATTGTTGCAGGGCGGCGGCCCGGACCGGGTAGTGTTCGTCGATCCCGCGCGGGACCGGGTGGCTGGGCGGATGTCGCTGCGGCAGTGACGGGTTGCGGGAGGGGGTGTGTGGCGCTAGAAGGCGGCGCTTGCGGCCTGTTTGTCCCGTTCGTCTAGAGGCCCAGGACACCGCCCTCTCACGGCGGTAACAGGGGTTCGAATCCCCTACGGGACGCCACTTCGGAACAAAACTGGGCACCGCGCTTGCCGCTGCTGGAAGGGCTCCTGTTGAGGCGGCTTCTGCAAGTGGCGCTGTCGGTCCGCTGAGATTGATTTCGGTATCCCCGACGATAACGGCGTCAACGAATAGCTTCAGATAGGCTTTCCGAAAGCCGTTGTCCGGGTTTGCTAGGGCTTCTCGCAAGGCGGCCGCGAAGCGGGTAAGTTTATAAGGAAGTATTTCTTTTTTGAAAAAAAGAAACAAAAAACTTTTGAAATTTTGATCCCGGACCGGTGGGGAATACCTTTGAAAAGCAAAAGTTTTCTTGGTTCTTTTTTTCAAAGAAAGAACGTCCTCCCTCCGCCCTTGCCCTCCGCCACGCCGCAATCCTCTTCCTCATCGCCGGCCCCTTCGGCTGGTTCTTCTTCTACCTCATCTTTCGCCAAACCCCAGGCCCGGTGTGATCGCGTTGCTGGTGACTGCCCGGTTTTGCGATAACGGATGCACACGTTCGCTGGCCGCTTGGCGCGCCGCCTTCGCGGTGGCGAGGCGTTCCTTCAGCGCTGCGTCGTCCAGGCGCATCAATCCCTGCTCGACCATCTGCAGCAAGCGATCGATGCGCCCCTCCGCATCTGTCAGAGCCCGTTTTGCCTGGGCAAGCTGTTCGCCGCGACTTTTGTCGGTTTCCGCCGACCGCGTGAGATAGGCCTCCAGGATTACCGTCAAGCGTCCGGGCGCGAACAGATGGTAGCCCAGATGGTCAAGGACTTTGCTGTCGAGCGCCGGCATTGGGATGCTTCGGCCCAGGCAGTGCGTTTTTCCTTTCTGAGCGCACCCAGCACAGGTGTAGTATCGATAGCGACCACTCTTGCCTGTACGAATCGTCATGCCCGAATCGCAAGTGGCGCAACGTGCAATGCCAGTAAGCAAAGTTGGATTGCCGACAAGCCGCGGTGCGATGCGCTTTGGGCTCCTCGCGCGCAGGCTTTCCTGGACCTGGTCAAAAATCTCAGGTGCGATGATCGGCGGGACCTTGACGGCAATCCAGGCATCGGCCTTCTTGAGTTGCCCGGTGCGCGCAGTGCGCCGGTTAAACGGGTGCGTGCCCGTGTAGGTCTCAGCCGTCACGATCCGATGAACATTGGAAATCTGAAACGGCTTTCCTCTCAGACGGACCCCGCGCTCGTTCAAGCGATTCACGATCGCCTTGACACCGAGCGGCATCCCTTTGGTCCCAAGGGCGAGATCAAACATTTCCCTAACCGTAACCGCTTCAGTCTCGTCGATCCCAAGGACCTTCTTGACCTTTGTCCCGCGGCGCTCGGCAGCAACCGCTGTATACCCAAAGGGTGTGTGCGAGCCGTTCCAAAATCCTTGCCGCGCGTTCTCTTGCATGGCGCGCAAGGTATGCTTGGCGTTTTCACGGCTTTGGTACTCACCGTCTCAGTTTCACAAAGTTTGGACGCGATCGATAGCTCATTGGCCGGCCCGGTTACACGCAGGGTTCGCAGCGCCGGGTCTGGCTTGTGCGTTTCGTTTGCGGTTTGGCGAATCTGGTGCTGTGGGGCGGCTTGCATGCCGCTAGCACAGCGTCACGACCTGCAGAGGGCTCGTCGATTGCCGCATTGACGCTCACCTCGGAGGCTCCGAGCTGAAAATGGCCAATCGCCAATGCCGCGAGTCAGAGTGGTTGCATCCGTCACGAATGAACTTGGTCAATTTTTTCCTGTCGCCGATTGCCGGCGCAAATGCGGACGATTCGTTCCATTGGACGCGATTTCACACCCTCAGCGTCTTCGTCCGACAGTTGGGTGGCGTCCATCATTTTGCCGGCTGATCCTGACGCTCTAGCATACCCGACCTGGAATGACATCGTTCTTCAGTCATACCACTGCGCCGAACAACATCACTTGTTGTTTAGCCCAAAGCGGTCGATCCGCCTACGGCGGAAGGATCAACCGAGCGGACGTTCAGATATCAGGGCCGATGCTATGGCTTAAGGCTTGGGTTGCCCGAATTCACGAACCACTTCGTACATGCCGGGATCGAAGCGGGAGATTGACAGCGCTTCAGTGAAAAACCTCAATGCCATCGGATCCTGACGCATGGCCTCGTATTCGGCGAGGCTGCGCCAGCGTGCATACATAGTCACCTTACTCCCGTCCGTGCTTTGGTGAAGTGTGGAGGAAACAAAACCTGTAGCTCTGCTGACTATTTCTTCGGTAACCTCAGTCAGTATATCTACAAGCCTCTGCTGATTGACGGGGTCGACATGAAAAACATTAATAAACACAATCAATTGCATCTTAGAGTCTGCCCGGAAAGTAATTCGACAATGACATAGCTTTCGGCTCTTCGATCACCGATAGAAAAAAGACAAGAAAAGCGATGGGCCGAGCTGCACCGTCATGCATCACAAACAAAGAAGGCGTTTGTTGCAAGAGTGCCCCCTTCGTCAAGAAGCGACGCGCTTTACATATCGGGTGCGCGCCACCGCCGCCGCTCCTCAGTTCTACCCTACTCCCGCTGATGGTCGAGTGAACATGCATACCTGGCAAGACTCTTCCGCAGCGCGGTTAATTGTTTCCCATTTGTTGCCAAGCGTCGTGCAGGTCTAATTACGGTCCATGCCTGCGAGAAATACTCGAACGATGATCCTTCGATGCATCGAGATATCGGCCTTTTCAGCCAAATACCAGGTTAGCATTCCTGGCCACGGCCGACAAGATGAGCCATCCTTCCGTCGCGTGAAATACTCAATGCCGGACGTCAGGCATTCAATGTTGCGCTTAAATTTCCTAGTCCCCCGTTTGTAGTGCGTTTGCAGAACTGGTGCCATCTCGACGCCGTTCGTTCCATCCTCATGCAACGAGTGCGTGCTATGACCGAGCAAAGCGATGAGGCGGGTGCGATAGACGCGCAACAAACAGAGAATGGGGACGCCTCGGCTGCCCATGACAACACGTCGAGGCAGACACAGAAGGAGCTCGGCCTCGTGCCTCAGAAAGCCAGAGTGGCTGCACGCAAGCAAAAGCTTCTCGTCGGTGGCATAGCTGGCGCCGCCCTTCTGCTTATCCTCGTGATTGGCATTCCTTGGGTCAGCGAGATACTCAATACGGTTTCCACGGATGACGCGTTTGTGAATGGGCATGTGACGTTTGTTGCGCCTCGTGTAGCTGGGCAGGTTTCCCGCGTTCTGGTGGATGACAACAATCGCGTGCGCCAGGGAGATCTCCTTGTCGAATTGGACAAGGAGCCTTACCGCGTTATTGTCGCCGAGAAGCAAGCTGCGGTCGACACCGCGAACGCAGATCTGCGAGCGGCCACCGCGGCGGTGCGTGCGATCGAGGCACAGGCATGGAGCAGGCGTTGGAACCTGCAACACGCCGTGGAGGATGTCGACAATCAGGTCGCATTATTGCATGCGCGGATTGCCGCGGTCGAAAAAAGCAAGGCGGCATTGGCCCTGGCCCGCGTTCAGTTCGATCGGGCAAGGCAACTTGTCGGCCGGGCCGACGTGACGCGGGAGGAGTATGACACGCGGCAAGCGGCGCTGACAAGCGCCGGGGCAGAACTCGCCGAGTCCCTGGCAGAGGTCTCCCAGACGCGCGTGTCACTGGGGCTTCCCGCGCAACCCGGCGGGGACGGTGACCTCGGCAAGGTACCATCCGATCTCGACGAGACCTTTTCCTCTGTACTTGAAGGTCAGGCAGAACTCATCCAGAACGCCGCGCAACTTGGGGTTATTCACCAGTTCGACCAGGCTCCGAAAGCGATGATCGACCAGTTCGAAAAGCTGGGCGACATCAACAGCACGTTCGCGCAAATCGCAGCCAATGCCCCAGCCGTCAAGCAGGCGGAGGCGAAACTTGAGGCCGCCAAGCGCGATCTCGCAAAGGCCGAACTGGACCTGCGTTACTGCGATATCACAGCGGAAATTGACGGCGTCGTCACGCGGCGGAATGTCAATCCTGGCAATTTTGTCCAGGTCGGCCAGAACCTGATGGCAATCCGCTCGCTTACTGAAATCTGGGTCGATGCCAACTTCAAGGAAACGCAGTTGCGGGACCTTCGGATCGGACAGCCGGTCGATCTGCGCGACGACATGTACGGCGGCAAACACATCTTCCAGGGTCGAGTCACCGGCTTCACCATGGGAACCGGATCGACCCTGGCCTTGCTGCCGCCGGAGAACGCCACGGGCAATTTCATCAAGGTGGTCCAGAGGTTGCCAGTCCGCATCGACCTCGTCGGTTACGATGCCGATCAGACGCCTCTGTTCATCGGCACCTCGGTCGTTCCCTACGTCCATATCAGCCAGCCGCCGGCCGGCCGCGACGCCGGTAAATTCCTCCAGGCATACATGCCGCAAACCTCGACGTCCCCGCGATCGACCCCTGGCCCGGCAGCCGGCGCGTCGGGCACCAGGCAATGACCGGCGTAGCGTCGTCGTCGGCGACCACGAATACCCGCTCTCGCGCAGAGATAAACCCCTGGGTCGTCGCTGCGGTTGTCGTGGTGCCGACCTTCATGGAAGTCCTCGACACCACGATCGCCGTCGTCGCGCTGCGCTATATCGCGGGTGGCCTATCGGCCACGGTTGATGATGGCGAATGGGTCATCACCAGTTATCTTGCCGCCAACGCGATAATCCTACCCATCACTGGTTGGCTGATCGCGCACCTTGGGCGGCGAAACTATTTCCTGCTTTCCATCGCCGTGTTCACCGTTGCCTCAGGGCTCTGCGGCATGGCCACAGGGCTTGGGCAATTGATCCTGTTTCGCGTGGTCCAAGGTCTTGCCGGCGGTGGCTTGCAGCCATCGAGCCAGGGCGTACTGTTGGACGCCTTCCCGGTCGAACGGCAAGGCATGGCCATGACGCTGTTCGGCCTGGCCGCGCTGATCGCGCCGGTTGTCGGCCCGACGCTCGGCGGCTGGATAACCGACAGCTACTCGTGGCGGTGGGTATTCTGGATCAACGTTCCCGTGGGTCTCCTAGCCCTAGGAGCGTGTGCCCTCACACTCCGCGATCCGGACTACCTCACGGCACAGCGCACAGCGTTGCGCAGCCGACCATTCAGCTTCGACGGCGTTGGCCTGTCACTGCTGGTGATCGTCATCGTCTGTTGGGAGGTGACGCTCAGCAAGGGCCAGGAATGGGACTGGCTGGGCGACCCGTTCTGGCGTGTGCAGACCCTGATGATCCTTTTTATAGTGGGCCTTGGCGGGCTTGTGTTCTGGGAACTGCGCCAATCGAGCCCCGTGGTCAATTTTCGTCCGTTACGTGAGCGGAACTTCGCCGCCTGCTGCACTATTATCTTTTGCGCCTACGCCGTGCTGTATGCGTCGAGCACCGCCTTGCCCGCCTTGTTGCAATCGCTGTTCGGATACGATGCACTGAGCGCCGGACTTGTGATGTCGCCGGCCGGCTTCTTTGCCGTCATCGCCATGCCATTCGTGGGGCGCATGCTCGGCCGCGGAACGGATGCGCGGTGGATCGTTACTGCCGGTCTCCTTACCATGGCGGCGGGGAGCTATTGGATGTCGCAGATGAACCTAGACATCAGTCCGGGCGAGGCAGTCTGGCCGCGAGTGGTGCTGATCGTCGGGTTGGCACTATGCTTCGCCCCCGCAAACGTGGCGGCTTACCTGTATACGCCGCTGGCGCTCCGCGGGGCGGCAGTTGGCCTGTTGAGCCTTCTGCGCAACGAGGGCGGTAGTGTAGGAACCTCCCTGGCCCAGACAATGCAGGAGCGTCGTGACCAATTCCACAGCCTTCGTCTTGGCGAGTGGCTCGATCCGTTCAATGCCGCTTTACGCTCCTTCTTTGAGGCGGCTTCCCAACCATTTTTGCAACAGAATGGCGATCCGGTCGCTGCCCAGCGACTGGCCTTGCAGACGCTTGCAAACCTGCGCGACCAACAGGCGTCGGCGCTTGCCTATTTTGATGTCTTCTGGGTGCTGTCTGCCGTGATGGCCGCGCTTGTCCTGGTTGTGCTGATCATGAAGCGCTCTGTTGCCGAGAAAGGCGCGCGCCTAGTATCCGAGTAATTGGTTGGCGATCCGACCAACGCGGGACGTTATGTCATTTTGATCAAGTGGCCTGGGGTGCCAGAACGATGCCGCATCGCTAAAGCGAACCCGCCCTGCTAGTAACGCCAAACAAGCGATCGGCATGTCGACGATCGCGCTTTCATCGAGGAGTTTTGCTATGCCTCCCATCCTATCGTCCCCGACCCGACGCACTATTCTTACGAGTTCAGCGGCTGCTGGTGCAGCCACAATCCTCCAGGCGGGTCTGGCTGGATCGGCCGCAGTAGCCAACACGCCGCTTCGCAAGTCATATCAACGGGGGTCATCGATGAGCAACACGGGAAATCACGGGATCCACCGCTTCCAGTTCCAAGCGCCCGACGAGGCGCTTGCGGATCTTCGTCGACGCATTGCGGCTACGAAGTGGCCTTCACCGGAGTTAGTCACCGACGCATCGCAGGGCGTACAACTCTCAACGGTGCAAGAACTCGCGCGCTACTGGGGGACAGATTTCGACTGGCGGAAAGCCGAATCGAGACTCAATGCGCTGCCGCAATTTACGACGAACATCGATGGCCTGGATATCCATTTCATTCACGTTCGTTCCACTCACGTGAATGCATTACCGCTCATTGTAACACACGGGTGGCCCGGCTCGATCATCGAGCAATTGAAGATCATTGATCCGCTAACCAACCCGACAGCTCATGGCGGAAAGCCCTCCGATGCGTTCGATGTCGTCATACCGTCATTGCCTGGGTATGGTTTTTCTGCGAAGCCTACGACACTTGGATGGGATCCCATTCGTATCGCACGCGCTTGGATCGTGCTGATGAGGCGCCTAGGTTACACGCGATATGTGGCGCAAGGCGGTGATTGGGGCAATGCTGTCACGGAGCAGATGGCTTTGCAATTGCCCCCGGGTTTGGTGGGCATTCACACCAACATGCCGGCCACTGTCCCGGACGATATTGCCAAAGACCTTCAATTTGGCGGTCCGCCGCCATCAGGCCTCTCGGCCGACGAGAAATACGCATACGATCAGCTGAACTTCTTCTACAAACACGGCCTGGGCTACGCCCAGGAGATGAGTAACCGTCCCCAAACGCTCTACGCGATCGAGGATTCTCCGGTCGGGCTCGCCGCCTGGATGCTGGACCACGACGCGAGGAGCTATGCGCTCATCGCGCGTGTCTTTGGCGGACAGCCGGAAGGTCTCTCGCGCGACGACATTCTCGAGAACGTTACGCTGTATTGGTTGACGAACACCGCGGTTTCTTCCGCACGTCTCTACTGGGAAAGCAAGCTAGCCTTTTTTGCCCCGAAAGGTATTACGATTCCCGTCGCCGTGAGCGCCTTTCCCGATGAGATCTACACTGCGCCGCGGAGTTGGACCGAGCGTGCGTATCCCAAGCTCATTTATTACAACCGGCTCAAAAAAGGCGGCCACTTTGCAGCCTGGGAGCAGCCGCAGGTTTTTACTGAGGAATTGCGAGCGGCCTTCAAATCGCTTCGGCACTCTACCTAAACCAGGCATCACAGCCCGGCAAGAAGACACTGCGCGCAATACTCTCCGATCCAGATGGCTGAATCGTGTGCGATAAGCTGTTTGCGCAGGCCCTGGAAGTGTGCCGTGATGATAGTAGGTCTGCAGGATACATTGGCTGCGGTGGCTAGCGTGAACCCGTGCCCATTGTCAGCACCATCCGAAACCGGGCCTCGCCCCGCATCATTTTGGCGTAGGCCTCCGGCGCTTGGTGCAATGGCAACGTTTCAATCATAGGGCGGACGCCGGACATGGCCGAGAATCGTAGTGTGTCCTCACTTTCGATGGAGGTTCCTGAAGCGTGGCCGACGATGCTGGCGCTTTGGCCGACCATGACAAAACTCGGCGTTTCAATCGGTTCGGGCGAGACCCCGACGACGACCAACCTGCCCCGAACGCCCAACGCACCAATGAACGGGGATGCGGCCTTTCCACTCGGCACTGTGGCCAGAATCGTTTGGGCGCCCCCGAGTTGCTTGAGTTTAGCGACCGGATCCTCGGTGTCGCTGTCGATATAGTGCTCTGCACCTAACTTGATTGCGAGTTTGTTTTTGTCACCGCCACGGCCAACCGCGATGGTACGAAAACCCATCTTGGAAGCGAACTGAATGCCGAGATGGCCCAAGCCGCCTACGCCAAGCACAGCAACCAGGTCGCCCGGGAGCGCGCCCGAGTGACGCAGCGCGTTGAACGTCGTGATGCCCGCGCAAAGCAATGGCGCCGCCTCGGCTGAGTTGAGATCGTCCGGTATGGCGGCCAGAGCGTCCGTGGGGCAGACCATGGCTTCGGCATAGCCACCGTCGTATGAGATCCCGGGGATACGCAGGTTCCGGCAATCGATCA
Organism: Acidobacteriota bacterium; assembly: GCA_903970435.1. Classification (GTDB taxonomy): domain Bacteria; phylum Pseudomonadota; class Alphaproteobacteria; order Acetobacterales; family Acetobacteraceae; genus CAJCIS01. The sequence goes on along the minus strand of CAJCIS010000190.1, from coordinate 13,572 downwards.
TGTGGCCGCGGCGGCAAGGGCTGCAGCGGTAACAGGCGCCGCCAAACCAACCGACGCCGACGCGTTGACCGACGGTCCAACCCTGAACACCCTCTCCCACCGCGTCGATCCTGCCCGCGATTTCGTGACCAGGAACACGCGGGAACGTCAAGCCCGGGAAAACGCCTTCAACGGTCAAGCTATCGCTATGGCAGACGCCACATGCCTCGACCTTCACGCGGACCTCTCCCGCCTTCGGCTCAGGGGTATCCCGTTCGGCCAAGTGCAAGGGTCCGTTCTTCTCGGCCACTTGAACGACGCGCATTGTCAAAACGAAATCCCTCCAGGATTGTCGGTAGCGTCACCTACCTGCCGAGATATGTCTGAGGCGTGATGAACGATGTGTTGACCCGCACGCGGGATATGGTCGGTGTTTGGCAGGACTGGCAGGATGGGTATCGCTAACAGAAAAAGATGGTTCCCCATCGACCGATTTGCGGCATTCTGTCTTACGATCATCGCGTATATGCTCCATGGAGCAATGGACCCAAAAAAATGTGGTCGTATCTGTCCGGGTCGAGCAGACGACGCGCCCCTCATCACAAGGATCCATGAATGGCGATGATTTCGATGGATATGAGGTTCGGGCGCAGCGACGAGCAGAAGCGTAAGCTAGCGGCAGGGCTACTGCAGGCCGTTAGCGACGCAACCGGCTTGCCGGTCGAGAGCATTTTCCTTGTGCTCCGTGAAGGCCAGGGAATAAACTTCGTTGAGCATGGACAACACTTGCCAGATTATGGACACCCAGGCGTGTTTGGGGACGACGTGATGTCGCGACTGGGCTGAATTACTGAACGAGGATACAACGATGCCATTCGTTCAATGCCACATTGCCACAGGATTGTCTGATGACCGCAAGCGCCGGTTGATCCGAGATATCGTTGCGGCTACCCATCAGGCTATCGGTTCGAGTCCAGATACCGTAAACGTTGTGGTGCACGAATACCCGCGCACCAATTCAAGCATGTCGAGCTATATTAATGAGTCGGCCAAAGGCAGCGCAGGAGCCGGCTGAGACCCAGACTCGATTCCAGGGCGGTTGCTAGGCAAGCACCGATCCTCGGTGTCGCGATCGCATCTGTGGCTCTTTGCCCGAGGTTGAGTTGGGTTGGCCCTGACCGCGGCGGCGAATGCGATTACATAGTGCGATTGACGCTTGTAGAACTCGGCCAACCAATCCGCCGAGGGTACTGCTTGGCGGGATGCTAGCTCACAGACAACCGGATTTCGCGTACCGCCGGGGGGTAGTGCCGTGGGCCCATCGAGACCACACTCGCTGTTCCAGGTTCTGCAAGATTAGATTGCTGGAAGCGCCTACGATCAGATTAAATGCGGGCGACCTATCAACGAAATCGGGCGCGTTCCGTCAGGAGACCAGCATGTCTCAAAAGCCTGCCATGAGGCTCTACGATTTCCCGGCGTCGGGCCACGCACATCGGGCCGTTTTGATGCTGAGCCTACTCAAGCTACCGTTCGAGAAAATCTTTGTTGACCTGATGGCAGGGGAGCAGCGCCGAGCCAAGTTCCTGGCCCTTAATCCGTTCGGGACAGTACCCGTGCTCGACGATGGCGGCACAATCATCGCGGATTCCGTCGCAATACTGGTGTATCTGGCGCTGCGTTATGACCCGGCACGCACGTGGTTGCCCCAGGATCCTGCGACCGCAGGCGAGGTGCAGCGCTGGCTGTCGGTTGCGCAGGGCCCCGTGTTTAACGGTCCATGCAGCGCGCGGCTGGTATCGGTCTTCGGTGCCAAGCTTGACCACGACAGGGCGATTGCCACTTCGCATAGCTTATTCAGAGTGATGGACGCGCATCTGACGGGACGCGGTGTTCTTGTAGGAGCCGATCCAACCATCGCCGACATCGCCGCATATAGCTATGTTGCGCATGCGCCGGAGGGCGGTGTTGGCCTAGCTGATTACCCGGCAATCCGCGCTTGGCTAGCCAGGATTGAGGCATTACCCGGCTTCGTTGCCATGCCAGCTAGCAAGCTGCCGGATGATTCATGACGTCTCCAGCGGCACCAAGCGATAATGATCCGCAACCAACCCTGTGGCATGATGGCGAGGTTGTTGCACAAGCTCGCGCAGGGATGCAGAAACGTATGGCTGAAATCGGCCCACGTGTGCTGCATACGTCGCTGCCCGAGCAACATCAAATTTTCTTATCGAGTCTTCCTTTCATCGTTCTTGGCGCTGTGGATCAAGCTGGGTATCCCTGGGCTTCAATGCTTTTCGGCACCCCCGGATTCATTACGGGTCACGATGAAAAAATAGTGCACATCGGGGCACGGCCGGACCCCGGCGACGCGCTAGCGCAAGCGGTCGTCGCGGACCGAAACCTGGCGTTGCTCGGCATCGACTACCCGACGCGGCGACGCAGCCGGGTCAACGGCACTGTTGAGGCCGTGTATGGCACGTTGTCGGAAGGCGGCTTTTCGTTGCGCGTCGTCCAGGCGTTTGGAAACTGCCACAAATACATTCCGCCACATAACTGGCCGACGCCGAACGCCGCGCCGGCGCGCCGACCGTGGGCCGAGACGCTACCGCAGCTGAAAGGTTCAGCGTGGGCGGTGATTGAGGCTGCAGACACCTTTTTTCTCGCAACGGCATCCGCGCCGGAGGGCTCCCCGGACGTTTCGCATCGCGGCGGATCGCCGGGGTTCCTGCGTCGTACGATGGCGGGCGATATATTACTGCCCGACTATCCCGGTAACTTTTACTTCAATAGCATCGGCAATGTGATCGCCTGGCCGCTTGTGGGGCTGGTTTTTGCCGATTTCCAGCGCGGTGCCCTGCTGCAGATCACGGGTACCGCGGAGATCATCTGGGACGGTCCGCTCGTTGCCCAATTGCCAAACGCTGTGCGCGCGCTTCGCATTACGCCAGGCCGTGCCCAATGGTTGCATGATGCCACTCCCGTCGTAAATTCGTCACCTGCAATCGCCGCGCAACCTCATGACCGAGAGTAAGGTAATGGGCGCGTGCCACCGGGTGATGCCCAGGGGCTGGGTCCGCGGTGACTAATTTGCTCACCTCTTACATCTTTGTCGAAGGGTGGCGCAATGAACCAGTGAATGCGGGCGCGAAATTGCAAGCGTCTAGAGCTCAAGGTGCGCCTGGTGTGAGAACGAGCCAAGCGTAAGCGCGTGCGCGCTATCGGCGGCCTCTGTTGCGGTGGCCATAGGCCGCGCGCTCAGACGGCACATGATAGCTCCATGAGCGAGAGTTGTCCGTGACACCTTCATTCGAGCGCAACATGTAAGTGTGTCTTCCGATTAACGAGCTTTCGCCATGGGATCAGCCAACCTTAACTTTCAGTCAGACGTCGCTGCAGACCTGACCGTTGTTCCAGACACTTCCGCCGACCCATTGTGAATTGTGGAACAGGCGTCCGCCTGGCAAAGGACATCTGATGCTACTCTACAAAAACGAGGCCGAGCTACGCATTGCTGCGGTCGATACGGCCTTCCGGCGGGACGTGCTAAACGGCCTCGCTGCCCGGCCGCGCTCTATCCCAGCCCGTTGGTTCTACAACCGGACTGGCTCCGAGCTGTTCGAGGCGATTACCACGTTACCCGAATACTACGTGACCAGGACGGAACGGTCCCTGCTGTCCAGCGCCGCCTGCGAGATTGCCGAGCTAACCGGACGTGGCCGTGCAATCATCGAATTCGGCTCGGGCTGTTCGACAAAAACACCGATCTTGCTGTCCGCGGTTCGCCCGGCGGCATATGTGCCTATCGATGTCTCAAAAGAGATTCTCTGGGCCTCAGCCGAACGGATCTCGCAGTCGTTTCCCGATTTGCCGATATATCCTCTGGAGGTAGACTTCACACAGCCGCTCAGACTCCCGGGTCCTGTTGCTAGCACGCCAACTCTCGGCTTCTTCCCAGGATCGACCATCGGCAATCTGTTGGTTCCGCAGGCTGTCGATCTGCTCCGCAGTATGGCAGCCGCGCTTGGATCCGATTCGATGCTGCTCATCGGCGTCGACCAGGTCAAGGACGCCGATATTCTCCTGCCCGCTTATAACGACGCACAGGGGGTCACGGCAGCATTTAATCTTAATCTCCTGCGTCGGATCAACGCGGAGCTCGAGGGCTCGGTGCCGGTAGACGCGTTTCGCCATGTTGCATACTGGAACGATTCTGAGGCACGTGTCGAAATGCATCTTGAAGCCGTGCGCACCGTTCAATTCGAGGTCGCCGGACGGCGTTTCGCGATGGCTAAGGGCGAAACGATCCATACTGAAAATAGCCTCAAATACGGCCCGCAAGATGCCCGCGTGCTCCTCCAGGCTGGTGGTTGGTCGCCCATCGCCGATTGGAGCGATCAACACGGACTATTTTCATTGATTCTTGCCATCGAAGGACCCCCGCCCACGGCAACGTGTTTCCATCGGCAGCCTGGACTACCTTGGAGCAAAGGCATGCAGTGATATCTTGTCAGCGTAGCTCCGCGTGAATGATTTGGCGTCCATCGATATCGTACGACGGCTCGCCTCGCAAAAGGAGTGTGAGATGGAGGCGCCTGATACGCTTCGTTATACCAGGATTCCCCTCGCGCATGGATCCGGTGCGATCCCCGCCGTCGGGTTCGGCACCCTGATACCCGATCAGCTTGCGACCAAACAAGCCGTTGCGGCTGCCCTGCAAGTGGGGTTTCGGCATTTCGATTGTGCGGAACGATACCGTAATGAAGACGCGGTTGGCGATGCGATGCAGGCTGCGTTCAGTGCAGGTCGGATCCGGCGCGAGGACGTCTTCGTGACCACGAAGCTTTGGAACACCAATCATCGTCCGGAGCGAGTCAAGGCGGCCTTTGACAATAGCCGCCGCCGCCTGCGCGTCGACTATATCGACTGCTATCTCATCCACACCCCATTTGCCTTTCGACCAGGCGACGAGCAAGACCCTAGGGATGAGCATGGTCAGGTGATCTATGATTCGGGAGTGGCATTGATAGATACGTGGCGTGGCCTCGAGCGCCTCGTGGATGATGGTCAGTGCAGGTCGATCGGATTATCGGATATTACGTTGGAGAAGCTGAGAGAGATCGTCGCAGCGGCTCGGATCAAGCCTTCCGTGGTGCAAGTTGAGTCTCATCCGTATCTCCCCGAATGGGAGCTGCTCGAATTCTGTCGGGAGCACGGGATTGTACTGCTCGCGTTTGCAGCGTTGGGACACGGCCTGGATCCGAAACTTCTTAATGACCCGGTGATCACAGCCATTGCACAGCGTGTCCGCAGGACGCCGGCGCAAGTTGCGCTGGCCTGGGCGGTTCAACGCGGTACCGCCTTCCTGACCACGTCAACCAAGCCCCATTATATACAGGAAAATTTCGAGATTTCGACTCTACCTGACGACGCTATGTGGGAGATTCGGGAGTGTATTACGACGAACGTCCGGTTCAACGCTGTGGTAGGCACCGGCGTACCAGGCTTCATTCCCCGTGCGAGTTGAGCCGGATGAAATCGCGAGGTGCCATTATCCTTCAGCAAACGCCCCGGACATTTCGGCGCAAAGGATCCTGACCAGCTCGGCGGCGGGGAGAGCGCGAGCCAATGGCGCGCCCTGGCCCGCCCAATGGGCGCCGAACCCACCTTCCCCAGCCGCTCTGGCCGCCGCAGCCAGGGCCTTGCCGGCGTCGTACGCGATCGGGTAGTCGGGTACGATCAAGGGTCCGGCGGCAAGACGCTGCAATGCCGTGAACCGATTGGGCAGGCAGCGCGCCGGTCGGCCGGAAATCACGCGCGTCATTTCGGTCATAGCGGCGCCCGGTCCAAACAGCGCCGCTCGATGATATTGATCGGCGCCCGACTCCGGGCAAGCAATGAACGCTGTGCCGAGTTGGACCGCGGTGGCGCCTAATCGCAGCGCTGCGGCAATCCCGGCGCCATCCATGATACCGCCGGCGGCGATCACTGGCAGCGCTATTCCGCTGACCAAGATTCTAGTGAGGGCCAACGTGCTTAACTGGGTATCGTGCGCGACGGGATCGAATACACCGCGGTGGCCGCCCGCCTCGTAGCCCTGAGCGACGACGGCATCGGCGCCCGCCGCCTGCGCCTGTCGAGCTTCATCGAGACTGGTCGCGGTGGCGAGCACAACGATCCCGGCAGCCTTCATCCTGGCAATCGTGTGGGCGGATGGCAGGCCAAAATGGCAGCTCACCGCTCCAGGCCGGCTTTCCAGCAACAGCGCTTGCATCGCTTCGTCGGCCACGAAGCTGGTGTAAATTTCTCTCAGCTCGCGTGGTGGCGCGCCGCCATACCGTTCGAATTGCGGACCCAGGAAACGAAGCCAATCGCGCTCGCGTTCGCTATCTGCACGTGCCGGACTGTGGCAAAACACATTTACATTGAATGGCCTGGACGTGCGGGCCCGCACGGCAGCGATCATTGTTCGCGCGGCTGCCGCATCCACGGCGCCGACGGCGATGGACCCCAGCGCGCCGGTATTGCTGACCGAAGCAGCCATGGCCGGTGTGGATGTGCCGGCCATCGGCGCCTGTATGATCGGAACCTCGAGCCCGAGCTGGCCCAGCAATCCTGCCATCAACTCACATTTCCCGTGTGTCTACGCGCGCACCCGGGACGTGGCGATGGCCGTCATGGGCGAGAAGTATAATTCGGCGGCAGGCACCCTTGCGCCGGGTGGGGAGGTTCAAGAGGGGCAGGTTCGCCCCATTCAACCGCTGCGCGGAATAGTGTCTGTCGGATGGCGCCGATTACCGCCGCGGCCCGGCACAGTATGGTCGATCCTGTGGCGTTCATGCCGTTTGGCCGTCCCAAATGAGCGACTGCGGAGGAGCCGGCGATGACCAAGATGCTCACCTTGTGTGCTGTAACACCGTTGCCACCGGACCAGATGGATCGCCTCATGCTGGAGGAGGTGGAGGTGGTCACACGGCAGTATATCGAAGGCAAATTGGAACAGTTCTGGCGGCGCGAGGACGGCAAGGGAGGGGTGCTAATCTACAACACGGGCAGCGCCGTGGAAGCCGAAGCCTGGGTTAGGGAGCTGCCGCTGACGCGCGAAAGCTATCTGACCTATGAGCTGATACCGATCGGCCCGCTCACCCAGTTAAAGTTTCTGTTGCAGGCCGTAAAGGCAAGGGCATAGCGCGCCGGCCCGATGGTATCGGTGGCATGGGCGATGATGCGCGGCACGGCTTTGCGCATTGGCCCCGGGCGGTAACGCTTCATGGTATGCCAATATGTGCACGAACCGGTTGAATGCGTCTCTCCAGGTAGGCATTGATGTCGTGAACGGAGCGAACGATGGACCGCATCGACGCTATGACAGTGTTTGTGGCCGCCCTCGACGAAGGCAGCCTTGCCGCGGCAGGCCGCAAACTGGGGCGCTCACCCGCTGCTGTGAGCCGAGCGCTGGCCTTCCTAGAGGGCAGGGTGGGTGTGCCACTGCTGCACCGCACAACGCGGTCGATAAGACTGAGCGAAATGGGGGAGCGCTATGCCGCAACATGCCGGCGGGTGCTGTCCGACTTACAGGAAGCCGAGGTGCTGGCGGCGGGAGAGCGGTCGGCGCCGCGCGGAACGCTGTGTTTGAGTGCGCCTGTATGCAGCGGTGAGAAATTGCTGCGGCCGATCCTTGACGCGTTTCTTGACGCCTACCCAACGGTTTCGGCGCGACTGCATTTGTTCGACCGGCCAATGAACCTGATAGACGAAGGCATCGATGCCGCCTTGCGCATTGCGCAACTGGCCGACTCGTCCATGGTCGGCTTGCGGGTGGGAGATGTGCGGCGTGTGCACGTTGCTGCGCCTTCCTATCTCGCCCGTCATCCGCGCATCGAACAGCCTGACGATCTTGCTAAGCACCAGGTCATAGCAATGACACATTTCGGCATCGATTCTTGGAGCTTCGCGCCGGCCGAGGGGTCCAGCGTGCCGCGCGCGGTCCGTATCACGCCCCGCTTCATCGTTAACAGCGTCAGCGCGGCACTCGCTTCGGCGGCGGAGGGTCGCGGCGTGACCCGGCTGATGTCCTACCAGGTTGCCGAACACGTGCGCGACGGGCGCCTGCGCGTTCTACTGCAATCGCACGAACATCCTCCATTGCCGGTCCATGTCATTACGCCAGAAGGACGGCTGGCCGTTCCGAAGGTTCGCGCCTTCGTCGATTTCGTTGTGCCCCGCCTTCGCGTGCAATTCGCGAAGCTTGCCGCCGATGCCGCGGGCTGAATTAAGCCCCTGAATGGTGTGCAATCCGCCGGTGCGCGCGGTGTGCTACAGGAGGCCTTGAAGGTAGAAAATCGGGTTAGTCCCAGCCATGGGTTGGCCATTCTTCGCCTCGAGATTGCGGGAAAGACGGCAGGTCTTATGCGGTGCTGGCGTCGATGATAGCTTGGGCGAAGGCGCCTGGCGCCTCCTGCGGTAAATTGTGGCCGATGCCGCCGCCGACAGTACGATGCTCATACTTGCCGGTGAATTTCCGGGCGTAAGTGGCGGGGGCCGGGTGCGGCGCGCCATTGGCATCGCCTTCCAGCGTGATGGTTGGCACAGTGATGGAAGGTGTGGCGGCGAGGCGCCTGTCCAGCTGATCGTATTGGGCTTCGCCTTGGGCAAGACCGAGCCGCCACCGATAATTATGAATGACTATGGCAACGTGATCCGGATTGGCAAAGGACGCAGTCGTGCGGTCGAACGTGGCGTCATCGAAGCGCCAATGTGGCGATGCGGTCTGCCAGATCAAGCGAGCAAACTCGTTGCGGTATTTGTCGTAGCCGGCGCGCCCGCGGTCGGTGGCGAAATAGTACTGATACCACCATTGCAGTTCAGCCTTCGGCGGCAATGGCATCGTATTGGTGGCGGGCGTTGAAACCAGATAGCCGCTGACCGACACGAGCGCCGTGCAGCGCTCGGGCCAGAGTGCCGCCAAAATGTCCGCTGTGCGGGCGCCCCAATCAAAGCCGGCAACCGTCGCCCTCTGCACGCCCAGCGCATCCATCAATGCAATTGCGTCGGCAGCAAGGGCCGTCTGCTGGCCGTTGCGGAATGTCGCATCGGAGAGAAACCGTGTTCTGCCATACCCGCGCAAATAGGGAACAATGACCCGATAACCATGCGCCGCCAACAAAGGGGCAACGTCAACATAGCTGTAGATGTCGTATGGCCAGCCGTGCAGGAGGACGACAGCGGGGCCGCCTCGGGGACCAGCCTCGGCGTAGCCAATGTCTAGGACACCGGCTTTGATCTGCTGGAGCTCGCCGAACGAGATATGGCGCCCCGGCCCGAAAGCTTCCAGATCCGCGGTGGCACGCCTTCGTGGCTGGGCACGCATGGTGCCCACGGTCAGCTCGCCACCCGCTACGATGGCAGCTCCGAGCAGCGACCGGCGGTTGCGATTAACGGCGTCCGACCCTGCGTTCGTTGCCATTGCTGATACTCTCCTGCGAGCGCGAGCCGTCTTGAGAGAACCGCGGCTACCGCAAAATATCTTTCCGGACCGGCTCTGGCTCAGGCGACATTGAGGGTAACGTCGATATTGCCGCGGGTTGCCCGGGAATACGGGCAGGCTTGGTCGGCCGCTTCCACGACGCGCCGCGCGACGTCGCGCTCGATGCCCGGGAGGCTTATATTGAGCCGCGCTGCAAGCCCGAACGCGCCCTCGGTTCGGCCCAGGTCGACCTCTGCATCAATGGCAGCGTTGGGCGGAAGTGCCACCTTCATTTGGGCAGCAACAAGCTTGATCGCGCTGAGGAAGCATGCCGACCAACCAGCGGCGAATAGCTGTTCCGGGTTGGTGCCATTCCCCGATCCGCCAGGCGTCGACAGCTTGACTTCCAGCCGGCCATCGTCACTGCGCGATACTCCGCCGTCACGGCCACCCGTGGTATGCGCCTTCGCGGTGTAAATAATCTTTTCTAGGCTTGCCATGGCGAAATGTCCTCTCCTGTGGCGCGCGTGCGTTGAGCCCGGTAAAGCCCGGGATCGCAATCAAAGGGCGGAGCGAGTCCAAGCTCGCGACGTCGCGTTAGTGACCGGCGCTCTGACCGCCATCGACGTGGAGGATTTCGCCCGTGACGAATGATGCTGATTCGAGATAGAGAATTGCGTCCACGACGTCAGACACCTCGCCCATGCGGCCCACCGGATGCAGCGCAGCCAGTTGAGCGTGCGTTTCGGGAGGGTGCATCGGGGTTTTGATCACCCCTGGTGCTACCGCGTTCACCCGGACCCCACGTTTGGCATACTCAATCGCTAGCGATTTTGTCGCCCCGTTCAAGCCGGCCTTAGTGAGGGAGGCCAGTACTGATGGCACACCATCGATTGCTTGCTCGGCCAGGGTCGTGGTGATTTGCACGACATGCCCGCTCCCCTGTTTCGCCATCTCCGCAATTGCCAACTGCGTGATATGGAAAAACCCGGCGATGTTGACTGCCAGGATGTCGGTGAAGTCGGCCACGGTGTATTCAGTAAATGGTTTTGCAATGAAAATACCGGCATTGTTGATCAGCGTGTCAATTCGGCCAAACCGTGCCAGGCCTTCAGAAATTGCGCGTTCGGCTGTGCTGCGGTCGGCGATGTCACCGGGGATAGCAAGGACATCGGCGTCACCCGATGGCCTTATTGAGCGCGCCGTTGCCACGACGCGGTAGTTGCGGTCCAGATACGCCTTGACGAGGGCAGCACCGATACCCTGCGACGCGCCCGTGATGACGGCAACTTTCTGCTCTATATCCACTTCGCCATGGCTCCAGATTTGGGACGCTCTGCCGCAACGAGGGCGCTGGGGCCAGGTGCCCTCAGCCATTCGAATCTATGCTTTGCCTCGATCGGAGGAAGCCGCCCAGGCCGGCAGACACTCTTCCGCTGCGCGTCGGAATATACGCTCAGTCTGCTGGCCTGATCTCACACAAGGTGGCGCGGTGCGATGCGGTCCCGCTGACCGGATCGAGGTCCTTGCTGCCGATGAGCAGGTTGTAATTAGCGCCGTGCGACGCGAAGGCGTCGTAGCCCGGCGCGCCAATTGCATCGCAGCTCTGCCACCAGCCGTGTTGACCTACAACCACGCGCGGATCGAGACTTTCGTTAATCCGTGCGCGGGCGCGCACGCTGCCTTCCGGAGTCTCGATCGCCACCCAAGCACCGTTTGCAATACCGCGCGCGAGAGCTGCGCTGGGGTGCAACTCCACTTCCGGGCACTGGGCGTGCGTGCGCAAGCGCGACAGCCCACGAAACTGCGTTTGCTGATAGAGCGCGGGTTTCGCGCTGGTAAGCACCAACGGGAATTCGGCGGCGAGGTCCGGCCGCACGACCGGACCGATCTGCGGTTCAAGAAACGCCGGCAATGGCTGGTAGCCATTATCGAGAAAGGTCTGCGAATAAATCTCCACCTTGCCGGAGGGCGTCGCAAAGCCGCGTGCGATGCCATCCGCGTCCCGCTCAGCGTGTTTGACGATACGCAACTCAAGTGGCACCCGGACGCCACCAGGCGTGGCTCGCAGCTGGTCCAGGGTTACACCCGTGGGCGCAAGCTGATGGCGGTAGGCGGCGTCAATATCCCCGTTCCAGAATTCGGCGCCGAGGCCTAGCCGGCTCGCAAGATCGAAAACGATGTCGGTGTCCGGCCGGGCTTGGCCGGGTGGCGGTACGATCTGCGGCCGAAGCTGGATAAGCGACTGCGCTGCGGTGCTGATTTCAAACCCGATCTTCAGGCCTTCGCGCTCGAAAGCGGAGGCCACCGGCAACACGACGTCGGCCATGGCAGCAGTGGGCGTCATGAACAGGTCGGCGTGCGCATAGAAATCGAGTGCAGCTAGGGCGTCGCGCCCGCGCGCACCGTCGGCATGGGCCAGTAGCATGTTGGCGCCGAAACCAATCAGCGCCGCCACCTTGTAGGGCTGACCGTCGGTCATGGCACGATACAGATCGCGGGTGGTGATGAACCCCCAGCGCGAAGGCCCCAGTGGACGTTCGCGGATGCCAAGGGCAGGGGCCATGCCCTGCGCTGCCGGGAGGTCCGCCCCAGTGATCGGCGCGGCTGGCGGCGTTGGGAACAACACGTTGCCGCCTAGCTGGTCGAAGCAGCCGGTCAGCGCGTACAGCAGCGACATAGCGCGCGCGGTTTGTGTTACGTTGGCGTGCTGCTCATGCCCGCTCCACGCGTAGTATGACGCTGGCCGCGCGTGCCAGATGAGTTGCGCAGCTGCTTCGACCTCAGTGCGCGCCACCCAGCAAGTATCCTCCACGACCTCTGGCGGATACTTCAGGCAGAGTCGCCGGTAGAGCTCAAAGGCCGGATGGCATATGACGACGCCGCTGACCGTTGCGATTCGAAACTCGCCCTCCAGCGCCAGGTGAGCGCTGCCGCCTTCGTAATGCCGTGTGGCGGGGTCGTAGGGCACCGGCCGTCCGGCCGAATCGTTCCAGGCCACCAGGCGCCCGGGATTGCCGCCCTGTTGCAAGTCCGCTTCCGTCAGCAAGCGGCCGGTATCTGCGCGGACAAGGTGAGGACCATTGCTCCAGTCGCGCACAAAATCACGGTCGTACCAGCCGCGCGCTATCATGACGCCGGCAATGCCAAGCGCCAGCGCTCCATCGGTACCGGGGCGGACCCGGAGCCAAAGATCCGCCTTGGCCGCCAGTCCAACGCGACGCGGGTCGATGACGATCAGCCTGAGGCCTCGCTTGCGCGCCTGGACCACCGCCGTCGCATGGGAAAGTCGTGTGAAGCTGGGGTTGTAGCCCCACAGAATCAGCACACCGCTGGATTCGATGTCCGGCATGGCGCCTCCGCTGCTGGTGCCCAGGCTGCCCACGCCAAATGTGTAGCGCGTGGCAAAGGCGCGGCCCCAGCCGCAGACATCCAGCGTGATGTTTGCGTTTGGGGTGCCGAAGGCGTTGGCCAGCCGCTGGATGAAACCAGTGGAATCGCCGATTGTGGTTGTGGAGGGTGAGGACACGGTGAAGGCGACCGAGGACGGGCCGTGCGCTGCGGCGGCCCGATGCATCGCGGCTGCAGTCAGGTCGAGTGCTGTGTCCCAACTGATCCGCTCCCAGCCCGGGTCGGGATCGCCCTTCGCACGCGTGCGGCGCAGCGGGTGAGTAAGCCGTTCGGGATGATAGACCAATTCCGGCGCGGCGAGGCCCTTCGCGCAGAGTGCCTGGCCCGTGGGATGGGCGGGATCGGGATCCAGCTGGACAAAGCGGCCATCGTCGACGACCGCGATCGCGCCGCAGCGGGCGATACAGAGTCCGCAATAAGTATGGATACGCTGCCCGGCGCGCTCTGCCATCGCGTTTTGTCCCTACTTGTGCAACAAGTGCGTATTACGCGCAAACGGGACCGGCGTGAATGACTTGTTGGGCCTGCGGTGCTGGCGGTTTCGGCGACACCGGGTTGGCATTGTTCACTGGATCGCTTGCCGGGATGCGGCGCTGTGCATGCAGTCGAGTGTTCGAAGTCGAGGCGGTGAAGCTGACCAGGGAAGGGAGGGCCGCCGTTGCACAAACGGCGCGCATTGGCCATCAGAAGCAAGTCGGAGACCGTCTGATTTCCAG
>CAJCIS010000189.1 GCA_903970435.1 Acidobacteriota bacterium | reverse complement strand
GGTTTCACCCCCCTGCACCCCCCACCGGCGTGCCGCCGGTGGGGGTCCAGGGGGCGAAGCCCCCGGTCGCCGAAGGCAAAACGCGACGGTCAACATCAAGTACGGCTGGTATAAGAAGGATGTGATTCTTCCTCATCTCTTCTTATCCTTTCTTACCTGCGGTCATCTGTGGTAGAATTTTGCTTGTTATTATAGAAAACGGCCACGGCGCCGGCTGCCCGAACGGCGTATCACCCGTCACAGCCCCGCCAGGAGAAGACCATCATGGAGAATGCACGCCCTCCCCTGCCGCCCTTTACGCGCGAGACGGCTATAGAGAAGGTGCGGCGGGCGGAGGATGCGTGGAATACACGCGATCCGGCGAAGGTGGCGCTTGCCTATACGGTGGAGAGCCGGTGGCGGAACCGCAGCGCGTTTCTGGTAGGGCGGCCGGCCATTGTTGAATTTCTGACGCGGAAGTGGGCGCGGGAATTGGAGTATCGGCTGATCAAGGAATTGTGGGGGTTTCGCGAAAACCGGATGGCGGTTCGGTTTGTTTATGAGTCGCATGATGAAGGTGGGCAGTGGTTTCGCAGTTTTGGCAATGAGCTGTGGGAATTCGATGAGAACGGCTTGATGCGCGCGCGGCATGCCAGCATCAATGATTTGCCTATTTCGGAGGGAGACCGGAAATTTCATTGGGACCGGAGCGGCCCGCGGCCGGCGGATCACCCTGGATTGAGTGAGCTTGGGCTATGAGACCGAAAAAAGCAAAAGTTTTTTGTTTCTTTTTTTCAAAAAAGAAATACTTCCTTCTTCATCTTCAACGCAGTTCGAGCGCGGCCAAAAGTGTATCGATCGTGGCCGACCAAGGTACAGGTTTGAAGTCGCGCCGGACCTGCGCCTCCCAGCGTGCAAGGCCGGGGCGGTCGTCGATGACGGTGCGGATGGCGGCGTAGGCGTCGTGCAGATTGTCGGGGTCGAACAGGCGCGCCAGTGGGCCGCCGGCTTCGGGGAGCGAGGTACGGTTGGAAATGAGACATGGTTTGCCGAGGGCGAGGCTTTCCGTGACGGGCAGGCCCCAGCCCTCGTAGAACGAGGGGAACAGCGTGAACAGGCAACCCTTATAGAGGGTGATTAGTTCGGCGTCGGTTGGATTTTGAATGAGGATCAGCTTGCCGCCGAGGTTGGCGGTGTTGTTGATCTGGCGCATCAGATCGTCGACCAGCCAGCCGACGCGGCCGGCAAAGACAAGCGTGGGGACTTCGCCGGGCGGGAGATCCTCGAGGAGGCGGCGCCAGACGCGAAACATCAGCAGGTGGTTCTTGCGCGCTTCGATGGTGGACACGAGCAGCGCGTAGGTTCCGGATTCTGGCAGAGTTCGGCTGGATGGTTGCGGCGGTTGCGGCGGCAGCGGCGCGATGGTTGTGGATTGCAGCGCGCGGTGCGCGACTTGGCTGAGGCCGGTGCCGATCGGCAGCGGCACGATTGGTTGCGGCAGCGTGATGCCGCGCTGCGCGGCATAGGCTTGCAGATCGGAAGCGGTGGCCTTGGAGATTGCGAACACGTGGTCGCAGATCGGCAGCATGGTATTGAACCAGAGCCCGAACAGCCGCACCAGATTGCTGTCGCACCATTCCGGTCGGCGTATCGGAATCAGGTCGTAGACGAGGATGGCGACGCGCAGTTGGTGCTTTTCGCGGATATTGCCGATCAGTTCGGCGTAGTCGGGGTATGACCAGGGTGAACCGAGGACCAGGATGACGTCGCCGGCCGCCGCGGTCGATTCGAAATCGGGACCGGGCTGGTTCGCCGGCAAAAGTGGGATGGCAGGATTATTCCGGTCCGATGCAAGGCGTTGCCGCCGCATCAGGCGGATCGACGCGTGGAGAATTGTGCGTGCGATTGCGGTGATGAGACGGACCCACGCGCGGGCGGCCGCGGCGCCGGCGACAATGAATTCGATGGCGGCGAGCCGCAGCGTCTCGGGCAGGGCACGCAAAACGCGGCGCAGGAGACGGCGGCCCGGGCCGGCTGGCCGTTCCAGTTTGTAGAAGGATGTTTCGGATGGCGTTTCGTCGGTGAGCGTGGTGAACAAAGTTTCGAGCTGCGACCAGGGCACGACGCGGAAGCTGCGGCCGGCGGGGGCGTGGCGGACGAAGTGGATTTGGCCGGCGCCGGCGTCGCGCGCATGCAGGGCGCGATAGACCTCGAAGGCGAGCCGCTGGATGCCGCTGGGGCGGGTGTTCTTGACGGCATATTCGAACATGTCCTCGACATCGATCCAGAGACTGGCGGACATGGTCGGTGGTTCTCCGCTAAAGTGGGGGCCTTGTTCCACATCGGCAGGAGTTGGACAATGAAGCGGCTGATCGGCAGGCTTGGCGGACGCCGCCGGCGCGGGCTCAGCGAACCGGACGTCGTGGACGGATATAGGTGGCTGCTCGGCCGGGTTCCGCCGGTGGCGGAGATCGAGGCGGCGCGGCGATATTTTGGCGGCGACGTTCAGGCGTTTCAGAACGGCCTCATGGCATCGGAGGAGTTCCGCAATCGCCGCATTCGTACCGCGCAGCATATGCGGGTGGCGCCGGTGGATTTGTTCCGCAGAAAGATTATCCTGCTTCATATCGAGAAATGCGGCGGGACGACGTTGCGGATGATGCTGGAGTCGCAATTCGAGCCGGGCCGGGTTTGTCCTGAACGATTCAATGGACTTGCGGACTGGACGGCCAACGAGCTGGCGGCGTACGATGTGTTTGCCGGCCATTTCGACCTCGCGCAGTGCCATGTCGTACCGGGACGCGGCAATGCGGTGATTACTTTGTTGCGCGAACCCAAGGCGCGCTTGCTGTCGCTGTTTCATTTCTGGAAGGCGTCGCCGCCGCAGCCGGGGATCGATCGCGGCACCTTGGTGGAGCTGGCACGCTGTTGCACGGACATTGCGTTTTTCAGCCATCCCAAGGTCGTGCGCCATCCGAGCATTCGCGATGCAATGGCGGGTCAGTTGACCCGAATGACGGGTGACGCGGCCATGGTGGACGGATTTCTGAGGCTGCGCGACACCGATCCGATCGTGGCGGCGCCGGAGGCTTGCCTGGAGGCGGCTTGGCAAAGCCTTGTTGGGCTCACGAGTTTTGGGCTGGTAGAGCAATTTGAGCTGTCGCGACGGAAGCTGAATCGCGATCTTGGGCTGAATATGCAGGCCATTGCGCCGCAGCAGGTGGGGACGCGGCCGGCACAAATGGAGGGGGCTTTGGACGCGTTGCTGGATGCGTTGACGCCGATTGATCGGGCGCTTTATTGGCGGGCAGTAAGGAGGGAAGCAGTTCTTTTTTGAAAAAAAGAACCAAAAAACTTTTACTTAAAAGACAAAAGTTTTTTGGTTCTTTTTTTCAAAAAAGAACTGCTTCCTTCCTTCCTTCCTTCTACTTCAGATTCCGCGCCTTGAAAATCCTAAGCTGCCCAGAAAATGCATTGGCGATGGCGTTGGCTTCGTCGATGGCACCATTGCCTTGCTCGATCCAGGTGTCTTTCTGCTGCGTGGACACGGTGGGGGCGGCGTGGTCGGCCTGGCTGTTGCGGCAGGCTTGATAGGCTTCGAGCTGATTGACAAAATTCTGAATAACGATCTGGCCGAGTTTCATTTCGGCAGCAGTTGCCGTGCGGCCGTCGGGCGGTACGGGCGCGGGACCAGGAAGCAGGCAGTCGGCGGGCGGGATTGCGGGGGGCGTGGTTGGTGGGTTGGGCGCGACGGGGCGAACCGGGGCGATGGAGGTGGCGGTGGGAAATGGCCGGAGGGCAAAGAAGGCGCCGGCGCCGATGGCGATCAGGATGGCGACGGCGAGCAGGATGCCTGTGGTCAGTCGGGTCAAGATGGCTTCCCCTGGTCGGGCGGGCTCGCTGTTTATCGGTTTTTGAAGGCGGGAGCCAGGGGCGAGCCTCGCGCTAAAATAATTGGAATACAAAGGTTGCCTTTGTAGTTTTCCTTCCTATCTGGCTTCTATGAGGATGGCTGAGCCAGCGGACGAGAGGTTGGACGATCCGGCGGCGACGCGGATTTCGGCGGTGGCGGCGGAGCTGCGGGTGGTGATCGGCAAGCTGCGGCGGCGGCTGCGCGGCGAGGGGCATTTGGGGGATTTCACGCCGTCGCAGGTGGATGCGTTGGTGTGGCTGGAACGCGAGGGGCCGGCGACAGTGACCGCGCTGGCCCGCGCGCTGGGGGTGCGGCCGCAATCGATGGGGGAGACCGTTTCGGCGTTGAAGTCGGCGGGGTTGGTGAGCGGCGCGCCGGACCCGGCGGATGGGCGGCAGACGGTTCTGTCGCTGACCGCAATGTGCCGGGACAGGATCGAGGCTGCCAGGCTGGCGCGGGAGGATTGGTTGTTTCGCGCCATCAGAACGAAATTGGCACCCGCCGAGCAGGAGGCGCTGGCGGCCGGTGTTGCGTTGTTGCAACGTCTAGTCGATTTGTGAGCAGAAGGACATGCCATGACCGTGACCACGCTCGATCCGAGAACTGCCTTGCTGGTGATCGATTTGCAAAAGGGGATCGTGTCGCGCGCGGCCGCGCACCCGACGGACGACGTGGTGAAGCATGCCGCGGCGCTGGCGGATGCGTTTCGCGGCCGCGATCTGCCGGTGGTGCTGGTGCACGTGGCCGGCATTGCGCCGGGACGCACGGAACAGAAGCGCAACCTTGCCGATCTGCCGGCGGATTGGGCCGAGCTTGTGGCGGAACTGAAGCAGCAGCCGACGGATCACGTGGTGACCAAGCGCACCTGGGGCGCGTTCACCAACACCGGGCTGGATGACCTTTTGAAGCGCCTGGATGTTACGAGTGTGGTGGTGGCGGGCGTGGCCACCAGCATCGGTGTCGAATCGACCGCGCGGCAGGCTTATGAGCATGGATTCAACGTGACCTTGGCGATTGATGCGATGACGGATATGAGCCGGGAGGCGCACGACAACAGTATTGCGCGTATATTTCCGAAACTGGGCGAAACCGGAACGACGGCGGAAATCATCGAATGGCTCGGCCGCACGCCGGCATGACGGTATTCGCCAAGGTTGAAGTTGCGGGCGCGCCTATTGCGGGGAAGGGCACGTTCCGGTCGCTGAGAAACTACAATTTCCGGATTTGGTCGGCCGGCGCGATCGTTTCGTACATTGGAACGTGGATGCAGCGCACCGGGCAGGACTGGCTGGTGCTGACGCAATTGACGCACCGCAATGCAACCGCCGTGGGCATCGTGATGGCGCTGCAATTCGGGCCGCAGCTCGTTCTGATGCCGCTGACCGGATACGCGGCCGATCATGTCGATGGACGGCGCCTGCTGATGGCCACACAGGCGGCGATGGGAACGCTCGCGCTGGTGTTGGGGCTGCTGACCGTGACCGGGTATGTGCAATTATGGCACGTGTATGTGTTCGCGCTTCTGCTTGGCTGCGTCACGGCTTTCGACTCGCCGGTGCGGATGACATTTGTCGGCGAACTGGTGGGCGATACGGGATTGTCCAACGCGGTGGCGCTGAACTCCACGTCGTTCAATGCGGGGCGGATGGTGGGGCCGGCGGTTGCCGGCGTGCTGATTGCGTCGGTGGGTACCGGGTGGGTGTTCCTGGTCAACGCGGCGTCGTTCGTGGCGGTGCTCGGTTCGCTGGGTTTGCTGCGGGTGGCGGAATTGCATCGCAGGCGTGGGACACGGCGAACCACAAGCGGATTCGCCGATGGATTTCGATATGTTTGGGCGCGTCCCGATCTGAAGGTGGCGCTTCTGATGCTGTTTCTGATCGGCACGTTCGGCATCAATTTTCCGATTTTCATTTCGACCATGTCGGTGACGGTGTTTCATGGCGGTGCCGGGCAATACGGGCTTCTGACCTCGGCGATGGCGGTGGGAACGATTAGCGGCGCCCTGCTGGCGGCGGCGCGGGAAAAGCCCCATATCGGGCTTCTGTTGGCCAGTTCCGGGGCGTTTGGCGTGGCCTGCGCGATCGCGGCGATGATGCCGAATTATTGGACGTTCGGGCTGATGCTGGTGATCGTTGGCGTATCTGCACAGACTTTCACGACATCGACGAATAGCCTGGTGCAGCTTGCGACCGAACCGGCGATGCGGGGGCGGGTCATTGCGATTGTGCTTGCCGTGGCGATGGGGGGAACGCCGATCGGGGCGCCGATCGTGGGGTGGGTGGCCGATCGGTTTGGACCGCGGTGGGCGCTGGGCGTGGGGGCGGCGGCGGGGATGGGAGCGGCCTTTGTGGGGGGGTGGGGTTTGTGGTTGGGCGGGGGAAGGAGGAAGTAGTTCTTTTTTGAAAGAAAGAACCAAAAAACTTTTGCTATCATAGGGCGGCGGTCAGGAGGGTGGCGATTAGGAGGCGGGTTAACCAGCCTAGGGCTTGGCTGGCGGTGACCGCGGGATGGATGTGCATCCATTGCGCATTGTGAATGGTGATCGGGAGGGCGCCCGCGGCCCACAGGCAGGCGGCGACCAGCACGGGGGCGCCGGGGATTAGGATTGCGGTTTGGACTGCGGCGGCGGTGGCGAGTGTTGAGACCAGTTGGGACATGACAATGCGGCAGGGCCCGCCGGGCCGCCAGACCGCCGGTGCCGCCTGATAAAAGCGGTGAACCAGCAGGTCGAAGAACACCCAGTCCGTGAGCGACGCCAGCATTGTTGCGAGAAGAATAACACCGAAGATTCTCAAGGCAGATCATTCCCTTCCCGTCCAGCCTAGCAACAGACAAAAGTTTTTTGCTTCTTTTTTTCAAAAAACAAATACTTCCTACTTATTCCTGCGCACCCCTGCTTGTCCTGCGCAGAAGGCATGTTTAGGATGAAGCTGTGAACTCGCTCGGACCGCGCCGCTGGTCTGCCTTCCGCGTCGTCAGGTTTCTGACGGTGGTGCTCGCGCTCGCCGTTCAGGTTGCTTCGGGCGGCGGGGCGGGGCGGATGCAAGCCGGGCCAACGGCGTTGGATGCGGCCACGGTCTTCTGTCAAGCCGGGCACGGAAAGGGCGACCGGGACCTGCCGCCGCTGCATCACCGGCTGAACGAAGCCGCGATCTTGCAGGTTGGCGCTGCGTATCATCCGGATGCGATGGACGTTGATGCAGGCGCCTGCCTGCCCGTGCGCGCGCCGGATGAACGCGTGCGGGTTCGCGTGCCGGAGGCGCGGGCGCCCCCGGTTTGGCGTGTTGCCAACTTTGAACCCACGGGCCCTCCCGGCCCTGTCTGATCGCTGATTTCCGTCTGCGGTGCCGCTGTGTGCGGCCGCGCGTGATCAACTCGGGACAGACAGGATTTTCTTCCATGAATCGGACGATTCCGATCGGTGCGCTGGCGTGCGCCGGCGTTATTTTGCTGCGCATGTCGCCAGCCTTGGCGCATGCGGTGTGCGGCAGCCGCGTATATCCGGTAACTTTGACGCTGGACGACCCGGGTGTGGCGGATGAACTGACGCTGCCGCAAATTGTGTATAGCCGGCAAGCCGCGGATGGCGGGCCGGGGCCCAGCCATGACAGCAGCCTTCAGTTCGAATACGACAAGCGGCTGACGGACGATTTCGGTTTTGCGTTCAATGACGACTATAATGTCAACCAGCAGAACAATGCCAAGACCGAGACCGGGTGGGACGATGTGACCGTGACGGCGAAGTGGGCGAAATGCGTCGACCCTGACAGCAATTTCCAGCTTGGGTTCGGCGTTATTCAAGAATTCGGCCGGACCGGCACGTCCCATATCGGTTCGGACCAGTATGGCAACACGGCGCCTACCATTTATCTGGGAAAAGGGCTCGATTTCATTCCGGCACCCCTGCTGCAGCCGCTGCAATTCACCGGCGAATTCAGCTACGCGGTGGCGGACAAGGAATTCAGACAATTCGAAGTCACCGACCCCAGGACCGGCGCCGTGTCGGTGCGCGCCAATGACGGAAGCCCGAATGCGTGGATCGGCAGCTTCTCCCTACAGTATAGCGTTCCTTATTTGCAAAACCAGATCAAGGATTTCGGCCTGCCCGAGCCTCTGGCGCATTTGATTCCCGTGGCGGAGTTCAACTGGGTGTCATCAGCCTCGACGCCGGGGAGTTCGCCGACAAGCTGGACCGTCGCGCCCGGCGTTATCTATTTGCGAAGCTGGTATCAGGTTGGTTTGGAGGCCGTGGTTCCCTTGAACAAGGCGGGCGGCACAAATGTCGGCGTCATCGTGCAATTCCACATTTTCCTCGACGACCTTTACCCGCACGGAATCGGGGCACCTCTGATAGAATATCTCCAGTGAATTTGGGCATGCCGCGCATGACAAAAGTTTTTTGGTTCTTTTTTTCAAAAAAGAACGGCTTCCTTGCCTAGACTGATCAACTCCGAACGTAGGACTTTCGACATGATCCGCTTGCCACTTACCGCCGCCGCCTGCCTTCTTCTCGCGGCGCCCGCCTTCGCCCACGCCTTCCTGGATGGCGCGGTACCGCGTGTGGGCAGTGAAATCCCCGCGGCACCCGCGGCGGTGGTGTTGCACTTCACCCAGGGTGTCGAGCCTGATTTCTCCAGTATCGAGGTGCAGGACAAGGGGGGCGCCAACTTGACCGAAGGCGCGCCTCATTCCGCTGGCGACCCGACGCATTTCGCCGTGAAGCTGAAGAAAATTGGCCCGGGTGTCTATACCGTCATCTGGCACGTGATGTCGGTCGATACGCACAAGACGCAGGGCAAGTTCCACTTCACCGTAACACAGTAGGGGCGTGGGCAGTGCTGCCACCGATTGATTTGCAGGGTGGCGTTGGGCTGGCCGCGGCACGGGATGCGTTCGTGACCGCGCTGCTTTCCGCCTTCGGCACGATTGTTTTCCGGAACGTGGTCGCGCCGCGGGCGTTTGCCTGCATGCCGCCCGAGGTGGTTGTCGCGTTGAAGCGGCGTCTTCTATGGCTGGCCCAGGCGAGCGTTGCCGCTGCCGTGCTCGGCCTTGGCGCCTGGTTGCTGGTGCAGGCTGCTGACATGGCGGATGCGACCTCCGCTTCGGCCGCGCTGGAGGCGGTGCCGACTGTTCTGCGCAAGACGTCGTTTGGCCATATGGTTGCAGCGCAGATCCTAACGTTGCTTGTTCTGGCGGCGATTTTGGGAGGGCGCGGCCAGATGAAGGACTCGCGCCTGGGGCTGGGCGTGGCGGTCATTGCGGTTTGCCTGCAGGCGGGACACAGCCATGCCTTTTCGATGTACGAAGGGCTCAGTGTTTTGCTGGGGTTCGATATTCTGCATTTGTTGGCGGCCGGGGCGTGGCTGGGCGGATTGGTGCCGTTGCTGCTTTTCGTGCGTGACGCGCCGCCGAAGGGTGGCGTGGCGGCGGCAAGATGGTTTTCACCGCTTGGCAAATGGTGTGTCGGGGCGTTGGTTGTCTCGGCCGCGTATCAGGCGTGGATGCTGGTGGCAACCATTCCGGGACTGGTCGGCACCTTTTACGGATGGATGGCATTGGTCAAGCTGGTGCTGTTTGGTGTGCTGGTTTGCTTTGCATGCGCCAACCGGTATCGCTTCGCGCCTGCCATGATGGGTGGCGACCCCGGCGCCGCAAAGCGCATGCTGATGCGGAGCGTGTTTGTCCAAACGGGGTTCGCCATTGCCATTGTTGTGGCAGCGGTGGTATTGAGTGAATTGCCGCCGGCGATGCATTCGCAACCTCTGTGGCCGTTTGCGAAGCGTTTCAGTCTGTCGGCGGTGCGAGAGGATGCCGATTTTCGGCATGAAGTGGTGCAGGCAGCGCTGGCGTTGGCGGGCGGTGCCGGGTTGATGATAGTTGCGTTTCTAGTGCGCCGTTTCAGGATAGCCGCTTGTGTTGCGGCGGCAGTGATTGCGTGGTTTGCAGTGCCGCATTTGGATCTGCTGCTGGTGGAGGCGTATCCGACCAGTTTCTATCGCACGCCGACCGGGTTTTCCGCCGAAACCATTGTTGAAGGCGGGGGCATATTTGCGCAGAAATGCGCGATGTGCCATGGCGCCGGCGGCGATGGTGGCGGGCCGGCCGCGAGAAGCCTGCCGGTACCGCCGGCCGATCTCACGGCTTCGCATTTGTGGATGCATAGCGATGGTGAATTGTTCTGGTGGATAAGCCGCGGCATAGAAACGCCCGAGGGTGGCCAGGCGATGCCTGGTTTCGCCGATGTGCTGGACGATGACCAGCGCTGGGCGGTGATTGATTACATTCGCGCCCATAACGCCGGCAATATGCATCAGGAAATGGGGCGTTGGATGCCGCCGGTGCAGGCGCCGGGGCTGCAGGCACAATGTGGCACCGACATCGTAAGTCTTGGGGATCTGCACGGGCAATTCGTACGCCTGATCATCGGTGCGGCGCCCGCCGGGATAAAGGCGGCGCCGGCCGGGACGGTGACGCTATTTGTGCCGGTGGGCAGTGATGCGCCACCTTCAGGCGCATGCGTTGTACGTAACGAAGCCGTGGCGCGGGCCTATGAGGTTGTTTCCGGCACGGACGAAGCTGGAATCGTTGGCATGCAGTTTCTGATTGACGACAAGGGGTGGCTGCGCGCCTTGCAGCGGCCGGACGGGAAGCCGGGTTGGGATAACCCACAGGTTCTGTCGGCGGAGATCGAGACGTTGCGCGCACATCCGGTGGCGGACGCGGACGATGGCGGCGATCAGATGCGGATGAAGATGTGAAAGCGAAGCTGCGCAGGAACCGAAAGCCCGGCCGCCGGAACGGTTTGGCGGCTCTCGCCGGCGGCGGGGCGGCGGTTCTTTTGCTCGCCGGCCTGTTCATGGGATTGATGGGGCCCGGCGGGGAGCGGCATGGCGATTTGCCAAGCATCGGCGGGCCATTCAACCTGGTTTCCAGCGAGGGCGCGCCGGTGACGGACCGCAGCTTTCCCGGCAGATATTTGCTGATCTATTTCGGCTATAGCGCATGCCGCGATGTATGTCCGGCCACGTTGAACAACATGGCCGCCGCGCTCGGCCGGTTGGGTGGGAAGGCAGCCTTGGTGCAGCCATTGTTCATTACGATTGATCCGGTGCGCGACACGCAAGCGGTGCTGCATCATTACGTGCACGCATTTTCACCGCGGCTGCTCGGGCTGACGGGGACGCCGGCGGAACTTCGGCGCGTTGCGGACGAATACCGGATTGTCAGTGTTCTGCACAGGGAGGCGGGAGATACACGGGGATACGCGCTGGATCATAGTTCCGTTGTTTATTTGATGGCGCCTGACGGTAGATTTTTGGCGCCGATTCCGGCGGCTGCGGGTGAAATGGTGATGGCCCGGGCGATTGGGCGGTATTTGGGTTGAAGGAAGTATTTCTTTCCTAGGGAAACTTTTGAATTTTGGGTGACGTGGTCGGAACGACGGTGACGCCGCAGCGAAGGTTTGATTATTTCGATTAATTTTCACGTTTCGTTAAGCGGCCCATCGCATTATCTTTGCTGCAGCTTATCGGATGAGCGCGTGCAGAAACATGATGTCGATGTTTATTGTCTCAACGATGATCGGGCTGTCGCGTGCGGCAGCAGGTTTGTCGCCCGATACGCGTCCTGCAATTTCGGCCCGCATTGGTCACTGCGCCGGATCGATGCGCGGGACGCCGGGCCGGACGAGGCCGGCTGCGAAGGCAAGCGGTTTTCCGGCCGCCTGGAATGCCTGCGGCAGTCGGCCGGATCGGATCGTCACGTCTTCATGGTTGATGACACGACCGATTTTTGCCACCTGACCCAGCACTTCGTCGATGCGGCCATAACCACCCTGCCGGAAACCGGATGGGATATGGTGTTGACCGATACGATATTTCCTTGCGCCCATCATTTCCCTTCCATTATGATGCTATGGCATGAATTGCGCCAAACCCGGGAAATTCGCCTGCTTGATCTTTACGATGCCAACATCATGTTTCGCGGCGGCGCGACCCTCATAAACCGTCGATCAAAGGAGCGGGTGCTGGAGCTCATGCACGTGAGCGGCACCGAAGCGGCATGGGACCGGGACCTGCCGCAGCATGTTCGTCACGGGCGCATCAAGGCTTGTTTGATCGTGCCGCTGCTGACGGCACCGGCCATTTGTGACGACGAACCGGTGGCTGATGCGGCCGATCCGGCTATCCTGGAGACGATGCTGTGCAACGCGTTCCGCCGCATGATGTGGATCGGGGAATGGACAGGAGAAGCGAACCGACCTTATTATAGTGAGTGGTCGCGCCATGCATATCGCAAGCTGATGGTTGACGACGTCGTGCGGATGAGTTCGGTGATGACCCCGTTGCTGTCGATGCAGCTTGACCAGAGATGGCACCTCAAGGCGGCTGAAATCCTAACCAGGCACCCCCGCACGTAGGGCGGGAAGAAAGGATGTTCTTTTCTGAAGAAAAGAACCAAAAGACTTTTGTCCTGCGGCTGCACGGAGGTTGGGGCCGGGCCGGCAAGGTCGGGGATTGCATCAAGCGTAAAAGTCTTTTGGTTCTTTTCTTCAGAAAAGAACGGCTTCCTGCGGGAACGCGGGCAACGTGCGCCGGAGGAATCGCGTTTCTACGAACAGATATCGCAGGCGGTGGCCGCGGGCGGCAGGATTCATTCGCACGGCGAGGCCACGGCACCATTGTCCCCCCTCCTAAAAGCGTCAATAGTAACGTCAAAAGTTTTTTGTTTCTTTTTTTCAAAAAAGAAATACTTTCTAACTTCTCCCTGGAGCCAGTAGGTTTGCTACCCCCGACAATAGGCCGCGTGCCGCCGGATCCGCGGAAAGCGAAAGCGGACTACGAACGTGGATTGAATCTCGCGGCGCGCGGCGACGATAGAGGCGCGGTTGCGGCGTTCCGCAGCGCGGTGCGGCTGGACCCCGCCATGAGTGCCGCCTGGCGCAAGCTGGGCGATGTTCTCACGCGCCTGGGCGATGCCGAAGGTGCTGATTCGGCCTACATGTCCTATGTCGGCAGCGCGGGCACCGACGGTGATTTGATACGGGCCGCGCACGCGTTGCTGGACGAACAGTGGGGCGCGGCCGAGCGCCTGTTGCGGGCAAGGCTGCGGAGCGCGCCGACGGATGTGGCCGCCATGCGGTTGCTGGCGGAGGCGTATATCGGGCTTGACCGGTGCAAGGATGCGGCGGCGCTGATGGAGCGCGCGCTGGCACTGGCGCCAAGTTTTGCCGCCGGGCGCCATACGCTGGCCACCGCATTGTTCCGGCAAAGCAAGAATGCCGAGGCGCTGCCCCACCTCGAGCGCCTGGTGGCCGGCAAGCCGCGCGACGTGGCGTATCGAACGATGCTGGGTGCGTCACTGGCGCTGCTGGGCCGATACGACCGCGCGATCGAGATTTATGAGGGCATCATTGCGGACGCGCCGGGTCATTCCGCCGTCCGGGTGAATTACGGCAACGCGCTGCGGCAGGCGGGCCGGCGGGACGATGCGGTGCGGGCGTATCGCGCGTGCCTCGACATCGCGCCGGCGGTGGGGGAAGCGTATTGGAATTTGGCCAATCTGAAGACCGAGGCGTTTTCGGCGGACGATATCGCCGCCATGCGGCAGGCGCTGGCGGGCGGCGATGTTGCGGTGCGCGATCGTGTGTATCTGCATTATGCGCTGGGCCATGCGCTGGAGCAAAGCGGTGAATATGCCGGCAGCTTTGCCCATTACGCGGAGGGCGCGAAGCTGCGGCGCGGGCAGATTACGTACAGCGCGGAGGCGGCCACGGATCAGGTTCGGCGCGCCGCTTCGTTGTTCACGCCGGCGTTCTTCGCGGCGCGGGCGGATTACGGGTGTGCCGATCCGGCACCGATTTTCATCGTCGGGATGCCGCGCGCGGGCTCCACGTTGATCGAGCAGATATTGTCGTCGCACAGCGCGGTGGAGGGCACGCGGGAATTGCCGGAAATCGGCAATATCGTGGCCGATCTGGCGGGCGGCCAGGCCGCCTATCCGGCGTGCCTGGCGGGCCTGGATCGCGACGCGCTGGCGGCGGTGGGCGAACGTTACATTGAGCGCACGCGGGTTTATCGCCGGACGGACAGGCGGTTTTTTATCGACAAGAACCCGACCAACTGGGCGCATGTTGGCCTGATCCATCTCATTCTGCCGCACGCGCGGATTATCGATGCACGGCGGGCGCCGATGGCAAGCTGCTTTGCGGCGTTCAAACAGTATTTTGTGAACGGAATGGCGTTTTCGTATGACCTGACGGAGCTGGGACGGTATTATAACGATTATGTCGCGCTGATGGCGCATTTCGAAACGGCTCTGCCGGGGCGGATATATCGGGTGCTTTACGAGGATATGGTTGATCATACCGACGCCGAAATCCGGCGGCTGCTGGATTATTGCGAATTGCCGTTCGAGGCGGGGTGCCTGCGGTTTTGGGAAACGCGGCGGGCGGTTGTTACGCCGAGCTCGGAACAGGTGCGGCGGCCGATCTTTCGGGAGAGCGTTGCCCAGTGGCGGCATTATGCGGAGTGGTTGGGGGCGTTGGAGGCGGTTTTGCGGTCGACAGGCGGGGGCGAAGGACGAAGCGAGTTGGCCACGGATGAACACGGATGAACACGGACAAGGAAGGATGCTGGGGCTTTTACATTTGGCTGATGTTGGGGCGGTCGGAGATGGTGGCATGCTCAAGGGCATTCCACCCTTCGGGCTGTCTGTTTCGTTGTGTCAGGGCGCGAACTTGAAGACGGTTCCGCAATCGTCGAAACAATTACCATTGCCGCCGCCATGCGTGCTGCCGTAGAATGCGCTGTTGTGGTTGGTGAGCGGCGCCTGCCCGCACGTGCGGCGAGGGGTTTTTCGGGTCAGGGGGTGAGGGCGAAGACGGAGCCGCAGCCGTGGCTGCCTTGGCTCGTGGTGCCGTACAGGGTGCCGTTTTCGACGATCAGCGGGTCGAGGGGGAGCGCGCCGCCTTTGCCGGTCGGGTGGAAGCTGTGCAGGGTTTTTTCGACGCCGTTGGCGGGGTCGATGGCAAACACGGTGCCGGCGTTCGATGCGCCACCGGATGATGTTGTGCCGTAGAGCAGGCCGTCCCGGGGGGTGAGGGTGGCCATGGGCTGGCTGCCGTCCGGCATGCCGGCGAATCGGTGCAGCACGTGCTCGGCGCCGGTGACGGGGTTGACCCGGAAAATTGTTCCGCCGTCGTTGGCGCCGCCGCCGCTGCTGGTGGTGCCGTAGAATTGGCCGTCCTGGTAGATCAGGCCGCCATTGGGGAAGCCGGCGTCCGGAACGTTCTTGAAACTGTAGAGCACGGTTTCGGCGGTGGTGACGGGGTTGATCCAGAACACCGTGCCAGCCCCCGCGGCGCCGCCGAAGGTGGTTGTGCCGTAGAGCAGGCCGCGATGGTAGAGCAGGCCGGCGCTGGGCACCGATCCGTCCGGCGCGCCGGTAAAATTGTGCAGCACGGTTTCGGCGCCCGTGAGGGGATTGACCGAGAACACCGTGCCCTTGTTGGCCGTGCCGCCTTCGCCGGTGGTGCCGTAGAGCAGGCCGCCGAGGAAGATCAGGCCGGCGAAGGGGTAGGACGCATCCGATCCGCCGGCGAAACTGTAGAGCACGGTTTCGGCACCGGTTTTGGGGTCGAGCGAGAACACGGTGCCGGCGCCCGCGGTGCCGCCGGCGTCGGTGGTGCCGTAGAACAATCCGTCATGATACAGCAGGCCGGCGAAGGGCTCGCTGCCGTCGGGCGTGCCGGCAAAATTGTAGACGATGCGCTCGGCGCCGGTGGCGGGATTGACCGCGAATACGGTGCCGTTGGCGGAAGAATTGCCGCCGACCGGCGTGGTGCCGAACAGTTCGCCATCGTGATAGGACAGGCCGGCGTAGGGCAGCCGTCCGCCGGTCGTGCAGGCGAAGTCGTGCAGCACGTCGAGGCTTTTCGCCTGCGCTTCAATCGGCGGTAGAAAAGCGGCGCACGCCGCCGCAACGATGACATGTATTCTGCAGGGATGCATACAACTGGCCTTTTGAATATTCGGATAAAAATGTGGTTGCGAGATCAATTACTGGTCTTGCTGGCGGCAGGTCAAGAAATTTAGATGATGCGGCCGCTATGAAATGGTGACGGTCAGATCGCTGAGGCCATCGATGTGGGCGTGCAACGTGTCGCCGCGCTGGACCGGGCCGACATTTTCGGGGGTGCCGGTGTAGATCAGGTCGCCTGGCCTGAGGGTGACGTAGCGGGAGAGTTCGGCGATGATTTCCGGGACGCTCCAGATCAGCTGGGACAGATCGCTGCTTTGGCGCACCTCGCCATTGACCAGCAGGCGGATGGCGGCGTGGGTGAGCGGGCCCGCGGCGGCGGCTTGGGTGAGGGCGCCGCAGGGGGCGGAATGGTCGAAGCCTTTGGCCATGTCCCAGGGGCGGCCGGCTTTGCGCGCGGTGGCCTGGAGGTCGCGGCGGGTCATGTCGAGGCCGACGGCGTAGCCGAAGATGAGGGCGGGGGTGACGGCGGTGGCGGGGGCGGCGATGGCGACGACGAGTTCGATTTCGTGGTCGAGCCGTCCGGTGTGTGGCGGGTAGGGCAC
>CAJCIS010000188.1 GCA_903970435.1 Acidobacteriota bacterium | reverse complement strand
TAGCGACATCGGCGTCACGCCGACTTGGGGTCCAGGGGGCAGAGCCCCTTGGCCTTCTTTGTGTATAGGAAATAGTATGGACCACATCACCGAACCCATCGCACCTGTTCGCGACGCCTCCGTCCTGGAAGCCTTCGTCGTCGACGTAAACGGCATCGCCCGCGGCAAATGGGTCCCCGCCGAGCGCATCCCCGACGTTCTCCGCAAGGGCATCGCGCTCCCCCGCAGCGTCTTCGCGCTCGACGTCTGGGGCCGCGACGTCGAAGCCGCGGGCCTGGCCATCGGCACCGGCGACCCCGACGGCATCTGCATGCCGGTCGAAAACACCCTGGTCCCCGTCACCTGGCTCACCCGCCCCACCCAGCAGCTGCTGCTCAACATGGTCGAGCAGGACGGCACCCCCTTCTACGGCGACCCCCGCCAGGTGCTCGCCCGCGTCGCCGCCCACTTCACCCGCGCCGCGCTCACCCCCGTGCTGGCCACCGAGCTCGAATTCTACTTCATCGACAAGCGCCGCACCGCGCGCGACCCGGTCTCGCCGCCCTTCTCCAACGAGGGCCGCTGGCAGGGCGGCCAAACCCAGGTGCTCTCCATCGCCGAACTCCACACCTTCGAGCCCGTGCTCGCCGACATTTTCGCCGCCTGCGACCGCCAGAACCTCCCCGCCGACACCGCCGTGCGCGAAAACGGCCCCGGCCAATACGAGGTCAACCTCAAGCACGTCGCCGACCCCGTCGCCGCTTCCGACCACGCCTTCCTGCTGAAACGCATCGTCAAGGGCGTCGCCCGCAAGCACGGCTGGGACGCCACCTTCATGGCCAAGCCGTACGGCCACGTCGCCGGCAGCGGCATGCACGTCCACATGTCGGTGCTCGACCGCGACGGCCGCAACATTTTCGCCGAGGATAACGGCGCCCCCAGCGCCCGCCTGCGCCACGCCGTCGGCGGCATGATGGATACCATGGCAGACGCGATGCTGCTGCTCGCCCCGCACGCCAATTCCTACCGCCGCCTCTGCCCCGGCACGCACGCCCCCACCAACATCACCTGGGGCCTGGACAACCGCACCGCCGCCATCCGCGTCATCACGGCGGCCCACAACACCCGCATCGAGCACCGCGTCGCCGGCGCCGACTGCAACCCCTATCTCGCCATCGCCGGCATCCTCGCCGGCCTGCTGCACGGCCTCGACCAGCGCTCAGACCCCGGCCCCCCCATCACCGGCGAGGAACGCGAAGGCCACGCCACCCTCCCGTTCAACTGGGACGACGCCATCGACGCCTTCGACGCCAGCACCGTCATGGCCCACTACCTTGGCGCGGAATACCAGGACCTCTTCAGCGCCGTGAAAGCCCAGGAGCAGGACGAGTTTCGCCGCCGGGTGACGGATGTGGAGTACGACGCGTATTTGTCTTCAGTCTAGGAAGGCCGCCTTCCATTGACAAAGTACGCCAGAAGCGTATATCTACCACGTGCGGCATGTGTTCGACCCGGCCAAGGACGCGGTCAACCGGGCCAAACACGGGGTCCCTGGCGTTGGGCGAAGTGCTGTTCGCCGGTCCACACCTGACAACGATTGACGATCGTTTTGACTACGGCGAAGTGCGCCGGATTGCCATCGGTCCAATCGGCAATCGCGTATTTGTCTGCGTCTATACGGACCGCAGCAACGACCGGCGGATCATTTCGCTCCGTAAAGCGAACCAGCGCGAGGAGGCAAGGTATGACCAAGGTTTCGAGTGAGCAAGCAACCCGCGCCCTCGCCGCCACCGACTGGCACCGCATCGACGCCATGACCGACACCGACATCGCCCGCCAGATCGCTGCCAACCCCGACGCCGCCCCCGACATGGCCCCCGAAATCGACGTCCGCGCCATCCGCCGCGCCGCCAACATGACCCAATCTCAATTCGCCGCCGCCTACGAATTCAGCATCCGCACCATCCAGGAATGGGAACGCGGCGCCAAACGCCCCAGCGGCCCCGCCCGCACCCTGCTGCGCGCCATCAAGTCCGACCCCGAAGCCCTCCGCCGCGCCCTAGCCACCGCGTAGGCCTAAGCATCCTCGCCCGCTCTTCGCGGGAGAGGAAGGGGCCCAGCGCCCTTGCGCTGGGAAGGTGAGGGCCTCGCCGCGTCAACCTTACCGGAACATAAGGCAGGCGCCGGGCATCACCCGATCTCTGCGCTGAAATGCCGCCCCAACGCGTAGCCCGCATGAGCCCTCGCCTAATGCGGGATCTTCCCTGCGCCCTGACCCGCGCGGCCAACACCACCTCTCGACTTCAACCCGCGGGCTGATCCTCAAGTCACACCACGTCCGAGGCGGGAACACAAAAGGGCCTAGCAAAATATCCCCAGTGACGGAAAACTTGCCTATTCCTTGCCGTTATGCCATCCTCATCCCATGAACGCCCAGAACACCAGACAAAGCATTGGCGCCGACTCAGAATGAAGGGAATTTCTGTGCGAAAACGAAAAGGGTTGCGTGCCGGCAACCCTTTCCGTAGGGAGAATGAACTTCAGCTTCAGGGCGGAGCGTTTCCCTCGGCGAAAGGAAGGAAGCAGTTCTTTTTTGAAAAAAAGAACCAAAAAACTTTTGCAACTTTAGAAGCGGCTCTTCGGGCACGCCACCACGCGCACATCCTCCGTCGTGCCGCAACGGCGTAGCAACGCGCGCAGCGACTGGATCAGCGGAAATATCTCCTGGTTCCAGTCGCCGCCCTGCTGGTCGTGCGCCGCCTGCTCCATCTCCACGATAGCGCGGTCTTCCTTGAAAATACGCTCCGTGAACATCACCAGCACCGGCCACGCCAGTTCCAGCAGCCCGGGAATCTTTGGCCGCTGCACAGACAACAAACCAAACACCCGGCACCGCCGCTGCTCCCGATCCAAGGGCACATACGTAATCCACAAATCCATCACCGGCAGGTCGCTGCCGGTATGAATGCGCAACGTCTGATAGGGATATTCGGTGCGGATCGTCATGACGTCACGCGCCGCCCGCGCATCGTTCGCAGTGCGCCGCTGGCCGAAAATCGCCGCCTCGCCGAGCGGCTGCTTGCCGGCCGTGCGCGCAAAACTGTAGCGCGCCTCCACCCAGTCCGGCCCCGTATCCTGGCCCAGGAACCGCGGCCGCATCTGCCCCATCTGCCCGCGGTGCAGAAACTGATGGTTCATGTCCATCAGGTTTTCATGCATGAAACTGTAATGACATCCCACCTCCCGGCCAAACCGCCGCGTCTTGAACCGCGCGTCCGCCGCCGATCCCAGCGCCGGAAACGCCACCTCCCCCACCCGCGCCGCATCGCCCGGAAACACCAGGATCAACCCGTTGGCCTCCCGGCACGGATACGACCGCACCCCGTTCGGCAGCTTGCCCTTGCCCAGATAAGGCACATCCGTGCACCGGCCCGACGCATCGTACGCCCACCCATGATACCCGCAGCGTACCACGCAGCCTTCAACCACGCCCTCGCTCAACGGCACCTGCCGATGCGCGCAGCGATTGGCCAGCGCAAACACCTCACCCGCCTTCGGCCGCACCAGAACGATCGGCTCCCCGGCAAATCGCACCGCCAGGGTGCGTCCCGCCTTCAGCTCACGCGACCACGCCAGCGGATACCAATTGTCCGGATGCGCCCGCACCCGCCGCAAATCGAACGGAGCGGCCTCCAGGCCAACGGGGCAGTCCAGGGTCGTCGGCATCGTCTGATCCATAAGACCAGCGTAGCATGGGTCCACGAAGCGCCAAAGACCGGCACCCGCCCTGGATCACGCCTTTATTTAACTTGCGGCCGCCAGGCTCATGGGCCGTCGCACCAGATACGGCGTGAACAAAGCCTCCACCTGCGCAAATCCCCAGCGCAGCTGCTCCCGTGTCACCGGCTCCATGCCCTGGTGCACCCGAAGGTAATCAATCCAATAGGTTCCGACGATCCACGCATTGACCACCAGACGATCGATGTCGGCGTCGTCCGCTTCCAGCTCCCCGTTGGCGCGCATCGCCTCCAGTGTCAGACGCACCTTGGACTGCATCGTCTTGGCCCAGTCCCTCACCCCGGCCCGCAACTCCGGCACCAGGCGATACACATTGGCATAATGCAAAAACCGCCATTCCCACATCAGATTGAACCAATGGCTGAGATAGCGCCGGCTGGTGCCGGGCGCGCCGATCACCGCCGCGCCGGCGGGCATGTCGTCCAGCGCGCGCCGGAACTCGGCAAACAAGGCGGTGACGATCTCCGGCTTGCGGCGGAAATGGTAATGCAGGTTGCCCTCGCTGATCCCCACCGCCTGCGCGATTTCCGACGTCGTGACCTCCGCGGGCCCACGCTCGTTGAACAAGGCGCGGCAGGCTTCCAGAATGCGCGCGCGCGTCGGGCCGCGATCCTCGCGTAACTTGTCGTCCCGAACCGGCTTGACCGCGCCCATCCGCCCCCGCGTTTGACAGGTTTAGGGTGTTTACCCAAAGGTGCGGGCAAGACTATGGCAAGGCGATCGGAACTGGTCCAGCCAGTCCTTTGTCCTGGCCAAACAGGCAATTTTCTGGGGAGAACGCCATGCGCGAAGCCGTCATCGTGTCCACCGCCCGTACGCCGATCGGGCGCGCCTACCGCGGCGCCTTCAACGACACGCATGGCGCCGACCTCGGCGGCCACGTCATCGCCGAGGCGGTCCGCCGCGCCGGCGTCGCCGCCGACGAGGTAGAGGACGTGGTGCTCGGCTGCGCGCTGCAGCAGGGCGCCACCGGCCAGAACATCGCACGCCAATCGGCGATCCGCGCCGGCCTCTCGGTCGGCACCAGCGGCACGACGGTGGACCGCCAATGCAGTTCGGGCCTGCAGGCCATTGCAATTGCCTCGGGCCGCGTGGTGCTCGACGGCGTGCCGATCGCGATCGGCGGCGGGCTCGAAAGCATTTCGGTGGTGCAGAACGACAACATGAACCGCTATCGCGCCGCCGACGGATGGCTCGTGGAACACAAGCCCGAAATCTACATGGCCATGATCGACACCGCCGAAACGGTGGCGCAGCGCTACCAGATCACCCGCGCCAGCCAGGACGAATACGCGCTGGAAAGCCAGCGCCGCACCGCCGCCGCACAGGCGGCCGGCTATTTCGATACCGAAATAGTGCCGCTGGAAAGCGTCATGAACGTCACCGACAAGGCAACCGGCGCGGTGAGCCAGAAGACCGTCAAGCTCACCAGGGACGAAGGCAACCGCGCCGATACGACCCTGGAAGGGCTCGCCGCGCTCAAGCCGGTGCGCGGCGAGGGCCACGCCATTACGGCGGGCAATGCCTCGCAACTGTCCGACGGCGCGTCGGCCTGCGTGGTGATGGAGGCGGCGGAGGCGGCGCGCCGCGGGCTCGCCCCGCTCGGCCGCCTGAAATCGTTGTCGGTCGCCGGCTGCGAGCCGGACGAAATGGGGATTGGGCCCGTGTTCGCGGTGCCGCGGTTGCTGGAGCGCAACGGTCTCTCGATGGACGATATCGACATCTGGGAGCTCAACGAAGCGTTCGCCGTGCAGGTGATTTATTGCCGCGACCGCCTCGGCATCGATCCCGCAAAGCTCAACGTGGATGGCGGCGCCATTTCGATCGGGCATCCTTACGGCATGAGCGGCGCGCGCATGGCCGGGCACGTTCTGATCGAAGGCAAGCGGCGCGGCGCCAAATGGGGCGTGGTGACCATGTGTGTCGGCGGCGGCATGGGGGCTGCCGGGTTGTTTGAGATCTATTGAGAGCAAAAGTTTTTTGGTTCTTTTTTTCAAAAAAGAACGACTTCTTTTTCTTCTTCTGGGACCTACGCTGAATGGAAATAGCAGGCAAGGTGGTTGTCGTCACCGGCGCCGGCAGCGGCATCGGGCGCGAATTGGCGTTGCGGGCGCATCGCGAAGGCGCCGCCCACGTCGCCGTCGCCGATCTCGACGAGGCGGCGGCGCAAATCACCGCCTCGATGATCGGGGTCGGCGCCCGCGCCTTCAAGTGCGACGTTTCGGTCGAGCACGACATCATCCGCCTGGTGCGCGAGACGGAATCGCAGGCCGGGCCGATCGACCTGTTCTGCAGCAATGCCGGCATCATTTCGGTAGATCCCGACTTCGACAACGCCGCCTCGGCGCCCGACGCGGTGTGGGCCAGAAGCTGGGCGGTGCACGTAATGGCGCACGTCTATGCCGCGCGCGCCGTGCTGCCCGGCATGATCGAGCGCCGCAGCGGCTGGCTGCTGAATACCGTCTCCGCCGCGGGACTGCTGAGCCAGATCGGATCGGCAACCTATTCCACCACCAAGCACGCCGCCATCGGCTTTGCCGAAAGCCTGGCCATAGCCCACAAGGATCACGGCATCGGCGTTTCCGTACTGTGCCCGCAAGGCGTCAAGACCGGCATGACAATGGGCGGCTTCTTCGCCGGCGCGGATGTCGACGGCGTGCTGACCGCGGAACAATGCGTCGATGCCGCCATCGAAGGGCTGCGCGCGGGGGCGTTCGTTATCCTGCCGCATCCGAAAGTGGCCGATTACGTCAAGCTCAAGGCGGAGAATTACGACCGGTGGATTGGGGGCATGGTGAAATTGCGGCGGCGCGTGGTGCAGGCTCGGGCGGCGTTTTTGGATCAGGAAGCAAGAAAGTAGTTCTTTTTTGAAAAAAGAACCAAAAAACTTTTGCTTATTGGTCCTCCAGGGCGGCTTCCTCGTGCTCGGTCCAGCCGGGGTGCGGTTTGTCGATGCCGGTGTCGGGCTCCAGCGCACTGACGCGCGTCATGTCGGCAATCGGCGTGCCGTCATCCGCAATGCTGATCGCGTCCGCATAGCGCATGCCGAAGCGCACGCTTTGCGGCTGATACGACCGCATATCGTAAACGATGGCCGACAGTGACGGATCGCGCGCCTCGATGGAAAAGAATATGCGGGAGTCGGCGGCCAGGAATTTCGCCTGATCGAAGCCGTGCATCGGACTATGCTCGTCGATCGTGTGCATGAGCGTCCAGGTCAGGGGAAACATCGGGACTCGCGATCGTTGCAGATGCAGTTCCTGGGCGCTGCGGAAAATACCCCCCTCGGCCGTGGTTTCGCTCAGGAGCACATTGAGCTTTGCACGCGCGTCGCTCAGCACGCCGGCGCGGCCGTTGCCGACCCGCAGCATCAGCGTCGGTTGCCCGTTGTGCATGCAAATAACGGGATTATTGGCAAATATGAATTTCGCGCGCGGACGGGAAAACCGCACGAAGGTAAGGCCGGTGAGAATGGCGGTGAAAGCCAGGCCGCTGATGATTTCGGCACAGGAAACCAGATGCCCGTATATGCCGCCGGGAAACATCTCGCCATAGCCGACAGTGGCCAGCGTCTCGAAGCTGAAGAAGAACGCATCGACAAAGTTGCCCGGGCGGGCGTTTGTAATGGCGCCGGGGACAATGGTGTACAGCACCGCGAAAACGATGTTCACGACGAGATACACGCCAAGCAACGACAGCAGGAATTGCGGCCATGTGAGCGTGACGGCGACATGGTACGGGTCGCGCAGATCGAAGCGGGAGATGCCCTTCTTGATGAAGGCATAATCTCCCACCTGCGTGTGGGTGATGCGCTCGCGCGGCGGTTTGTTCATGCTGTGCCAAGTAGCACGCCGCAGGCAAAACGCCAGGGGAGCCGCGTCCGCCATAACAAAAGTTTTTTGTTTCTTTTTTTCAAAAAAGAAATACTTCCTTCCTTCGCCGATGTGCCGTCATCGCAAGCTGAATGCCGTATTATCCGAGCTGGTGCCATAGAAAACATGGTGCGGCCCTTGCAGCAACGCCGCCATCGGTTGGCCGCCTGCGCGTTTGGCCGGAAAGTCGTAGAGCAATCGTTCCGTCCACGCGCCCGTGCCGCCGGAGGGCGGGGCCAGGCTGAAGATCGCGCCCCCACTGCCGGCCCTTCCGCCCTGAAAGGTCGTGCCAAGGAGCGCGCCGCCCGGACCGAAAACAACCCCAGCCTCCGGCACATCCGCATCGTGACCGAATCCGAAGGCGTGCAGCACGGTTTCGCGCCATAGCGTTGCGCCATTTTGCGGTGGTGCAAGCCGGAAAACGGTGCCGCCATTGTCCGGCGCGCCGCCACCGGCACTGGTCGTTCCGAACAAGTCACCCGAATCATCGGCAATCAGGTCGCCGAGCGGAAATGCCCCATCCTTGCTACGCCTGAATCTGTGAATCACCTGTTCCTGCCAAGCGGTTTGGTCGCCGACCGGTGGCAGCAGCTGGAACACCGTTCCGCACCCGGAGGAAACGCAGTCGAAATCGTCGGTTCCACCCAGAAACGTTACACCAAAATAGCTGCCGTTCGGGCCGGCGAGCAAGGCATTCTCCGGATTGGTGCCATCCCCACGGCGCTCGAAAGCGTGCAAGGTTGTTTCGGTCCACGCGCCGGCACCGGCCACGGGGCCGCCCATCGGCGCGGTGAGGCGAAATACGGTGCCGCAACTGCAATGCGCGTCGGGGCCGCCCAATATTGTGGTGCCGAGCAGAGCGCCGCTTGAATCCATCACCAGGCGCGCGGCCGGCTGCGCACCGTCGGCGCCGTCCTGAAAATTATAAATCGTTGTCTTGGTCCATACTGTCTGGCCCTGCGCCGGCGGCGTCAGGCGAAACACGGTGCCGCACGCGTCAACCCCGCAATCCGGTCCCGTGCCGTTACCGCCGACCAGAGTGGTGCCGTAAAGATTGCCGGCGCGATCGCTCACAAGTCCGGCCACCGGCGAATATCCATCGGCCGTATTTATGAAACTGTACAGGATCGTTTCAGTCCACATGGTGCCGCCCCGCGCGGGTGGGGTCAGCGCAAACACCGTGCCGCAGCCAGGAATATCGAGGTCGTTAAAGCAGGGGCCGCCGCCGCCCGCCGATGTCGTACCGTACAATGTCCCGTCGGGGCCCGCCATCAATGGCGCCTGAGGGTCGGCACCGTCGGCGCCGCCGGTGAACACGTGCAGGTTCTCAAAGCTTGCCGCCTGGGCGGCAGAGGCGATGCAAATTGCGGGTAGCCAGAGACACAATCGCATGACGGAAACTCCGTTCCGGGAACATGCTTGGTCGTATAGGACAATCATCGTTGTCGTCGCGTTGCGTGCAAAAGACAAGAAGAAGAGTTCTTTTTTGAAAAAAAGAACCAAAAAACTTTTGCTCTTATGCCAACCGCCCTTGATCCTGACGCCGGCGGCACGCCGGTGGGGGTCCAGGGGGTGAAACCCCCGGTCGCCGAAGGCAATGCCGATAAGTCAAGATCAAGGACATTTTGTATTAGGCCGCCTCCAAAAGGCCGCCGGCTTTGTCCAGCAGGCGCATGTGGTGGTCGGTGTCGCCGAAGGCGGATTCCAGCATGGTCAGGCGCTTGAAGTAGTGGCCGGAACGATATTCCATGGTAACGCCAATGCCGCCGTGCATCTGAATGGCGGACTGACCGAGAAACCGTATCGACTTGTTGATCTGGATCTTCGCGGCCGAGATCGCGGCCTGACGCTCGCGGGGATTTTCCGCGGTGGCCATCATGGCGGCGAAATATTCCATGCTGCGCGCTTGTTCCAGCGCGGTGAACATGTCCACCGCGCGATGCTGCAGCACCTGGAAGCTGCCGATGGTGACGCCGAATTGTTTGCGTGTCTTGAGATAATCCAGCGTGAGGTCGTGCAGGGCCGACATCGCCCCCACCGCTTCGGCGCACAGGGCGGCCGTGGCCAAAGCCGAAACGCTGTCGATCAGGTCCGCGCCGTGATCCACCTCGCCGAGTACGGCGGATTCCGGCAATTCGACGGAGCCGAGACTGACCGAAGCGGCGCGTTGCCCGTCCTGCGTGGGGAAAGCACGGCGCGACAGGCCCGGCGTGCTTTCCGTGTCCACCAGGAAGAGAGTGATGCCGTGACGGTCGCGCCGGTTGCCGCCGGTGCGCGCGGAGACGACGAGTTTGGTTGCCGAATCACCATGAACAACAACGCTCTTGTCGCCTTCCAGGATAAATCCGTTGCCGGTACGGCGGGCCTGGGTAGCGACGTCGTGCAGGTCGTAACGCGCCTGGCGTTCGGTGTGAGCGAAGGCAAGGCGCTGCGACCCGTCGGCGATCAGCGGCACGAGGTCCTGGCGCATGGCGGCGCTGGCGCCGAGGCGGATGAAATTGGCGCCGAGGATGATGCTGGCGAAGAACGGTTCCA
Source organism: Acidobacteriota bacterium (assembly GCA_903970435.1). GTDB lineage: Bacteria > Pseudomonadota > Alphaproteobacteria > Acetobacterales > Acetobacteraceae > CAJCIS01. The sequence continues at coordinate 7,939 of CAJCIS010000188.1, read as the reverse complement.
ATGCCAGGCCGCGCCCGATGGCTTCCATGACGATCATGGTTTCGACGGTACCGCCGCCGAAACCGCCTTCTTCTTCCGAGAAGGGCAGGGACAGCAGGCCGAGTTCCGCGTATTTGGTCCAGAGCTCTTCCGAATATCCGTGCGGTTCCGCCTGGGCTTTGTTGCGCTTGCCGAGGTCGTCGTAAGCCGCGCCGATCAGCTTATCGACGCTGTCCTTGAGGAGACGCTGATCGTCGCTGAACTCAAAATCCATCATCGCTTCCTAAACAAAATGGGGGTCTGGGGCCTCAGGCCCCGTCGTGCGGAGCACGCATTCGTTGACGAGGTCCAGGGGCAGAGCCCCGTCGTGCGCAGCACGCATTCGCGTGACGGGGTCCAGGGGCAGAGCCCCTGGCCTTTCTTGTGTCAGAACCCAAGCACCATCTTGGCGATGATGTTCCTCTGGATTTCGTTCGAGCCCCCATAAATCGTAACCTTACGATTGTTGAAGTACGAAGGTGCCACGGTATCCGCCCAGTCGAATCCATCCGGCAGATCGTTCGCCCCATCCGGGATTTCGTCCTCCATATCATGGTACGGCAATGCGAACGGTCCCGCGAGTTCGAGCGCCAGTTCGGTAATCCGTTGCTGGATTTCCGAGCCCTTGATTTTCAGGATGGACGAGGCGGGGTCCGGCAGGCCGCCGCGTTTACGTTCGTTGGCGATGACGCGCAACTGGGTGATTTCCAGCGCCTTGAGGTCGATTTCGACCTCATTGACCTTGTAACGGAAAGATTCGCTGTCCCACACGGTGGCATCGCCGGATGGCACGGTGCGGGCCAGGTCGCGCAAGCGGCGGATATTGGCCTTGGAGAGGCCGACGCGGGCAATGCCGCTGCGTTCGTTGGCCAGCAGGAATTTCGCGCAATCCCAACCGCGGTTTTCCTCGCCGACGAGGTGGCCGACGGGCACCCGCACGTCGTCGAAAAACACTTCGTTCACCTCATGCCCGCCATCCACGAGCTGGATGGGGCGCACGGTGATACCGGGCGTTTTCATGTCCACGAGGATGAAGCTGATGCCTTCCTGCCGCTTGCGCGCTTCGGGGTTGGTGCGCGCGAGCACAAAAATCCAGTCGGCATACTGCGCGAGCGTGGTCCAGGTCTTCTGTCCGTTGATGACGTAATGATCGCCGTCGCGTACCGCGCGGGTTTTCAGGCTCGCGAGGTCCGATCCCGCGCCCGGTTCGGAAAAGCCCTGACACCACCAGTCATCGATATTGGCCGCGCGCGGCAGGAAATGTTTTTTCTGTTCCTCGGTGCCGAAAAACGCGATAACCGGGCCCACCATGGCGACGTTGAACGGCAGCGGCGCCGGCACGTGGTTGGACATCAACTCCTCGGTGTAGATGTAGCGCTGCATGGGCGTCCAATCCTTGCCGCCCCATTCCACCGGCCAGTTCGTCACCGCAAGCCCGTGCTGGTTCATGATGCGCTGCGCCGTTATCATGTCCTGCTTGGTCGCGTGGTGCCCCGCGGCACCCTTGTTGCGGATTTCCGCCGGAATTTTCTCCCGGAAAAAGGTTTTCATTTCGTCGCGGAACGCGACTTCCTCTGGGGTGTAACGTAAATCCATGGTCGGTTCCTTCAACAGACGAAAAAAGAAGTATTTCTTTTTTGAAAAAAAGAAACAAAAAACTTTTGTTCTTAAGAGTAAAAGTTTTTTGGTTCTTTTTTTCAAAAAAGAACTACTTTTTCTTTTGCCTTTCTTCATCCGCCAGCACATTAGCCAGCAATTTCCCCACCGGGCTTTTCGGCAGGCTTTCGCGAATTTCCAGCGCCGTCGGCAATTCATGCCGGCCCAGCTTGTCGCGGAGGAAGTCGCGCAACGCCTCCAGCGTCAAATGCTCCCGGCCGGCCTTCATCTTGATGAATGCCTTGGCCGCCTCGCCGCGATATTCGTCGGCGATGCCGATGACGATGGCTTCCTCCACGTCGGGGTGTTCGTAGATCGCGTTCTCGATCATGCTGGGATACACATTGAAACCGCCCGAAATAATCATCCGCTTCTTGCGGTCCACGATGGTGAACAGCCCATCCTCATCCATGGTGCCGATGTCGCCCGTGAGAAAAAATCCATCGACGAAGGATTGCCTGTTCAGCTCGGGCTGATTCCAGTAACCGGAAAAGATATTCGGTCCCCTTATGGCGATCTCCCCCACTTCGTTCACACCCAGAACCTGCGCGGGATCGGCCAGCGACACGATCCGCATTTCGATGTTCGGCAGCGGCACGCCGATCAGGCCGGCGCGCATTTCGACATTGGCGGGAATGCGGCTGCCGGCGGCGGCGGTTTCCGTCATGCCCCAGCCGCTGCGCAGGCGCCGATGGAACATGGTTTCAACCTGCTGGCTGACTTCGTGCGGCATCGGCGCGCCGCCCGACCCGACCATTTTCAGCGACGAGAAATCGCATTTGTCGGCGCCCGGCTCACTGAGAATGGCAATCAGCATGGTGGGCACGGCGGGAAAGCTGGTGGCGCGTTTCTCGCTGATATCGCGCAACGTGGTTTGCACGTCGAACCGCGGACGCAGCAGCATTTCGCTGCCCTCGGCCACCGTCAACAGCAAAATGACACCCAGCGCATACACGTGGAACATGGGCAGCACGGCAATGGTTTTCTGGCTACCGGGCACCGGCGTGCTCTCGTCGCGCCACGACATATAGATGCTGGTGGCGGCGGTAAGATTGCGGTGGCTCAGCATGGCGCCTTTCGGCATGCCGGTGGTGCCGCCGGTATATTGCAGCAACGCAATCTGTTCCGGATCGATCGCCGGCCACGCTGCCGGCAGGTCGTCCGACAGGATGTCCTCCAGGTGGCGGATTTTCTCCCCGTATTCGGGCGCCGGCGCGTCACTGCCGCCCCAATAACCATCCGCCCCGACCAGCAGAAGCCTGGCCAACCCCATATCGACAAACTTCGACGCGCCCACGGCCAGGCCGCCGAGGTCCGTCGTAATCACCACATCGGCGCCGCTGTCCGTCATCTTGTGGGCAAGCTCGCGGGGCGCATCGAGCGGGCTGAGATGCACCAGGCGCGCGCCGGCCTTCAGGGCCGCGAAGAAACATACCGTGTGCCACGGCGTGTTCGGCAGGAAGAGCGCCACGGTGCGGCCCTGGCCGAGGCCATCGCGCAGAAAGCCCGCCGCCATGCGGTCCACCATCCGGCCGAGTTCGCCATAGGTGAGCACGCGGTCGCGATACTCCAGCGCCGGCTTGTTCGGCCACGCCGCGGCCGCATCGTCGATCAGGGCCGAGACCGCGCCGGTGGCCATCGGCATGCCCCAGTCGACGTCGGCCGGATAATGCTTCTCCCACTTGTGGCGCGGGCGGGACGCCGCCGTGCCGGGCAAATTTGGCGCGATCTGGTCCATGGTCGTTCTTCTCCGCTCCCACCCGGCCGGGTCAGTCTCCGGGGACGGCCACTCGCGGGCCTTTCATGGCCGACAAATTAGGGTAATTACCTCAACCGTCAAATGGGAAGGGAAGGAAATTGCCAATGAGCGCGCCGGACACGTTTGCACTGCGGGGCAAGATCGCGCTGGTGGCCGGCGCCAGCCGGGGCATCGGCGAAGCGATCGCCCACATCCTGGCCCGGCACGGCGCGCACGTCATCGCGGCGAGCCGCAAAGTGGAGGCGTGCGAGACCGTGGCCGCCGCCATCCGCGCGGCCGGCGGCAGCGCCGAGGCGCGCACCTGCCACATCGGCGACATGGACAGCATCGGCGCCACGTTCGACTGGCTGAAGCAGGCGCACGGCCGGCTGGACATCCTGGTCAATAACGGTGCCACGAACGTGTATTACGGACCGATCCAGGACACCGACCTCGCCGCGTATCAGAAGACCATGGATGTCAACGTGCGCGGCTATTTCTTCATGAGCGCGGCCGCGGTGAAGCTGATGGCGACGCATGGCGGCGGCGCGATCGTCAACGTCGCCTCGATCAACGCCGTGGTGCCGGGCGCGCTGCAGGGCGTCTACAGCGTCACCAAGGCCGCCGTCGTGGGCATGACAAAGTCGTTCGCCCGCGAATGCGCGCCCCTGGGGGTCAGGGTGAATGCGTTGCTGCCGGGGCTGACGCGGACGAAGCTGGCGGGGGCTCTGCTGGAGGGGGCTACCGGCGAGAAATGGGCGGCGCATATTCCGATGGCGCGGCCGGCGGAGCCGGACGAGATGGCCGGCGCTGTGCTGTATCTGGTTTCCGGGGCGGCCAGTTATACCACCGGAATTTCATTGAACGTGGATGGGGGATTTCTTGTATCGTAAGATCAAGGAAGTAGTTCTTTTTTGAAAAAAAGAACCAAAAAACTTCTGCTCATTTCACCTTCAAACAGAAAAAAGTTTTTTGGTTCTTTTTTTCAAAAAAGAACTACTTCTTCTCGCTTCAGCAACAACAAAAAGGCCAGGAAAAACCCTGGCCTTTCCGTTTCATTTCAATACCCATTCCCTGGCGGCGGCGGCGGCGGCGGATAATAGCCCGGAGGCGGCGGCGGATACCCGGGCGGGGGCGGCGGATAATAGCCGGGCGGTGGGGGCTGCGGCGTGGTTGCCGCGCCGCCGACCGCGCCGAGCGCGCCGCCGGCCAGGGCACCGATTGCCGCACCGCGGCCACCGCCGGCGATGCCGCCGATCGCCGCACCGGCGCCGGCGCCCAGCAGGCCGCCGCCGACAGCGCGTTGCCCGGGATCGTAAGGATTGGTGCAGGCCGACAGACCCAGAAGGGCGGCCGTGCCGAAACAGAGCGCCACTTTGCGCATGGTAAATATTCTCCTCTAGCCGACACTTGAGCCCGGCTCCGCCTTGGCGAAGCATGGATAACAGACCCGCCGCTGCTATGGACGGGACTCTCGCGCAGCTAACGTGGGCTTCGCAAGGCCAGTTCCAAGGCGCGCGACACGGTGCCCGCGCAAGCCGAGGCCTGTGGCGCGCATCGTGTTAGCCTAGGAAAACAGCGCTTTCTGAGATACTTGACCAGCGCGTGTGTGACATTCCGTTATATTATTTCACGCTCGTTCGCCGGCTTCTGCGTGCCGTGCCGCCGCCCCTTGCTCGCGTGGCCCCCGGCCTATATGCCCTGGCCCCCTGCATCCAGACACCCTTTACACTGACGCTTCGGGTTCAGGGCCCCCGAAGCTGGAAGGTTTTTCCGTTATGCTATCCCGTCTGCTGGGCGTCATGTCGGCCGACATGGCGATCGATCTCGGCACCGCCAACACGCTGGTTTACGTGCGTGGCCGCGGTATCGTGCTCGCCGAACCCAGCGTGGTGGCAATCGCCGACGTGCGCGGCAAGAAGCAGGTACTGGCCGTGGGCGAGGAGGCCAAGCAGATGCTGGGCCGCACGCCGGGGAACATTCAGGCGATCCGGCCGATGCGCGACGGCGTCATCGCCGACTTCGAGGTCGCCGAGGAGATGATCAAGCATTTCATCCGCAAGGTGCATAACCGGCGGGGGTTCGCCAGCCCCATCATCGTGGTGTGCGTGCCGTCCGGCTCCACCGCGGTGGAGCGGCGGGCGATCCAGGAAAGCGCGGAATCGGCCGGGGCGCGGCGGGTGTTCCTGATCGAGGAGCCGATGGCGGCGGCGATCGGGGCCGGGCTGCCGGTGACCGAGCCGAGCGGGTCGATGATCGTCGATATCGGCGGCGGCACGACCGAGGTGGCCGTCATTTCGCTGGGCGGCATTGTCTATTCGCGCTCGGTGCGGGTGGGCGGCGACAAGATGGACGAGGCGATCATCAATTTCATCCGGCGCAATTTCAATCTGCTGATCGGTGAATCGTCGGCCGAGCGGATCAAGCTGGAAATCGGGGCCGCGCGCATGCCGGACAACGGCGCCGACGGGCCGTGCAAGGAGGTCAAGGGGCGCGACCTGATCAACGGCGTGCCGCGCGAAATCGTGGTGAGCCAGGCGCACATCGCCGAAAGCCTGGCCGAACCGGTGTTCCAGATCACCGAGGCGGTGAAGGTGGCGCTGGAGAATACGCCGCCGGAACTGGCGTCCGACATCGTGGACAAGGGCATTGTGCTGACCGGCGGCGGGGCGTTGCTGAACCGGCTGGACGAGGTGCTGCGCGAGGCGACCGGGTTGCCGGTGGTGATTGCGGAGGACGCGCTGTCGTGCGTGGTGCTGGGGACGGGACGCGCGCTGGAGGGGTTGAACACGCCGCTGCGGAATGTTTTGACGTCGATGTATTAAAGGAAGGAAGCAGTTCTTTTTTGAAAAAAAGAACCAAAAAACTTCTGCTCTAAAAAACAAAAGTTTTTTGGTTCTTTTTTTCAAAAAAGAACGGCTTCCTTTTTCTCACGTGGTCGTGATGCCAAACGGGCCCCCGGCCTGCATCGCTTTATACTTCCGATGCTTAACAGCCCAGAGTCCGTCTATGCGCCCGCATCGATCCGTCATATCGTCGGGCGTTTTTCTGGGATTGCGCCGTGCTCCGCCTATCCATTCAGGCCCGCCAGGCGATCGCCCGGCTGACCTTGCCCGTGCTGATCGTGCTTTCGCTGGCCATCATGCTGCTGGGCCGGGCCGCACCCTATGTGCCGGAACGCGCACGTACCACGCTGTCGGACGCGCTGGCGCCGATTTACGCCATGCTGGCGGTGCCGCTCGCCACGGCCTGGGATGCCGCGGCTTATGTCGGCGACGTGTTCAGCCTGCGGTCGGAAAATATGCGGTTGCGTGCCGAGAACGACCGGCTGCGCCGGTGGTACGATGTCGCGATGGCGCTCGACGCGGAAAATGCCACGCTGAAAGCCAACCTGCACTGGATCCCCGATCCGTCGCTGTCGTTCGTGACGGCACGCGTGGTGGCGGACGCGGGGGGCGTCTACGCACGCTCGGTATTGCTGTCGATGGGGCCCAACCATGCGGTGCGGAAGGGTCAGATCGCGCTCGACGCCAGCGGGCTGGTCGGCCGGGTCACCGAAGTGGGCGCCCGCAGCGCGCGGGTGCTGCTGATGACCGACATCAACAGCCGCATTCCGGTCACGCTGGAGCAGAGCCGGGCCAAGGCCATCCTGGTCGGCGGCAACGCGCCCTATCCGCGGCTGATGTTCCTGCCCGACGGCGCGCATCCGGCCGAGGGCGAGCGCGTGGTCACGAGCGCCGAGGCGAACGCGTTTCCGGCCGGACTGCTGGTCGGAACGGTGCATTATGCCAGTGGCATGCAGCCGATGGTGAACCCGGCCGCCAATCTCGAACGGCTCGAAATCGTGCGGATTTTCGATTACGGCCTCGGCGGGATCGTGCCGCCCGAGGCACCTGGACGTACGGTGATGGCCGAGCCGAAAGGGTGAAAAGCGGTGGTCCCATATCGACAAGCGGCCACGGGCGGATTGAATGCCTGAGCTTGTTCGAATTGGTTTATGGTCCTACCGCCGGCGTAAGCCGAGGAAGTGTTTCCCGGCAAAAGGGCAGGCTTTGGCCTTTGGATGGATAAGACACCCGGTATCCGGCCGCGTCTGACCGTTGGCCACCGTCTGGATATGGCGGCGCGGTATGCGTTTCCGGTGGCGCTCACCACGCTTGTACTGCTGCTGCTGTCGATGCCGCTCGAACTGCCGGGGCAAGCCGAAATGCAGCCGGCATGGGCGCTGGCGTCGGTGTATTTCTGGTCGCTGTACCGGCCGGCGTCGCTGCCGGCCGCCAGCGTGTTCGCCATCGGGTTGCTGCTCGACCTGCTGGCGCAAGGCCCGATTGGCGTGGGCGTGCTGATCCTGCTCATGGCGCAGGGCACGGCGCTGCATTACCGGCGGTTCCTGACGCGCCAGGGATTTGGCGTGGTGTGGCTCGCCTTCATGGCGTTCGCGGCCGCGGCGGCCGGCATCGAATGGGGGCTGGTATCCGCCATGACGTGGCGGGCGCTGCCGCTGTCGCCGCCGCTGTTCGAGTGCGG
>CAJCIS010000187.1 GCA_903970435.1 Acidobacteriota bacterium | reverse complement strand
GCGGTGGCGCGCGGCGTGACCACGACCAGGAAGGCTTCGAGCGGGGACAGGGTTTCGGCCTGCGCCGGCTCCCCATTGTCGAGCGGGCCGACCTTGGTGCCGTCGACGAATGTTGCGGTAACGGCGCAATCATGCGTCTCCGCCGCCTCGCCGCGCAGGCGCACGCGCAGCCCCAGGATGGGGAGGCTCATGCCGCGGCTGCCGCAGAATTGGCCGCCCTCGGCCCAGGGGCTGAGCCAGCCGCGGCCGAGCACGGCCTGATATTCGATGTCGCCCGGCTGGATCTGTTCCTGCGGCGCGATGGCGAATCCCTCGACCCAATGCTTGCTGCCCTGGGTGCCGACCCATTCGCCGAGACGGGCGGCGATGTCGCCGCTCACCTGCACATGGGCGGTGATTTCGGTGCCGGCGGGGGCGGCGCGGCCGGCGCCGCCGCCGGGGGTGTTTTGCGGGGCGGACGCGGCGGCGGGTGCTGCGGCTGCTTGTTTGGCCGGCGTTTCCCGAACCGGCGATGGCGGCGCGGGGGGCGGCGCGGGGGGCGGCGCCGCCCCCGGCGTGCCCGCCGCGCGGGCGGCGCCGGGGCTGGTGCCTTCCGCCAGTTTCAGGATTTGCAGTTTGGGTGCCTCACCCTTGACGTTCGGCGCCTGATAGATGGTGACCAGCACCTGGGCGGGTCCGCGCGAGACGCGCACCAGCGCGGCGCCGTTCCAGCCGCCCAGCCACCCGTCCTCCCGGAACGTGCTGATGGTGATGGATTCGGGCCGGAAGGCAGGGCCGGGCGGCAAGGTGAGGCGGATGCCGGGCAGGCCGCTGGCCTGGTCTGGCACCGGGCTGCCGGGGGGCGTGAAGATACAGAACAGGCCGGCATCCAGGGTCATCAGATGGCCCGACACCTTCAGTTCGGTGGTCGGCTTGGGACCGGGGCTCGCCTGGGCGGGAGCCGCGGGAGCCGCGGCCGGGAGTTGGGCGGGTTGCGTCTTGGTTTCGCTCACGGTGGACTATCTCGCTCCTGCATTGGCCCCAATGGATGTGTAGTGGATTTGAGAATGAAACGCGGACTGTATGCGTGGAGATCGCAACGAAATGACGCGCGCTCGATCCGGGAACGCGAATCACGGCACAGACCTACGCGCAAGGGATTGATGATTCAACAACGCGTCGTTCACGCCTGATGGGGACAGGCCAAGCGGCAACACGATGCCGCGCCCGGTGCGCCGCACGCGCTCGGCCGGCGTGCCGATATCGAAGACCGCAGCGTTCAATCCCCCGTCCCAGGCGTCGCTCAGGGCATAGCACCAAGTCTCCGGCCAGATCGAGGGGAGGAAGGCGAGGCCGGCGCGGGATTGGGCGATGAGGGCGGGGGCTTCGCCGGATTGGTACGGGCCGGTGACGAAGACGCGGCGGGTGCGCAGCAGGGGGGTGTCGTCCAGCGTGTAGCCGATCACCACGAACTGGAGCGGCAGGTTGCGGGCGGCGGCGTCCTCGGCGCAGGCGAGCAGGACGTCGTAGCCTTTTGCCCGGCTGATGGCGCCCACGACGGCCACGGTAAGGGGGGTCATGGTGAGCGGCGCTGGGGCGCGGGGACGCGGTGCGGGATTGGGCTGCAGCGGGACGATGTCGATGGGGGCGGCCGGAAAGTGGCGGCGGATACGGGCGGCGACGTCGGCGGAGGCGGCGACAACCCGGCGGGCGGCGATGAATTGGCGCGCACTTTGGGTGCGCAGTGAGGCGGCGTCGATCGGCGGGACGTAAACCTGGTCCCACCGTGCGACGCAGGGGACGCAGGCGGTCGGCGGGGCTTCGCCGCAGAAGCGGCCGTCGCCGGTAACGAAGGTGAGGCGGGGGCAGAGGCAGCCGTAATCGTGCACCCAGATTTCGGTGGGCAAGCCGAGGCGTTCGAGGAGGGGTAGCAGGGCCGGGTGGTGGCCCAGCCTGTGGTGCATTTCCACCGCGGCCGGCCGCAGCGCGCGGAGCAGGCGGAGGAGGCGGCCGGCGTCCTGCGGCAGGCGATAGCGCAGGTTGGGGTAGGCGCCGTCCGCGCCGAGGAGGGTGATGCCCTCGTCGCCGCGCAGCAGGATGGGCAGGCGGCCGCTTGCCATGGCGTGGGCGGCCCTTTCCTCGACGACGCGGGTGGTGCCGCCGCGGCCGGCGTGGGTGACGAGGATGATTCCCGGCGCGTCGTTGCGGTGGGCGGCGCGGAGGCGGGCGCGGTCGAGGCGGCGGCGCGCGGGGGCGATTGGGTCGGCTGCAATGAAAGCGTGCACGCGCGCCGTGTAGGTGGGGTGCAGGCTTTGCAGCAGGGCGAAGTTGCGGCGCAGGAGATGGGCCTTCGCGGCGCCGAAACTCGCGCCGCCCTGGTGGGCGACGTAGATGCCGGGGACGGCGACGTGGCGGAAACCGAGCGCGCGGGCGCGCTCGCAGAAATCGTTCTCCTCGCCGTAGCCCTGGGCGAAGAGGTCGGCGCGGAACAGGCCGGTGCGGTGCAGGCAGTCGGCGCGGATGAACATGCAGAAGCCGTGGGCGGTGGGCACGTCGATGACCGTGCCCCGATTGGCGCGGGCGGCGAGGCGCGCGAGGGCGGCGCCGTCGGCTTGGGCGGGCATGGGCGCGGGATTGGCGGCATCGGGGTAGGTGAAGATTGTGGCGTCGTTGGAAATCGGCGTGGCCGTGCCGATGTCGGGGGCACCGTGCGCGGCGGCGCGGAGGCCGGCGAGCCAGCCGGGGAAGACGACAGTGTCGCTGTTCAGCAGCACCACGTCGCGTCCGGCGGCGGCGGCCAGGCCGGCGTTGACGGCGGCGGGAAATCCCATGTTGCGTGCCGGATCGTCGGCGCAGGACGGCAGCACGGTGATGGCGCCGTCGCCGGCCAGTTGCCTGAGGTGGGCGACGAGCGCCGGTTCGGGCGCGGCGTCGTTGACGACGATGATGGTATCGCCGGGCGCGCGCGTCGCCAGCACGCTGTGCAGGCAGGCGCGGGTTGCGGCAGCGTCACGATAGACCGGAATGATGACGGCGGTGCCGGCGCCGGGTCGGGGTGCGGGCCCCGGTGCGGGGCGCCTGGGTGCGGGGCGCCTGGGTGCGGGGCCGCCGAGCGGGCTGCCCCAGAGATCGCGCCCATCGCGGCCGAGCACGCGGAGCGCGGCGCGCGCGGTGTCGCAGCGGTAGGAGAACGCGCGCGGCCTGGCGAGCGGCGGGGCTGGCGGCGGCATGGCGGCGGGCTCGGTGGCGGTCAGTTCCACCGTCCGGCGGCCTTGCAGGATGTGCAGCACCGGATCGGTTTCCGGCGCCGCCGGGTGCCAGGCCCAGCCTTCGATGCCGGTTGGTGTCAGGGCCACGAACCCCTCGGTGCGGCGGCGGGCGGCGAGGTCGATCGGGCTGCCGAGCAGGTGCCGGCCGGCGTGGGTGACGGCGAGCGTGGCCGACGTGCGCCAGGCTTGGGGCAATGCGCCCGCCGGGCCCGTGTCGGCCGGGACGCCATCCAGGGTGACCAGCACGGGGCCGGGCGGGTCGATCAGCAGCCGGCCTACATCGTCGAGGCCGCACCAGCCGGATCCGCCCGCGCAAGCGCGGGCCAACGCCAGCATGGCCTGGTTGGGCACGAAGTGGGCGAGCGCGCGCGCCAGGGAAGCGGCGGCGGCGGCGCGATCGCCGGTGGCAAGCGCGCTGGCGGCGAGGCCGGCGAGAACTTCCCGCGTGGGATGGCGCGCCGCGATCGTTTCGAACAGGGTTCGGGCGGCGGCGGCGTCGCCGTCCGCCAGGCGCGTGGAGGCCAGGGCGAAGGCCAGGTCCTGGTCGCCGCTGGCGAAACGATAGGAACGTTCCAGCCACCGGCGGGCATCTCGCGGCGTGCTTGCGTCCGCCGCTGCCAGCCAGGCGTGCGTGGCTTGCTGGGATTCGTATTCCTGGCGATCTGTTATGTTGAGCCTAGCGGCGCTTAGGGAAGGAGGCGATATCTGGACCAAAAGTTTTTTGGTTCTTTTTTTCAAAAAAGAACTGCTTTCCGCCTTGCCTACGCCGCTTCCGAAAGCCTCGCCAGATCGGCGCCCGCCTCCTCCAATCCCTGGTTCTTGGCCTTCTGCAGCCAGGTTCTCGCTTCCTCGTCGTTGCGCTCGCCGCCGAGGCCGCGCATGAGGAAACGGCCCAGCATCATTTGCGCGTGGGCGTGGCCCTTTTCGGCGGCGCGGCGGTACCAGGTCTGGGCTTCGGCCTTATCCTCCGGCACATCGTGGCCGCCGCCGAGCATGGCGCCGACGGCGAACATGGCGCCGAGGTGGCCCTGTTCGGCGGCGCGGCGGAACAAAGCGAGCGCCGCGGGGTGATCGGTGGGCACGCCGGTGCCGTTGAGCATCAGTTCGGCGAGGGCCACCTGGGCGTCGCTCATGCCGGAATCCGCGGCGCGGGTGATCCAGATGCGGCCCTCGGCCGGATCGGCGTCCAGGCCGCGTCCCTCGATCAACATGCGGCCGAACCAGTATTGCGCGTTCACCACGCCGTCGGCGGCACGGCGCAGCCACAGCATGGCGCGCCGGTCGTCGCGATCGACGCCGACACCCTCGGCCAGGCAGACGCCGAGGTTGAAGGCGGCGACCAGGTCGCCCGATCCGGCGGCTTGCTCGAAAAGTTCGCGGGTGCGGCGGCGGTCGTCGTCGCTGCCGCTGCCGGTGAGCAGGAGGTTGGCGAGGTCGGCCTGCGCCTGGCGGTCGCCGCTTTCGGCGGCGCGTCGGAACCAGCGGCCGGCTTCCTCGGGGTCGCGGTGCACGCCGGCGCCGGTGAGGAACAGCAGGCCGAGGGCGCGCGCCGCGGCCGCGTGGCCGGCCTCGGCGGCGCGGTTGTACCAGATGGCGGCTTCGGCATAGTTCGGCGGCAACTCGCCGCCGCGGGCATAGATGTCGCCCACCAGGGCGGCTGCCTCGCGGTCGCCGGCGTTGGCGGCGCGGCGGAGCCAGGATTCGCCCTCGACCGGGTTCTTGGCGACGCCGCGCCCCTCGAGCAGGGCGAGGCCCCAGCGGGCCTGAGCGCTGCGGACGTTCTTTTCGGCTGCCTGGCGGTAGCAATTCGCCGCTTCCTGCATGTCCAGCGGAACGCCGGCGCCGCGTTCGTGCATGACGCCGAGCAGATAGAGCGCGGTTGGCAGGCCGGCTTCCGCGGCTTTCTTGAGCGAGTCAGCCGCGAGCGCGTGGCTGGGTTGGTCGCGCGCCGTGCGCAGCCGCGACAGGCCCAGGCCCAGATGGCCTTGCGCGCAGTTTGCCTCGGCGGACTTTTCGTACCAGGCGTCCGCCTCCTCGACATTGCGCATTTCCTCCGGGCCGGAGGTGAGGATGTAGCCGAGCAGGGCCTGGGCTTCAGGCGATCCGCCCTCGGCGCCCATGCGCGCCCACCGGAGCGCTTCGGGATAGTCGGGCTCGTCCGCGGCGGCGCCGACCCGGGCGAAGAGCGGTCCGCCGACCGCGGCTTTCTGTTTTCGGCCTGCCAGACCATAGAGGTACAGCGTGGCGAGCAAGGTTTGCGCTTCGACCCAGCCGGCCTGGGCGGCGCGCTCCAGCCATGCCGCGCCGTCGCGCCGGCTGACGGGAACACCGGAGCCTTTAAGGTAGGCGCGGCCGACGCGGAACTGCGCCTCGGGTAATCCGGCGCGCGCGGCGCGCGTGAACAGGGCGAACGCGCGCTTGGGTTCGCCGGCTTCATCCAGCTGGATCGCGCGCTTGAGGGCCGCCATCGGCGATCCCGCGGAAACGACCCGGTCGATAAAACTCATCATGCGGTTAGGCGGTCCATCCCGGCCGGTTTGGTCGCGGCAGGTCTATCGAGGTCGCGCGGCGCCGCGCGGCGCCTGCGTCTCCGACACGCGCCGCAAACGACCTGTGATGGCCCCGCAACGGATCAATCAGGCTCACGCATGCCCTCGTAGATGATTGGCATCATGCGTTCCACCAGATACTCGGCGATGGTGCGCTGACCGACCTTGACGTCCACGACCACCGACATGCCGGGCGTGACGTGGAAGTTCCTGGGCACGTTTTTCAGGTTGAGCCGGTCGAGCGAAACCCGCACGTCGTAGAAGTACGGATTGGTTGGGTTGACGCCGGTGAAGATGCTGTTGCCGACCGTGCCGGCCGGCGTGCCGACGGTGGCGCCGTTGCTGCCGCCGGTCACGAAGCTTTCCGCGCTCATCATCCGCACCGATCCGGCCGCCATGCCGAAGGCGGTGAACGGGAAGGTCTGAAACTTGATGTCGGCGGCCTGTCCCACTTGAAGGAAGCCGGATTCATCGGCCGTGATTTGAACATCCGCCTCGAGCGGGGCGTTGATCGGCACCAAAGTGAAGAAGGTCTGGCCGCTCTGCATGACCGAGCCGGGCGATACGGGGGCGACGGACAGCACGATGCTGTCTTCCTGCGCGCGCAGATCGACCAGCTTATAATTCAGCGCGGCATGTTCCATCTGATCCCGGTACGAGGCCAACTGCACCTCGTCGTCCGTAATGGTCTGCGACACGTCGGCGAACCATTGCTGATTGTAATTGTCGAGCTGGCCCTGCAGCGCCGCGGCGAGCTGGCGTGCATTCTGTTCCTGCTCGATGTTGAACAGCACGTTGCGTTCGGTTTCCAGCCTGGCCTGCGTCGCGGCCAGCGTGGCGAGCTTGCTGCCGACGGCATCGGCCTCCAGCCGCGCCTGGATTTTTTCGACGTCCATCGTGACGCCGGTTTCTTTGGCGTACTGGCGCACCTGCGCTTCGGCCTGCTGCGCGAGCGCGCGCTGCGCGTCGAGCTGCCCCTTGTAGTAGCGCAGCTCGGCCTCCCTGGCCGCGGCGCGCTGCGAGAAAATGCCTTCCTGCACCAGGGCGCCGGCGGTCAGATGCTGCGGCCGGTAGGCTGTGCCATGGCTTTCGGCGGTGAGGCGATCAACCTCGGTTTGGTAACGATCCACCTGTTCGCGCGCCGCGGTATTGTCCGCCGCCGCATAGGTGGGATCGAGCTGGGCCAGCAACTGGCCCTTGCGCACGATGTCGCCGGCCGAAACCGCAATGGTCTTGACCACGCCGGCATTCAGCGGCTGCACCACGGTCTCCGGCGTCAGCGACACGATTGTGCCGCTGCCGCTGGCAATCCGGTCGATGTGGACGATGAAAAAGATGACGATGACGGAGAACACCATGGCGCCGATGATGGACATGACCCGGATGGCCAGCGGCAAAGGCGGCCGCGATATCAGCGCCTGCGACGGCGAGAAGAACTCCAGCACTTCCGGCGTCATGTCGTCCGGCCGGCTGCGCAGGCGGGACAGGAAGCCGCCGGGCGCGGTGGGGGGTGCGGGCGGCCCGGGCGGAACCTTGCTGGGTGTTTTGGTGGGCGAGGTTGTTACGGACATGCTGGGTTACTCTCCCTGCGTGAGCGCCGGTGTTGCCACCTGCGCCGCCGAAATATGCCGGTTCTGCTGATTCCAGAGCGTCCGGTATACGCTGCAGCGCTCCACCAGAACGCTGTGCGGCGCGATGTCGAGCATTTCGCCGCGGTCGAGCACCATGATGAGATCGCAATTCACCAGGCTGGAGAGGCGGTGCGACACGATGACCATGGTGCGCCCCTTGCCGATGCGGACCAGATTGGCGTTTACCAAAGCTTCCGATTCCGGATCGAGCGCGCTGGTCGCCTCGTCGAGGATCATGATGCGTGGATTCGTGATGAGCGCGCGCGCAATGGCCAGGCGCTGCCGCTGGCCGCCGGAAATGTTCGGCGAGCCTTCCTCGATCCAGGTGTCGTAGCCTTGCGGCATGCGCTCGATGAATTCCTCGGCCCCCGCGAGCCTGGCGGCGCGCACCGCGTCCTCCAGCGTGAGGCCGGCACGGCCGGAAATGATGTTGTCCTTCACGGTGCCGCGAAACAGGAAATTGTCCTGCAGCACGACGCCGAGACTCTTGCGCAAATGGGCGAGGTTGATTTCGCGCATTTCCATGCCGTCGATCTTCACGGCGCCGGAATATTCGCGGTTGATGCCTTGCAGCAGGCGCGTAATGGTCGACTTGCCGGAGCCGGAACGTCCCACCAGGCCCAGCATGGTGCCGGGCGGCACGTCGAAATTGACCCGGTTCAGCGCCGGCCGCGAGCCCAACGGATAGGTGAAGGTGACATCCTCGAACGCTACCCGGCCCTCGAACCGCGGCCGCATGCCGTCGCTGACATTGCGGACTTCCGGCGGATTGTTCAGCACCTTGGCGATCTGGCCGACCGCCGTGCGCACTTCCTGGAAATCCTCCATCAGCCGGGCGAAACTGACCAGCGGGCTGGAGACGCGGCCGGAGAGGATCATGAACGCAATCAGCGCGCCACGGTCGACGCCGCTATTGGCTTGCAGCGCCAGGTAGGCACCGAACACCACCACGCCGCGCGACATGAATGTTTGCAGCGGATCGATCATGGTTTGCGGCCAGTTGGCCATGCGCCCGGCGGCCAGGCGCCAGCCGGTCGATTCCGCCACCCGCTCGTCCCAGATCTGCTTCTGCTGCGGTTCCAGTGCGAGCGTTTTCACGGTGCGGATGCCGTGCACGGTTTCCGTCAGCACCGCCATTTTCTTGTGTTCGGCCTGCACCTGCAGACCGACCAGCCGGCCGACCGGATGCAGGAAACTGATGACGATGATGGCAATAACCCCGGCGACGGCGAACGTGATGGTGGCCAGCGTGGCCTCCATGTAGAACAGCACCGGCACCAGGATGAGCATCGTGCTGGCGTCCAGCACGGTGGTGAGCAGCTTTCCCGTAATGAACTCGCGCACCTTGGCGACCATGGCCAGGCGTCCGATCGTTTCACCGGCCTGGCTGCGCTCGAAAAATTCGAGGCTGAGACCGAGCATGCGGGAAAAGATCTGCAGGTTGAGCTTGGCGTCCAGCTTGGCGCCGATCACGTTCACCAACTCGCGGCGGGCCCAGCCGAGCAGCATGTCGAAGAACATGATGGTCAGCATGAGGGTGAACAGCAGGTAGAATGTCGCGATGCTGTTGAATTCCAGCACGCGGTCGATCGTGCTCATGACCAGGAAGGCGGGCACGATGGCCAGGATGGACAGCACCACCGAGGCGTAGGAAATCTGCCACAGCAGCTTTTTTTCGTTGCCGACCTGCCGGAAGATCCAGCCCAGGGTGAACGGCGCGTCCGCGTCCGTCTGCGCGACGGCGCGGCGGACCAGGACCACCTCGCCGCCCCAGGCCTGTTCCAGGCGCAGGCGGTCCACCGCAACGGCGGGTTCGGAGTCGCGCGCGGCGGGGCTTTTGACCCACACGATGTCGCGCTGCGCGTCCGCCCCGATGACGAGGCCGGCGGTGCCGTCGCGCAGCAATATGACGACCGGGCTGGTTTCCCTGAAACGGAACAGGTTTTTCCATTTCAACACGGTCGCCTTGGCCAGCAGCCCCTGCTCGGTGAGCCATTTCACCAGTGAGGCGGGCGACGGATAGGGCTCGCCCGCCGGGCCGCGATATTCGCTGATATCGAGATCGACGCCATAGAAACGCGCGGCCACGGCGACCGCGCGCAGGCGCAGTTCGGTGGGGGTCAGCGCTTCGGTTTCGCCACCTGGCGCGTGCGGCGCGGGCGCCGGGTCGTCTCCGCCTGCCGGGCCGGAGGCGCTCTCAATATTTGGATCCACTCTAAATCCTCTCAGCAAGGCGGTAGATTAGATCGGACCGGGCCCGCCGGGGCGGGCTTCCGCCGCCACCCCATAACACGGTATTCCCTTCGACCGGGATAATTTTTCGCGGATTTGCTGGCGAAATCGGCCAGCCGTGCCGCCAAAATGCCGCCTCCGCCGCGGTTTCGCAACGCCTAAAGGACTCGCCCCACCATGATCAAGTGCCCAAATGCAGTCCCGCAGGTGATTATCGAGACGGGGCGCCGGCCTGGCGCCGGAGGGTTTCGGCCGTGAGCGGCCCGGACCCTGCGGCCCCGAGCGCGGCTGCCGGCGTCCCGCCGGCGGTCGGCCCGGCCGCGGACGCCGACCTGCCCGAGATCGCGGCGATCTATGCGCACCACGTGCTGCATGGCACCGGCACCTTCGAGGAAGTGCCCCCCTGCATCGAGGAAATGGCCGCGCGCCGCGCTGCGGGCGTGGCAGCGGGGTTTACGTGGCTGGTGGCGCGCGACGCCACCGGCGTGCTGGGATACGGCTATTACGGCCCGTTCCGCCACCGCTCGGCCTATCGCTGGACGGTGGAGGACAGCGTGTATGTGCGCGACGACGTGCGCGGGCAGGGCGTGGGCAAGGCGTTGGTGGCGGCTTTGGTGGCGCAGGCCGAGGCGGCGGGCCTGCGGCAGATGTTCGCCCTGATCGGCGATTCGGAGAATATCGGCTCGATCGGGGTGCATGCGTCGCTCGGCTTCGTGCGGACCGGCGTGCTGCGTGCGGCGGGGATCAAGTTCGGTCGCTGGCTGGATGTGGTGATCATGCAACGCTCGCTGGGGTTGGGCGATGCGCCGGTGGAATGAAAAAGGAAGGAAGGAAGTATTTCTTTTTTGAAAAAAAGAAACAAAAAACTTTTGTTTGTTATGTATCGATAAAAAAACGAAATCTATGCGTCCCGATCTTAATGCGCCGGCGCCCAAACAGGACAAAAGTTTTTTGGTTCTTTTTTTCAAAAAAGAACTGCTTTCTTGCCTTCGCCTTGCCTTCAATGCCGCCTAGCGTAGGTTCATCTTTGCAATTGGATGCGATAACAAATTGTCCAAGGATATTTACGATGCCGTCCTTATAGGCGCGGGCCACAACGCGCTGGTGTGCGCCTTCTACCTCGCGCGGCGGGGACTGCGGGTGGCCCTTGTCGAGCGCCGGGACGTCGTCGGCGGCGCGGCGGTGACCGAGGAATTCCATCCCGGGTTCCGCAATTCCGTTGCCGCTTACACGGTCAGCCTGCTGGACCCGGCTGTCATTCGCGAGTTGGACCTGCGGCGCCACGGGTTACGCATTGTGCTGCGGCGGATGGGCAATTTTCTGCCGGCGGCGGATGGGCGCGCGCTGTGCGTGGGCGTGGATGCGGCCGCGGATCGCGCCGAGATCGCCAAATTCGCACCGGAGGATGTGGACGCGTACGATCGATACGGCGCCATGCTGGAACGGGTAGTGGGGCCGCTGCGCCGTGTGCTGCATCTGACGCCGCCGAACCCAAAGGGTGGGTTGCACGATTTGCTCGGCGGCGCGTCGCTGGCGCGGCTGATGCACGGGCTTGATGCCGAAACGCAGCGCGACTTGCTGGACCTGTTCACCAAATCCGCGGGCGATATGCTGGACAGCCGTTTTCGCGGCAGTGCGATTAAGGCGCTGCTGGGGTTCGACAGTATCGTGGGCAATTTCGCGAGCCCCTATGCGCCGGGCAGTGCGTATGTGCTGCTGCACCACGTCTTCGGGGAGGTGGAAGGGCGCGCCGGGGCGTGGGGGCATGCGACCGGCGGCATGGGGGCCATTACGCAGGCGATGGCGAAAGCGGCCGCGGAAGCGGGCGCCGAAATAATTCTGCGCGACGGGGTGCGCGAAGTGATGGTGGAGAAGGGTGCGGCGGCCGGCGTGGTGACGCAGAGCGGCCGCACGTTGCGCGCCCGGCGCGTGATCAGCGGCGTGCATCCGCAACTGCTGTATCAGCGGCTTTTGCCACAGGATTCGTTGCCCGACGATTTCCGTGCCCGCATTGCGGCGTGGCGTGGCGGGTCGGGCACGTTCCGCATGAACGTAGCGCTTTCGGAACTGCCGCGCTTTACGTCGTTGCCGGAACCGGGCGACCACCATACCGCTGGCATTATCATGGCGCCGACGCTGGCCTATATGGATCGCGCCTGGCGCGACGCGAGCCAGACCGGATGGTCGCGTAAGCCGATTGTGGAGATGCTCATTCCGTCCATGCTGGATGACACGCTGGCGCCGCCGCGCCAGCATGTCGCGAGCTTGTTCTGCCAGCATTTCGCGCCGGAATTGCCGGATGGACGAAATTGGCATGATGCGCGCGACGAGGTGGCCGATCATATTATCGATACAGTAACGCAATTCGCACCCAATTTCCGCGCCAGCGTGCTGGGGCGCATGGCGCTTTCGCCGCTCGATTTGGAGGAAAAATTCGGTTTGCTGCGCGGCGACATTTTTCACGGGGCGTTGTCGCTCGACCAGCTTTTTTCCGCCCGGCCGGTGCTGGGATACGGCGATTATCGAGGTCCGCTCAAAGGTCTTTACATGTGCGGGTCGGGCAGCCATCCGGGCGGGGGCGTGACGGGGATTCCCGGGCGCAATGCCGCGCGGGAGATATTGCGCGACGTGAAGGGGTGGTTTTGACAAAGGAAGTATTTCTTTTTTGAAAAAAAGAAACAAAAAGTTTTGATTCTTTAGAGCCGTGGCGCTGCCAAAAGTTTTTTGGTTCTTTTTTTCAAAAAAGAACTGCTGCCTTACTTCTTCCCTGGTGAAGTTCCCATATATTTGGCAATAATCCCCAACATAACTTCGTCCGCCCCACCACCAATACTCCCCAGACGGCCATCGCGGAAGCTGCGGCTGATCGGCGTTTCGTCCATGTATCCCATGCCACCCCAATATTGCAGGCACGAATCGGCCGTTTCGCGTTGCAGGCGGCCGCCTTTCAGCTTGGCCATGCTGGCAAGTTTGGTGCAATCACCACCGCCGACATGGATTTCGATGGCTTTCCAGGTGAGCGCGCGCAAGGCCTCGGCCTCGGTTGCGAGTTCGGCCAGGCGGAAATGCACCACCTGATTGTGCAGGATGGATTTGCCGAATGCGTGGCGCTGGCCTGTGTAGTCGATGGTGGCGGCGATCATGCGTTCGCACGCGGCCGCGGATTTGAGGGCGGCATAGAGGCGTTCCTCCTGGAACTGCATCATTTGGTAGACGAATCCGCGGCCTGCCTCGCCGATCAGGTTGCGTGCGGGCACGCGCACATCCTCGAAATAGAGCAGTGCGGTATCGGAGGAATGCATGCCCATCTTGCGCAGTTTCTTGCCGACGGAGACGCCGGGGGCGCGTTTGCCGTTTTCCTTGAGCGGAACGATGATGAGTGATTTGTTCTGATGCACCGGCCCGTCGCCCGTGTTGGCGAGCATGCACATCCAGTCGGCCTGGGTGCCGCTGGTGATCCACATTTTCGAGCCGTTGATGATGTAATCACCGCCTTGCCGCACCGCGCGTGTCTTGATGGCAGCAACGTCCGATCCCGCACTTGGTTCGGAGACGCCGATGCATGCCACCATGTCGCCAGCGATGGAGGGTGCGAGGAATTCGGCGCGCAATTCGGCGGATCCGAACCGCGCGAGGGCCGGCGTTGCCATATCCGTCTGCACACCGATGGCCATGGGGATGCCGCCGCAATTGATGGTGCCGGTGGCTTCGTTGAAGACTGCGGCATATGAATAATCGAGCCCGAGGCCGCCATTTTCGATTGGCTTGTTGATGCCGAGCAGGCCGAGATTGCCCAGTTTCTTGAATACTTCGTGGGCGGGGAATATCTCGTCGGCTTCCCATGCGTCGACATGCGGGTTTATTTCAGATTCGATAAACCGCTCCGCGGTGCGGCGCAGGGCCTCATGTTGGTCGGTGAGTTGCATGGAGGCTCCTGGGACAGAACTTTTTCCTGGGGAAGGTCGTGCCTCCCTGCTTAATCACCATGTCGCCCCCGGGCCCCAATGGACCGTCACCTGCCCCACCAGCATGCGCGGTTCATTGAAGATGTCAGAGCGAAAGCCGGCGAGCCCGTAAATCGGGTAGCCGCCGACCGCGTACGTTCGGTTCAGCGCATTCGTTGCAATAAATGCGACATCGATGGGCTTGCCGTAGGCATTATTCCAGTCGGCCCGCAGGTTGAGGTTCTCCTGCCCCTTGAAATAAGGCATCGGGTCGAGCGGATCGGCAATGGTGTAATGGGTGGAGAGCGAATAGTCCGCCGTGAAAGCGAGTGCGCCGAGTTGCTCGGACAGCGGAATTGTGTATATGCCCGTGATACCGTATTTTTGTATCGGTGAATAGAATAGCTGCGTGCCCTTCAAATCGACGCCTTCCTGGAAGAAGGGCGTGGAGAAAACCGCGCGCAGGAGCGAAAAATAGCCGCTGATTTGCAGGTTTCGGATCGGCAGAACGGTCTGTTCAACCTCCAGGCCATCGATGTGCGCGCGGCCGGCGTTTTGCACCACCGAGGCGACCGTGCCGCCCGCGACGGTGGCGAACGAAGCCTGAATGCTGCTGTAGACATCGTGGAAGACGGCGATATTGGTACGCAACGGACTGTCGGCGATCTGCCAATCCTTCTTGAGCCCGAGTTCGGTATCGAACACGTATTCGGGTCCGAATGAGGGGTCGAATACGCTGCCGTTCAATTCGCGGGGCGCGGGCAGGTTGAAGCCGCCGCTTTTGTATCCGCGCCGTAATGTTATATAGGCCAGCGTTTTCGCATCCAATTGCTCGGCGAGCGTGGCGCTCCAGGTGGGCGCGGTGAATTCGGCGTTTTCGCTGGTGGCGCACACGGGCTTTCCGGCCACCGCGTAGATTTCCGTGCGCGCGATGCATTGGCCGATGCCATCGAGCTGGTCGATGGAGGCTTGCCGCTCGTCCCAGGTGTAACGTATTCCCGCCGATGCCTTCAGCCCGTGCAGCCAGGCGCCGAGATCGTATTCGCCATGCAGGAAGACCGATTCGCTCTTGTCATTGAATTTGTGATAGTTGAGGACGCTGCTGGAGACGGTCAGCGGGTCATAAAGTTGCGGCAATGATTCGAGTGCCGGCGGTGGTCCGAATTCCTCCGCGCGGCTGATCGTCGGTTGACCGGGGTCGGCGTTTTCAAGGTAAGTGCCGAGTATATAGTGCAGCTTGCCGCCCAGGCCGGTGCCCTGCAATTGCAACTCGTCGCTGGCCTGTTGTAGCGCATCCTCGCCCCAGTCGCTTGGCGTGTTGGTATTGCGCACCAGGGGAAGAATTGAGCCGGCAAAATCGGATGCCTGGTTTTGCCGTTCGAACCGGTAGCCCAGGATGTTCTTCAACAGCAGGTCGTCGGTGATGTTCCAGGTGGTGATGTTTGTCGCGTCGAGAGAACGTTCCTGATCGAAGAAATAAGCATCGCTGGCAAGCTGGCGTGGCCCGAGCGCACGTTGACGGGCGATTATCTGTTTCAATAGGGCGTTCGAATAATAGGAGACGTCGTTTGCCGCCAAGGCCGCGAGAAATGTGGGAATCAATCCGTTGGGGCAACCGGGAATAGGCCCGGTAAGGCCTAAGCCGCCGCTCGATGGTGGTCCATACCCTTCGAGGCAGAATACCGAGGGCCCGCTGCCGCCGAATGTCAGCGGAATCGTGGTGCCCGGGATGACGTTTTCCTTCAAGACGACGCCGGGGTTGAACTCCTCCGGAATGGCGGAGGTGCCGGCGCCATTGATCATGCGGCCGTCGACAACGAGCAGGTTTTGCAGCGTGTCGCTGATATGTGCGTCGAGTGACACGCGATACGAATCGTAGTGGCGGTCATCGAGCTTCTCGCCCGTAATGACGTTGGTGGTGAAACCGTCGCGTCGCGCTGTCGCACCGGACACTCTCAAATCGAGTTTTTCCGGCAAGAGTGGGAAGTTGAGTGCGCCCTCCAACTCGTGGTCGTTGTAGTTTCCCAGCCGGCCTTGGATGTAGCCGTCATAATCGTCGCGCGGTTTGACAGGTGTGAAAAGGATGGCGCCGCCGGTGGTGTTGCGGCCGAACAGCGTTCCTTGCGGGCCCTTGAGCACTTCCACGCTTTGCATGTCGTAGAACGTACCGGGCCCGGAGGTTAGCGTCGGCACCTCGAGAAAGTAGATTTGGACGCTGGAGTTGTTGTGCACGCCCTGGTTGATGATGCCGGGCGTTTGCCCGCGCAGGTAGAATTGCGAATCGTTGCGCTGCTGACCGCCGATCGACAATGACGGCACAGCGCGCGCCAGATCGTTGGTGTTGACCACGCCGCGCTTTGCCAACTCGCGCCCGCTGAGCGCGGTGACGGCGGTCGGCACGGTTTGTTGGCGCTCCGCCCGCCGCCTGGCCGTGACCGTAACCTGCTCGATCCCCGGCGGCGCGGTCGCGGCTTCGGCCGCGGTGCTTACAGCCAGTGCCAGTTCCGCGGCCAGACAGGCCGCGATGATCGTGTAACAAGGCGCCGAATTCGCCGCGCGTAATTTGTGCGTGCCCAACCGCATGAAACCATTTCCCCCCCAAGGCGGCCCGCCTCCCTGTCTGCGCAGGGCGTTGCCGGACGCAGTCTCACTCGCCTACGCCCGCAGGTAAAGCGAAAACGCTGTCCGCCATGGTTTGCATGGCCGATGTGGCGGAGGAAGGAAGGAAGTTTTTCAAAAAAAGAAACAAAAAGCTTGTCCGCTTTGGATGGGCTCGGCGGAGCGATCATACGCGCCAATGAAGCAAAGGTTGTTTGACGGGTTCCTTCAGGCGCGCGACGGCGCGTGGGCCGCCATGGCCCGATCGCGCGCGTTGGACCCGGTCGACGCGCCATCGTCTCGTTGCGCCGCCGCCCGCCGGCCGGCCAAGGTCAAGGCCGTATTGACGAGCGACAAATGGGAAAATGCCTGTGGAAAATTGCCCACCTGCCGGCTGACCCGCGGATCGTATTCTTCCGAAAGTAGACCGACGTCGTTGCGTAAGGAGAGAAGGCGTTCAAACAACTCTTGAGCATCCTCGCCGCGCCCCTGCTGGGCGTAGTTGTCGACCAGCCAGAAGGAGCAGGGCAGGAAGGCACCCTCGCCGGGGGGCAAACCGTCCGCACCCGGCTCGGTTCGATAGCGTAGCACAAACCCATCCGCCATGAGTTCGCGCTCGATTGCGGCGACGGTGCCGCGCACCCGCTCATCGTGGTAGGGCAGAAAACCAACAAGCGGCAACATCAGCAGACTGGCATCCAATGCATCATTGCCATAGCTTTGCACAAAGCTGTTTTTCTTTGCAACAAAACCCTTCGCGCACACATCGGCATGAACAGCGTCGCGTATTTGCCGCCAGCGCGCGGCAGGTCCCGGCAGATCGTACATCTCCATGTCCTTGACGGCGCGGTCGAACGCGACCCAGACCATGATTTTCGATTGCACAAAGTGCCGGCGGCCGCCGCGGACTTCCCAAATTCCCTCGTCCGGCTGCTGCCAGATCGCTTCGAGATGCTCGAGCATGTTGACCTGCAGTGCCCAGGCCGATTCCGGAACTGCCAGACCGCTTCCGCGTGCGAGATGAAGTGCCGCCATCACCTCGCCATAGACGTCAAGCTGCAATTGCTGCGACGCGGCGTTGCCGATCCGAACCGGCTTCGCGCCTTGATAGCCGGGTAGCCATTCGGCCTCCCATTCCAGCAGGTGCCGCTCGCCGGCCACACCATACATGATCTGCAATTCGTCCGCGTTGCCGGCAATACTGCGGTGCAGCCAATCCCGCCAGGCTTGGGCTTCATCGAAATAACCGCCACCCATCAACGCGATCAGCGTCAGCGTCGCGTCACGCAGCCAGCAGAAGCGATAGTCCCAATTGCGCGCCCCACCCAACTGTTCGGGTAACGACGTGGTAGGCGCAGCGACGATGCCGCCGGTTGGCTCGTAGGTGAGCGCCTTCAGCACGATCAAT
Source organism: Acidobacteriota bacterium (assembly GCA_903970435.1). Classification (GTDB taxonomy): domain Bacteria; phylum Pseudomonadota; class Alphaproteobacteria; order Acetobacterales; family Acetobacteraceae; genus CAJCIS01. The sequence goes on along the minus strand of CAJCIS010000187.1, from coordinate 22,180 downwards.
GAGCGTAGTACCGCTTCCTTGTAGGGCCCGTTATATTGGCATTGCTTGGACCATTTCGTCCACGCCGTTTCGGTATCCCGCAAAGCCTCGTCGGCGTCGAAGCGTTCCGGCGGCGCGAGGTGGGAAGGGCCATGGCTCAACACGAATGTGAGACTTTGGCCATGCGATACGTCAAACTCTGCAACGGTTGCCATATCGCGTCCCTGCAACGCCACGGGCCCACGAACCGTAACGACATCCGGACCGGCCACGGCAACAATTCCAAAATCAGGATCTTCGCTCGTCACCCATGGCGTGGAGGCGCCGTAATCAAAACGCAGTTTCAGGTGAAGCCGCATTTTCACCAGGCCGCGCCGCCCTTCCACGCGACGAATGACGTGCGAACCCGCCATGCGAAGCGGCATTGCATCGATTACCGCGACTTCGCCATCGGGTGTTGTGAAGATCGTCTCGAGGATCAGCGTGTCGCCACGATAGGCGCGGCTGACCGTTGCCGCCTGGTTACAAGGTGCAATCAGCCAACTGCCGTGTTGCGCCGTACCGAGCAGCGCGGCAAAGCACGCAGGCGAATCGAAACGCGGCAGACACAGCCAGTCGATCGCACCATCACGCCCGACCAGGGCTGCGGTCTTGCAGTCGCCGATGAGAGCGTAGTCCTCGATCCGCAGCGGCGTGTCGCGGGGTTGAACCGTGTCGTCAGCCATTCACGCCATAACCGCGTGAAATTGCGGCGGCCGAACCTTCAATGCGATATCAATATGAGTAGGCGTGTACCGTTCGGGAATATTGTGGAACCGGCCTGTCAAACTTGGCTCCTGCGCGCGTTCATTCTTGCCCCCAACGCCCGGCGGCTTGCCGGTCGGCAAACCAGAACAATTCGCCGTCCGGCCGCAATCGACCGGCGGGAACCGTATCGTCACCGGACAATAGCCGGTCCAATATCTTACGCTTGCCCGCGCCTTGCAGCAGAAAAACCACGGCAGCGCTGCTTTGCAGGGCCGGATAGGTGAGGGTGAGCCTGGTTTCGGGGCGGCCCTTCGATACGGCACTCACCCAATGTGTGATCTCCTCCAGAACGGGCTGGCCGGGAATAAGGGATGCGGTGTGGCCGTCATCGCCGACCCCCAGCAACGTGACATCAAACAGCGCGCGTCCCGGGACCAGCACGTCATCACCATAGAGACATTGCAAGCTCCGTTCGTATGCCGCCGCCGCCGCCTCGGGCGTCACACCGACTGTCGGCATTGGATATATGTGAGAACCCGGTACCGGCACGTGCGAAAACATGGCTTCCGTGGCCATGCGCGCATTGCTCGCTGGATCGTCCGGCGGCACGAATCGCTCGTCTCCAAAGGCAAATCGTGTCATTGCCCATGGAAACCGATCAATCGCCGGCGGCGAAGCAAGTATCTCATAAAGTCGTTTTGGTGTGGCGCCGCCCGACAGACAAATTGTGAACCAGCCTTGGGCGCGCAAGGCGCGGTCTATCAGCCAGGCGGCTGTTTCTTGTGCCAGCGCCTCGCCGTTCTCGAATACACGCAGGGTGCCGCGGGCCGGAATCACGGTGCCGCACCTACTGTGCCGGTATTGGCAGCACGGAGGACGAAGCGGTTCATTGCCGTGGCAAATCCCTGATTTTCGTTGCTATCAGTCACTCTGCTTGCGCGTGACTTGACGTCATCGCTCGCATTACCCATGGCGATCGACAAGCCGCTCCGTTGAAACATCAGCACGTCGTTCGGCATGTCGCCGATCGTTGCGATGCTCGCACGCTCTATTCCCAGCATTGCTGAAAGCCTGTCCACCACGCCACCCTTGTTTGCCGCGGGGTGCGTGATATCGAGGTAATAGGGTTGCGAGCGCGCCGCAGCCGCGCGCTCTCCCAGATCATGTTGCGCGACGCGTTCGGTGTTCGCGACAGCATCATGATTGTCGCTTACACCGACGATCTTCACCGCGTGCGCCAAATGCGCGTCGGTAAAAGCGGTGACCACGCTGGGCTGGAACTTGACCGTCCATGCCTCGCGCGCGACATGCGGCGCCGTGTCGTCGCGCACCAGCCATTGATCGGCGGTATAGACCCATACATCCAGCTTTTGGCCGACGATGATGTCGATTGCGGTCCGCGCCGCCTCTTCCGATAAAACACGTGTTTCCACCACGGACATGTCGGGATTTACGATGGCCCCACCATTGAATCCGGCAATGGGTGTGCGAAGGTCGAGCGGTTTGAGGAACATCTCCATGCCGCGTGGTGGCCGGCCGCTGGTGATTGCGAATGAAATTCCAGCTTTGTGCAGTCCGTGCACAGCGGCGATCGCCTGATCGGTGAGGATTTTTTCGCCGGTTACCAAGGTTCCATCAACGTCTGCAATCACCAGGCGGATCGGCGCGTCACCGGTCATTGGTGGTTCTTTCCATTGCTATGGACGAAGCGTTGTTGCGGAATGTCGCGCCACGCGCGGCCGCCATCTTGTTCGAGCAGACGGTCCGCCGCGTCGGGTCCGGCGGTGCCGGACGCATAGGGCGCCAATCCGCTGCCGTCCTGCGCCCAACTATCCAGCACCGGTTGCACGACGCGCCAGGCGGCTTCCACCATGTCCGCACGGTTGAACAAGGTTGCATCGCCGACCATGACATCGTGCAATAATGTTTCGTACCCGATATTCGGCTCGCGGGGAAACCAGTCGGCGTATGAAAATGCCATCTGGACGGTGGCCAGTTGGACCGAAGGGCCGGGGCGCTTGATGTCGAACTGCAAGGCGATGCCCTCATCGGGCTGAATGCGGATGATGAGCCAGTTCGGGCGCAGGGCTTCGACCGATGTCGTGGCGAATGGCGAGAGTGGCGCTGGCCGGAAGCGGATTGCAATTTCGGTTAATCGCTCGGCCATGTGCTTGCCGGTGCGCAAATAGAACGGGACACCGGCCCAGCGCCAGTTGTCAATTTCTACGCGCAGTGCGACATACGTTTCAATGTTGGAATCCCGGCTCACATCCGGCTCATTTCGATATGGCACCGTGTGCTTGCCCAGAACGTCGCCGCCGCCATATTGGCCACGCACGGCCGCTTGCGGGCGCAACGGGGGCATGGCCGCAAACACTTCCGCCTTGCGATTGCGGATTCCGGCCGCGTCGAACGTTGCCGGCGGTTCCATGGCTACCATGGCGAGCAGGCTGAAGACATGGTTCGGTACCATGTCGCGCAATGCGCCGGTTGCCTCGTAAAATTTGCCACGACCCTCCACGCCCACTGTCTCGGCGGCGGTGATTTGGATGTGATCGATGCGATCACGGTTCCAGATCGGTTCGAACAGGCCATTAGCAAAGCGGAACGCCATGATATTCTGCACCGTTTCCTTGCCGAGGAAATGGTCGATGCGAAACACCTGGTCTTCCTGCAGCGTGCGCAGAATGCGCACATTGAGCGCCTGGGCGGAGGCAAGGTCGTGCCCAAAAGGCTTTTCGATGACCACGCGGCGCCAACGGTGTGGCACGCCATCTTCATCCTCCTGCTGGTCCGCCAATCCCGCCTGCCCAATCTGATCGACAACATCGCCAAAAAACCGGTCTTGAACGGCCAGGTAGAAAATTACGTTGCCGCGTGTGTTATACTGCTTGCAAACGTTGCTTAGCGCGGTTGACAAGGACTGGTAGATTTCGGGCTTTGTGATGTCGCCTTGCAAATAGGACATGCGGCCGGCCAGGCCTTGCCAAAGCCCTTCATCGATGGCGTCGATATTGAATTCGGAGTTGGCATTGCCGACGAAGCTTTCCAGCATCTTGTGCAAATGCGTGGCCCAGCCATCGGCCGTGCCGTTTGCTTGGTCCACACCGATGATGGCCACGTTGTTCGGCAATACCCTGGTGCGCGCCAGATTGTAGAGCGCCGGCATCACCAGTCTCTTCGTGAGATCGCCAAAGGCACCGAATATAACGATAGCGCAATCTTCGGCCGCTTCAGCAGGTTGGCGTGCAGGGGCATGCATGACGGTTGTTGCGACGCGTGACGGCGCCGCGGTTGTTGCGCTGTGTGCTTGCGTGGGAGGAGCTTCGGGCAATGCGATTACTCCGCGGCCCGTCGCACAGGTACGCCCGGCGGTTCGGACGGCACGCCGTGTTCGGATACGTGCGGCACGCCACCTTCAAGCATGCCTTCCGTGTGGCCGCCGAAACCAAATCGCATGGCCGACAGCATTTTCTCGGCGAATGTGTGCGTCTGTCTGGAGCGGAATCTTGTATAAAGGGCGCTGGACAAGACGTCTGCCGGAACGGCTTCCTCGATGGCGGCTTCGATGGTCCAACGGCCCTCACCGCTATCGTCCACATAGCCGGAGAATCCCTCCAGCGTCTGGTCGCCGGCCAGGGCCGCGGCCGACAGATCGAGCAGCCAGGATGACACCACGCTGCCGCGCCGCCATACTTCTGCGATGTCCGCCAAATTCAACTCGAAACGTTCATCGGCGGCTAATCTTTCGGAATGCTTGTTCCGCAAAATGTCGAAGCCCTCGCCATAGGCCTGCATCAATCCGTACTCAATACCGTTGTGGACCATCTTGACGAAGTGGCCGGCCCCGCTGGGACCCGCATGGATGTAGCCGCGCTCCGCCCGGTCGTCCATGCCTTCTCGTTTCGGAGTGCGGGGCACAGAACCGAATCCCGGCGCCAGAGTATCGAATATCGGATCGAGATGATCTACGGCATCCTTGTCGCCGCCGATCATCATGCAATAGCCGCGCTCCAGGCCCCACACCCCGCCCGATGTTCCGACATCGATATAGCGAATGCCGCGCCCACTGAGTGCGTGCGCGCGCCTGATATCGTCTTTATAATAGCTGTTGCCGCCGTCGATGATGATATCGCCTTTTTCCATCAGCTGCCCCAGCCGTTCTACCGTCTGTTCGGTGATGTGCCCGGACGGCAGCATGACCCAGATGGCGCGCGGCGCGGCACCAAGGGCGGGCAGAATATCCTCGAGCTTGTCGACGCCCTGCGCACCATCCTTGGAGACGGCTTGTACGGCCTGCGTGTTTGCATCGAACACGACGCAGCGATGGCCCGCGCGCATCAATCGGCGCGCAATGCCGGCCCCCATGCGGCCCATGCCAATGATACCAAGCGTTTGGGTTTCCTTAGCTGACATTTTGCGGTCTCCGATCAGAAGGAAGTAGTTCTTTTTTGAAAAAAAGAACCAAAAAACTTTTATCTGTTACGGGGCACCGATCTCTACGCTTGGCCCGACATCGACGGGCAAAAAAGAGCTGCTTATTTTGTCGCTTGTTCAACCGCCCGCGCCAATTCCTGCATGCCGGCTTGAACATCGTGCAAATGGACCCGCAAGGCGCGGCGTCCGCGCTCTTCGAGCACGCCAAGATCGCCACGCGCCTGGGCGGCTTTCACGACTCCGAAACTGTATTTGTGGCCGGGTACCGCTACGTCGTGCGGATCGTCGCAGGTTATTTGCAGAAATACGCCGCTATTGGGGCCACCTTTGTAGGCCTGGCCTGTCGAGTGCAGGAAACGTGGCCCAAAGCCCACGCAGGTGGCCGCTTTGGTTCGGTCGCGAATGACCGTCCGCATGTGCGTGAGCGTTTCGGCATTGGTATCGTTACGTTCTATATAGGCCAGCAGCGCGACGTAGTCGCCAGCCTTGGCCTGGCCCAGATGGCTGCGCAAATATCCGTCCAGGTCGTTATGCCGGCCGAGCGCATCCGCGTTTCGCTGATCCGCATACAGCGCCACGCCATTGGCGCGGAAGATGGGAGTTTCCTCCGGCAGGCTGCCGTGCTGTTCGTATTCATCGGTCAGTGCGCGCGTTTTGATCTTGCTGGCTTCCACGTCAGGTTGATCGAACGGGTTGATGCCGATGACGGCGCCCGCCACCGCGGTTGCGATTTCCCAACGGAAAAACTCGCCGGCAACATGCCATGTGTCCTTGACGATGATGGTCGCCACCGGATGACCGGCCGCGGCCAGCGCGGCCACTTCATTGCGCTGGGCGGGGTCGGCCTGGCCTGCCAGCTCCAGATAGGCGAAGAAGCGGTCCTGCCCGTATTGTTGCGGTGTGGCGAGCGGCTCCCTGTCCACCGGCACCAGGCCGTGCCCCTGCTTGCCCGTGCTTTCCGCGAGCAATTGTTCCAGCCAGGCGCCTACATCGGCAATGCCCGGCGAGGCGATTAACGTTACTTTGTCGCGTCCAAACGATTTGGCGGCGACGCCGAGTGCGACACCCAGTTGCACGCCGGTGTTTTCCGCGGGCGGCACATCCTCCGCGCAGGACCGCGCCATCTTTTGTGCCGCCTTCAATAGCCGTTCCGTATCGATGCCGATTGCCGCGGCCGGTACGAGGCCGAAATTGGACAACACCGAATAACGGCCGCCGATCGACTTTACGCCATGAAAAATGTTCCGGAATCCTTCCTGACTGGCGTGTGCTTCCAGAGAGGAGCCGGGATCGGTGACGGCAACAAAATGCCGGGCTGCCGCTTTGTCACCGAGGGCCTTCTTTGCCAGCGCAAGGAAATAGGCGAGGTAGATGTTTGGTTCGAGCGTGCTTCCCGATTTGGAGGACACAATGAATAACGTCGTTTTCAGCGAGATCGCGCTCGCCACGGTTTCGATCTGCGCCGGGTCGGTACTGTCGAGCATATGGAATCGCGGACCGTGCAGAGAGGGCGCAAATGTTTCGGCGAGCACTTCGGGCCCTAGGCTGGAGCCGCCCATTCCCAGCAATACGATGTCGGTGAAGCCGTCGGCCTGCACCTGGTCGCGAAAATTGCGCAAATCCGCCGCGTGCTGCAATTTCTGGTCGGCAATGTTCAGCCAGCCGGTCCAGCGGTCTTCATTGGCACCGGTCCAGAGCGACTTGTCGCCCGCCCAAAGTTTGCGGATCAGTCCGTGCTTGCGCCACCGTTCCAGTTCATCGTCAAAGGCGGTTGCAAGTGCTGGCGAACCCGCCTCAAAGGTAAAGGTGGCTGCTTCACCATCGAGCGAAATGCGCCGGCGTTTTGCAACGGCGCCGAGCAGGCCGTCGAATGCATCGGCAAATTGCTGCACACCGTCCTCGACAAGTTGCCGGGTTATTTCGGCGAGCGAAATACCGGCCTGTTCCAAGGCCGCCAGCGTGGCGCGGGCAGTTTCAAGATCGTGCTCCACTGCGTCGGTCAACAATTCGCCATGGTCGCGGAACGCATCCATGGTTGCGGGCGGCATGGTATTGACGGTGTGGCGCCCGATTAGCTGCTCTACGTAGAGTGTGTCGCGCAGTTCGGGTTTTTTTGTGCTGGTCGACGCCCAGAGCAAACGTTGCGGCTTGGCGCCCGCTGCCTCCAGGCGCTGCCAGCGGGACCCGGCAAACAGATCCTTGAAACGCAGATAAGCCAACTTGGCGTTGGCGATGGCAACCTTGTCCTGCAAGCCATCTGATGGTTTTGCAGCCTTGGCCAGTTTCTTGTCGACGGCGGTATCGATGCGGCTGACAAAGAAGCTGGCGACCGAGGCGATACGCGCCAGGTTGCCGTTGCGCCGCGCCGCGAAATCCTCCAGGCCCGCCAGATACGCTTCAACCACCTGCTCGTAGGCTTCGATGGCGAACAGCAACGTGACGTTGACGTTCAGCCCCTGGCCGATGAGTGCCCGGATGGCGGGTATTCCGGCCGGCGTGGCGGGAACTTTCACCATGAGGTTTGGCCGGTCGACTGTTTTCCACAAGCGCAACGCTTCGGCGATGGTCGCTTCGGTATCGTGCCCCAGGTAGGGAGAAACTTCCAGGCTGATATAGCCGTCGGCATGGTTGGTATGGTCATACACGGTGCGAAGTACATCGGCCGCGGCACGAATATCGGCGATGGCAAGTTCCTCGTAAAGCGCAGAGATACCGTGGTCGCCGTGCGACTGTATTTCGGTGAGGGCGGTGACGTAAGCTTCGCTGTGGCCAATGGCCTTTTCGAAAATCGATGGGTTGGAGGTAACGCCGCGCAGGCCATCCCTTTCGATCAGGGTTTTAAGTTCCCCTGATTCGATCAGATCGCGGCGTACATAATCCAGCCAGGGCGCTTGCCCGGCCGTATCGAACAAAGCTTTCAGGCGGTTCATAAATCACCCCCACCATTAAAGACGAGCGCCAGGACGGCGATTGGCTGTGCGCGCGGCATTATTCCGCGGCCTGGCGAAGGCGATGGCGCGCAATTTGATCTTGCGCCGCGGCGACGATTTTTTCGGATGTAAATCCGAACTTATCAAGCAGCATCTTGAGCGGTGCGGAGGCACCGAAGCTGCGCATGCCGATGATGGCACCGTTCATGCCGACATAGCGTTCCCAGCCGAGGGTTGCCGCCTGTTCTACCGAGACGCGGGCCAGGATATCGGGCGGCAGCACGTCGTTGCGGTAGCTTTCATCCTCGCGTTCGAACAATTCCCAGCACGGCATGGAAACGACCCGTGCCCGCACGCCGGCGCGCTGCAGCGTTTCCCAGGCGCGCAGGCACAGGCTCACCTCGCTGCCCGTGCCGATCAGGATGACCTCCGGACGGCCGCCCTCGGCGTCGGCCAGCACGTAGGCGCCGCGCGCCAAACCCGCGGCGGCGCCAAAACGCTGGCGGTCGATCGTTGGCAGTGCCTGGCGGCTCAGAATCAGGCTGGCCGGTTCGTGCTTGTGGCGCAACAGGTAGCGCCACGCTTCGCTGACCTCATTGGCGTCGGCCGGCCGGATGGTGAGCATGCCGGGTATTGCGCGCAACGATGCGAGCTGCTCGATCGGTTGATGCGTGGGCCCGTCTTCGCCTACGCCGATACTGTCATGCGTGAAGATCCATAGGCAGGGCAGTTCCATGAGCGCCGATAGCCGCACCGGGGTGCGCATATAGTCGGAAAAGATCAGAAAACCCGAGCCATAGGGTCGCAACTTGGAGAGCGCCATGCCGTTGACAATGCCGCCCATGGCGTGCTCGCGTACGCCGAAATGAAAATTTCGGCCGCCATAATTGTGCGCCTCGAAACTCTCGCCGCCCTTGATGTCCGTCTTGGTGGAAGGTGACAGGTCTGCCGCGCCGCCGATGAGCCAGGGGATTTGCTTGGAAAGTGCGTTCAGCACCTTTCCGGAACTGTCGCGGCTGGCGAGGCCTTTTTCATCGGGCGGGAAGCTTGGAAGCGCGCTCTCCCAATCCGGCGGCATGGCGCGTTTCTGCATCAGGTCGAAATCGCGGGCGAGATCCGGGAAATCACGCGCATACGCGTCGAACATTTCTTTCCAGGCCTGGTTCAGCCCGGCACCGCGGGCACCCACCCCTTGCGCGAAATGATCGTAGACGCCGTCGGGCACGAGGAATTTTGCGTCCTCCGGCCAGCCGTAGAAGCGTTTGGCGGCGCGCACCTCATCCTCGCCGAGCGGTTCGCCATGCGCTTCGCGCGTGTCCTGCTTGTGCGGGGCGCCATACCCGATATGACTTTCCACCAGGATAAAGGTCGGCCGACCGGCTTCAGCCACCGCCTCGTCCATGGCGAGGGACGCCGCGCCGATATCGTTCGCGTCGCGCAACCGCATGACATTCCAGCCATAGGCCAGAAAGCGCGCACCGACATCCTCGCTGAACGCGAGCGATGTGGAGCCCTCGATCGAAATGCGGTTGCTGTCATAAATCCAGCAGAGATTGGACAGGCGCAAATGGCCGGCCAGCGACGCCGCCTCGCTGGAAATGCCCTCCATCATGTCGCCGTCGCCGCACAATACCCAAATGCGGTGATCCACGATCGGGTAATTGGGGCGGTTGAAATGCGCCGCGAGATAGCGCTCGGCGATGGCCATGCCGACGCTGTTGGCGACACCCTGGCCCAGCGGGCCGGTGGTGGTTTCCACGCCGGACGTCAAATGATATTCCGGATGACCGGGCGTGCTGCTGTCCAACTGCCTGAATTTTTTGATGTCATCGAGCGACACGGTCGGCTTGCCGAGCGGCTCGTAATCCTTGTTGACGGCCGCGGTGCGCGTCAGATGCAGCAGCGCATACAACAGCATCGAGGCGTGCCCGACCGAGAGGACGAAGCGGTCGCGGTTTGGCCACACCGGGTCGGCCGGATCGAAGCGTAATTTGTCGTTCCACAATGTATAGGCGACCGGCGCCAATCCCATCGGCGTGCCGGGGTGGCCGGAATTGGCCTGCTGCACCGCGTCGATCGCCAATGTGCGGATCGTGTTGATGCAGAGCTGATCTATGTCCGACATGAATGCTCCGCTATCGTTTGTGCCATCGTTGCTGGTGGCGTGTTCGGTTGTGCCACGTGCCTGCGCGTCCCGTCATCGGCCCCGCCATCCCGTTATCGCGGCGCATGAGGGCCCCGGCAAGGGCGCGCCAGACGCTTCAAGCCTATGTCAGATTTTGCCTCGGTGGTCGATACCACAACCTCCTGGTGTGGGGGGCCTGGTGTGGGGGGCCTGGCGTGGGGGGCGCACGCAAAAGGCGTCAACGCGAAGCCCGGGGCGCCCGAGGGCGCACCGGCATCATGCCGTGTGAAGAGGTGCGCGGCCGTGCGGCACCACCAGGCCCGACCCCAACATTGCCCATAAACGCGGACGATGTCCATTGGTTGCCGGCCGTCTTCACCGCGGGGCGGGCATACTCTATTTCACCGCTTGGCCGGCCAAATTCGCGGCCCTGGGGGTAGTGCATGTCTGATGACGGCGCGGCGGCGCTGCTGGCGACCGTTGAGGGACAGCGTTTGCGCGCCATCGGGCGCGGCGTGGGCTGGCGGCGCTGGGGTCCGTATCTCAGTGAGCGGCAGTGGGGGACGGTGCGGGAGGACTACAGCGCCGACGGGGATGCCTGGGCGTATTTTTCGCACGACCACGCACGCAGCCGCGCCTATCGGTGGGGCGAGGACGGGTTGGCCGGATTTGGCGACGAACATGTGCGATGGTGCCTTTGTGTGGCGCTGTGGAACGAACGCGATCCGTTCCTGAAGGAGCGGCTTTTCGGGCTGACGAATGCCGAAGGCAATCACGGCGAGGACGTGAAGGAACATTACATTTTCGTCGACGCCACGCCGACCCATTCGTACAACCGGATGATGTACCGTTATCCGCAGGGAGAATTTCCGTACGAGGCGTTACGCGCGGAAAACGCCCGGCGCGGTCAGGACGTGCCGGAGTTCGAACTCCATGACACCGGCATTTTCGCCCTGGGTGCCTATTTCGACATAACCGTCGAATACGCCAAGGCGGATACCGACGACGTTCTGATGCGCATCACGGCGCGCAATTGCGGCAGCGCGGCGGCGCCGCTGCACATCATACCGCAATTCTGGGCACGCAATGACTGGAGCTGGGCTGGTCGTAAGAGGCAGGCGAGGATATCCCAGCGGGAAGGCGGGGGCCTGTCGGCGGTGCATCCCGGTATGGTGGATATGCGCCTTGATTGCGATGCGGCGACCGACATGCTGTTCTGCGAAAACGAAACAAACATTCGTCTTCTGTATGGCGCGCGGGCGGCCGGGCCGTTCAAGGACGGCATCAACGATGCGGTGGTTCATGGCGACATGAGCGCGGTAAGCCGCACGGAGGGCAGCAAGGTGGGGCTGGCACAGCGCGTTGGGCTTGCGCCGGGCGGCACGCAGGTTGTCCGCCTGCGCCTGCGGCCGGACGAGCCGGCATGTGCGTCGCCGTTTGCAGACTTCGACGATATATTCTCCCGGCGTGCGGCTGAGGCGGATGAGTTTTATGCCGTGCTGGGCGCCGGGCGTTCAGACGGGGAAGCCGGGCTGATCCGCCGCAGGGCTTTTGCCGGTCTGCTGTGGTCCAAGCAATTTTATCACTTCGATGTCTCGCGCTGGCTGGATGGCGACCCGGCGGAGCCCACGCCGCCGGCGACGAGGACACGGAACGAAGATTGGCGTCATTTGAACTGCAACGATATCATCTCCATGCCGGATAGCTGGGAATATCCGTGGTTTGCGGCATGGGACCTGGCCTTTCAGAGCATTGTACTGGCGCGGATCGATCCTGAATTTGCCAAGGGCCAGCTCGCGCTGCTGACGCGCGATTGGTACATTCATCCCAATGGTCAACTGCCGGCGTATGAATGGTCATTCGGCGATGCGAACCCGCCGACACATGCGTACGCCGCGTGGCGCGTGTATCAAACCGACCATGATCTGACGGGCATCTATGACACCGAATTCTTGGAGCGTATGTTTCATCGGCTGCTGATGAATTTTACGTGGTGGGTCAACCGCAAGGATCGGGACGGTCGCAACGTTTTTCAAGGCGGCTTTCTGGGTTTGGATAATATAGAGATTTTCGATCGTTCCAAGCCGCTGCCGACCGGCGGCACGATCGACCAGGCGGATGGCACGGCCTGGATGGCGACGTACGCGCTGAACATGATGCGCATTGCCATAGAGCTGGCCGGCAAGAACCCGGTGTATGAAGACATGGCATCGAAATTCTTCGAGCATTTTCTATCGATCGCGGCAGCGACGACGGACATTGGCGGCGCGGCGCTTTGGGATGAAACGGATGGCTTTTTTTATGACGTTCTGGCGCTGCCGGATGGGCGCCACATAAGATTGCAGCTACGTTCCATTATTGGTCTCATTCCGATGTTTGCGGTCGAGGTGCTGGACGACGGCGTGTTCGACCGCCTGCCGGCCTTTGGCGCCCGCACCCGGTGGATCCTTCAGCACCGGCCGGACCTTGCCCGCCTTGTGTCGTACTGGACCGAGCCGGGGAAGGGGGGGCGGCGCCTGTTATCGCTTCTGCGTGGTCACCGGCTCAAATGCCTGTTGCAACGGATGTTGAATGAGGCCGAGTTTCTGTCGCCGCATGGCGTTCGCTCGCTGTCGCGTGTCTACACCGTGCCCTACGTTCTTGAAGTGGATGGGGCGCGCTTTACCATTGAGTATGAGCCGGGAGAGTCGCGTGGCCGGCTTTATGGCGGCAATTCGAACTGGCGCGGGCCGGTGTGGATGCCGATCAATTTCATGCTTGTGGAAGCATTGCGCGCCTTTCACAGCTATTACGGCGACGATTTTCAGGTGGAATGTCCGGTTGGGTCGGGCAAGAACCTGAGTTTGCGCGCGGTGGCCGATTTTCTTTCAGCGCGCCTGGTGAGTTTGTTTCGGCGCGATGGGGACGATTTGCTGTTTTACGAATATTTTCATGGGGAAACGGGGCAGGGGCTGGGTGCTTCACACCAGACTGGGTGGACGGCATTAATCGTGTGCTTATTGGATGAAAGTGAGAAGAAGTAGTTCTTTTTTGAAAAGAAGAACCAAAAGACTTTTACTATTCAGAACAAATTCTCCCATTCGGGCCAGAGGGTCGTGCCCCTGGCCCGCATTATCATTTCACCACCCGAAGCACAGATCCGCGTTCAGCCGTCAGGCTGCGGTACGTTGCGAGATAATCCATCGCCATCCGCTTGGCGGTAAACCGTTCCTCGAATCGCGCGCGCACATCAGACCGGGGGAGCAGGTCCAGTTGTTCCACGGCGCCGATGGCGCCGACTTCGTCTTCCACAATAAAGCCGGTGACGCCGTCATCCACCACTTCGGGCACCGATCCGCGGTTGAACGCAATGACCGGCGCGCCGCAGGCCATGCTCTCGATCATGGCCAGGCCAAACGGCTCCGGCCAGTCGATCGGCATCAGCAGCGCGGTGGCGCCGGACAGGAACGCGGGCTTTTCGGCTTCACTGATTTCGCCGATCATCTCCACGCCGGGGCCGCACAGAAGCGGGCGGATGACATTGTCGAAATATTCCAGATCCGCGCGATCGACCTTGGCTGCAATTTTCAACGGAACGCCGCATCTGCGTGCGATATTGATGGCAAGGTCGGGTCGTTTTTCTGGACAAATACGGCCGAGGAACGCGAGGTAGTCGGGCGTCACGTCCGGCACCGGCGTCAGCAGATTCTCCGGCAGGCCGTGATACACCGTGGCGACGTAATTGGCCTGCGGCAACGGGCGGCGTTGCGCGTCGGAAATCGATACGACGGGTGCTTCGGAAAACATGTCGAAGACCGGCCGTAATTCCGGCAGGTCCAGGCGGCCGTGCAAGGTTGTGCAGAACGGCACAGATTGGCGGCTGAAGAGCGAAAACGACCAGTAATCGAGATGGAAATGCAGGACGTCGAATTCGTCGGCCATACGCCGCACAGTTTCCAGCATCAGCAAATGCGGCGCCACCGGGTCCCGTATGGCGGGGTCGAGCCGCAGGGCGCGCGGCCATACGGTTTCCAGGCGCGCCGATGTTTCGGAATCGCCGGTACCGAACAAGCTGACATCGTGGCCAAGATTGACTAGTTCCTCGGTGAGGTAGGAAACCACGCGCTCCGTGCCGCCATACAGCTTTGGTGGCACGGCTTCATGCAATGGGGGGATCTGTGCGATTCGCATCGAAAACCTCCTTTGTCCGCCTGCCCTGGCGGCGGGCGCCAAAGTGACAACGTAGCAATCGCGGCAATTTTGTGGCACGGGCCGCAAAAAGCGTGAGCGGCCGACGGCGCGCCACGGCCGGCGTTTCCAACGATTGTGGCGGCTCAGCGAGACTTCAAAAGTTTGTGATCGAAGATGCCGCGCGCAACCTAATGGCAGGGCAGGCGTCAGGATTGCGGGGGCCTTCTGATGCAGTTGGATCGCCGAAATGCCGTGGACAAACGGGACCTCGGCGCTTTGGCGGCGCGGCCGCTGGCGTTCATGTGGTATTATATACGACGGCGTCCGCTGACGCACGCCGTCGTGCTGCTGTCGGTGGTGGCAGCGGTTGCATTCGCCACGTTTTCTCAATACGCCATCAAGCATCTTGTCGATGTTCTGGCCGCGCGGAACGATCCCGCCGTGTGGACGGCTTGCGGCATTCTGGCAGCGCTCGTCACCGCGGATAATCTTTCGTGGCGCGTGGGCGGCTGGATCGCGACACATGGATTCGTGGCCGTTACCGGTGACACCTGGGCCATCAGCCTTTGGCAACATCGGGTGGCGAGCACCGGCGACGTTGTTCTAGTAACGACGCTCGGCTTCACGATTCTGCACGGTACTCGCGATCTTGCGGTGGCGCACCGCCTGTCCACCCTGCGCGATTTCGACCGCATCGTTGTCATGCAGCGCGGCCGCATCATGCAGGATGGCGCGCCTGTAGAGTTGGAGGAGACGGCGGGGATCTATCGGGATTTGCTGTCGCGCCAGGCGCTGCATGTGACCGAGCCGGCGGCGTAGGAAGAATGTTCTTTTCTTCAGAAAAGAACTGCTTTCTTCCTCTTTCTTACCCTGCTGTGCGCGGCTGCGGCTCCGCCGGAACCGGCGCCTGCCAAGGTGGAGCAGGTGCGCAAGGCACGTGCGGAGCCGCTGCTGGGGCAGCCGGTGACCGACGGGAAGGGCGACGTCGTTGGCAATATCGTTGATATTTTGATCGATCCCAGCGGTACTCCACAGGCGGCGGTGATTGAATTCAGCGGTTTTTTTGGCCTTGGCAATCGCCGCGTGGCGGTGGATTGGAAGGCCCTGGATTTTACGATCGATCAGGATCATATCGTTATCCGCCCGCACCTCGACGCCGACAAGATCAAGACGATGCCGGAATATACGCCCGAGGCGTCGTCCGTGCCGGTTGCAACGCCCAGCGCGGCCGCGGCCAAGCCGCACCAATAGCCGCATGGCCCCGATGGCCAAATCGCGCAGCCTTGCCGGCCTGGATTGGGTGAACTTCTTTGCAGCCGGCGTGCAAACCGGTTTCGGGCCGTTTATCGCCGTCTACCTGACGATGCATCATTGGACGGGGCTGGCGATCGGCGGCGCGCTTTCGCTGGGGACGACCGTTGCCACCATCAGCCAAATTCCCGCCGGCGTGCTGGTGGACGGCATGGCGAGCAAGCGACTGGCCGGAACGATCGGCCTGCTGGCCATTGGATTCAGCGCGCTGTTGTTCGTCGTCATGCCGACGCAGTTCGGGGTTGGACTTGCCGAAATCCTGCATGGTTTTGCCAGTTGCGTGCTGAACCCGGCCATTGCCGCCATCAGCCTGGCGCTGGTCAGCCGGCAGGCGCTCGGCGAACGGCTTGGCCGCAACGTGCGGTATTCCTCCATCGGCAACGGCGTGGCGGCCGCCCTGATGGGGGGCGCGGGATTTTATCTCCCTGGCGCATCGGTCTTTGTGCTGACAGCGTTTCTCACATTGCCGGCCATGTTGGCGCTCGCATTCATTGACCCGACCGAGCGCGCGGGCGTAGCGGCCGTTGGCGGGACCAAACTGCCAACATTGCGTGAACTGCACGCGCTTTTCCTCGACCGCCGCCTGCTCGGCTTCATGGCGTGCCTGGTTTTTTTCCAGATGGCGGATTCGGCCATGTTGCCGTTTCTCGGCCGCAAGATTGCCGGTGAGGCCGGTAATCTTGCGACACCCCTGATTGCCGGCGCGCTGGTGCTGCCGCAATTGGTGGTGGCGCTGCTGTCGCCCTCGGTCGGCAGATTGGCGGAAAGCCGCGGCCGGCGCGCGGTTCTGCTCGTCGGTTTCGCTGCCGAACCGGTGCGCGGTGTGCTGTTCGCGTTGGTGAGCCTGCCGATTCCACTGGTGCTTATTCAAGGCCTGGACGGCATCGGTGCCGCGGTCATCGGCGTTCTGCTGCCGTTGATTGCCGCCGATATTTCGCGCCAGCGCGGTCATTTCAATCTCACCATGGGTGCGATCGGCGTGGCGGTCGGCGCCGGGGCGGCGGCCAGCACCGCGCTGGCCGGCGCCATCGACGATTGGCTCGGCAACGATGCGGCGCTGCTGGCGCTGGCGGCGGTTGGGCTTTTGGCGACTTTGGTTGTTTGGCTGGTGATGCCGGAGAGTGCGTCCAATGATGACAGCGCCGCGGCGCCAGACCGTGTGACGGAAGCTGGGGTGACCACCGCTGCGGTGTCCCGCGGGCGGCACGTAAAATAGGCATTGACACCGGAAGGTACCAAGGTACATTGGTACCATGAAGTCTGTGCACCGCGTTCAAACCGGCGTTCGCCTCGAGGCCCGCATGGTCAAGGTTTTGAAGGGGCTTGCCGACCACCTCGATATGTCGCTGGGCGACCTGATCGAGGGAATTGTGCTGCATGCCTTTGAATCCAAGCCGCCATTCTCGGCCGATACGCTGCGCCGGATCGAGGCGCTGAAATCAGTCTTTGACTTGGATCTTACCGCCGATGACGCGCATCGGCTGCTGGAAAGGGACGCGGGTGAGGATGGAAGTTGATGCTCAGCACGTTTCGATCGACTGTTTTCTCGCCGGCAGCATCGGCGCCCGGCCATTGCGGCATCGGGACCACGTTCAAATTGCATTCGATATGCTGCAACGCGATCCATTTCTGGATGTCGCACGTGCCTACGCAAGGGCCTTGCAAAAAATTGCCATGCAACGCGGGCATCCCGAGCACTACCACGAAACGATGACGTTTGGGTTTCTATCGCTTATTGCGGAACGCCGCATGGCGGAGCCGTTGCTCGATTTCGTTGATTTCGAAAATCGCAACAAAGATATCTTCGATCCAGGTGCGCTGTTGCGATGGTACGGCGCCGAACGCCTCGGTTCCCAGGCAGCGCGTAAAATGTTCATTCTTCCAGACCCGAGGTCGCCGTGAGCGTTGCGCGCGCGGTCTTCGCGTATCGGGTGTTGTTAGCCGCGTTTATTGTCGTAGCAAGCGTTCGGACGGCGCTGGACTACGGCGGACATACGGGGCCCGCTCACCTTCGGCATTTGGTGATTGTCAGCGCAAGTCTTGAAGCCATCTCTGCGGCTTGATTGCTGTTCCGGCCGTTGCGGGCGCTGGGAGGGGCGACACTTGTCCTGGTATTTGCCGTCGCGGCTTCGGTGCATATCGCGCATGGAGAAATGCCGGCCGAGTTGCTGTTGTTCGCCGGAACGGTTGGCCTTCTCCACGTTTTGGATAGCGCCGGGGTCAGCTCGTCATGGTTGCCAGGATATCCCCGCGGCGGCTCGACACCGCCATCGCCACGGCACCCGCCTCGGCACGGTGCAGAACGATGTCGATCGTGGCGTCGCCCAACGGGAGATTGCGCAGTTTCAACCAGTGAATGAAATCCGGCAGCACGGGATTGGTGAACGTCACCGCGCGGCGGGCGGGATCGAAGCCCACACCCAGGCAGGCGGCCAGGCACGCGGGCAGCGCGCCGGCGGCCCACGCTTGCGGTGCGCATGCGACCGGGTAGCTGGTCGGCCCCTGGTTGCGCATGCGCGGAAAGCCGCAAAACAATTCCGGCAGGCGGCGCAGATCGGCGTGGCGTGCCGCGCCGAACAGGCTCGACAGCACACGGGCGGCCGCGGACCTGTGTCCATACCGGGCTAGGCCCGCGGCAATCATGGAATTGTCGTGCGGCCAGACCGAACCATTGTGATACGACATCGGATTGTAACGCACCTGACCGGCCGCCAGGGTTCTGATACCCCAGCCGGAGAAAAACGGCGGCTTGAGCAGTTTGTCGGCAATGAGCGCACCGCGTTCGGCGTCCGCCAGGCCGGCGAATAGAACGTGGCCGGCATTCGAGGCCGCAACCCGGCATGGCGCCTTCCTGCCATCGAGCGCCAGGACGTAGAGGCCGAGTTCCGGGTCCCAGAACGCGTGCTCGAACCGGTCGCGCAAGGCGATGGCCTGCGCCTCCAGCGACGCAGCACGCGGTTCATCTCCCAGTGCGGCGGCGATCTTCGACGCGGCCACCCGCGCGGCAAAGACGTAGGCCTGCACTTCACACAATGCGATCGGGCCGTCCGCCAGCTTGCCGCTGGCGTGGAAGATGGAATCGCTGCTATCCTTCCAGCCCTGGTTGACCAGGCCGGCCTCGGTTCTGCGGCCATATTCGACAAAACCGTCGCCGTCGGCGTCGCCGTAATGATCGATCCAGCCGAGGGCCGCCTCGATATGTGGCCAGATCGTGCGCAGCGTCGCCAGGTCGCCGGTGCGTTCGAGGTAGGCGCCGGCCAGCATGACGAACAGGGGGGTGGAATCGACTGAGCCGTAATAGCGTCGGAACGGAACCTCGCCGAGCAGCGCCATTTCGCCATGCCGCACCTCATGCAGGATTTTGCCGGGTTCGGCGTCGGCCGCGGGATCGCTGTGCTGCGCCTGGTTCGCGGCCAAATACAATAGCACGCCGCGTGACAAGGCGGGTGCCAGCCATAGCGTTTGCAGCCCCGTAATGATGCCATCACGGCCAAAGGCGGTGCTGAACCATGGAATGCCGGCATAGGGATAGGGCCCGTCCTGCGTGTTCGTCACCAGCATGATGAGATCGGCCAACGCGCGGCTGATCGATTCGTTGAATATTTCGTTGTCCGTTTCAATACCCGGCCACGCCCGATGGGCGCGCCGCAATTCCTTGCGAAATTCATGCATAACCGGAACAAAGTGCGGCACATCGGCTGCTTCTTCGGCAGCTTCGCCTTCCAGGCAGGAAATCTGCAACCCCAGGGTGGCCGGCACGCCGGGATCGAGCGCAAGTTCGTAGGTGGCACCGCGGGGTCCGAGATGGGCCGGCGCCGGCTCGAACGACACGCGGGTTGCGCGGCGCACGCCGTCCAGCCCTTCGTAAGCGAGCACGCAATGCGCCGGCTCGACGCGCGGGGCCATCAGCTGACCGCGGCGTGCGCGCTTCATGCCGCGCACTTCGAACAAATCGGCGAAATCGGCGGCAAAGTCGATCTGGAGCGTCACGCGGGTGCGCTCGGGCACGAAACTGCGCACCGTCAGTCGTTCGTGACAGGCGCCGCGCCACAGGAACTTTGCGCGCCGGACATGGATCTGTCCCTGTTCCAGGCCGGGCTCGACCTCGAGCATGTTGGGATTGGTCAGGTCGCATGTCAGCATCGCGTTGTCGCTAGACACGGCGGAACTCAGTAGCATCGGGGCGACGCCGCCGATGCGCAGCGACATGCGCGACAGATAGCGCGTGTCGCGATAGTATAGGCCCTCGGCACTGCCGGAGCCCGCCGTCGCGTCGCCGCTATGACCGAACAGGGCGAAAATGTCCCCGGCCTTGAGGGTGCGCGGCTGCTGTTCGGCGAGCGACGATGTCGCCGAAATGAAATAGCGGCCCGCGTCGCCTTCGGCACGTAGATGGGGCTGATCGTCCATGCATCCTCCGGATAAGGCCGAAAATGGTCATTCGAGGGGACGCCGGTGCCTGCATGCGCATGGTGTCCCTGGGCTTCTTTTACCGCCGAGGCGCGCCACATGACAAACCGGCGGGGCGGGAGAGCCGGGCGCTGGCGGATTTGCGGGCGGGCAGGTTTGATGGGGCGGCGGTGCTGATGCCGTAAGGAAGTCGTTCTTTTTTGAAAAAAAGAACCAAAAAACTTTTGTCTGTTTCAAGCTGCACGTAACTGCGGTGCGATTGCGTAATCAACTGCGTGCGGACAACGAAGAATTTGCTGGCATATCACGAAAAAGTGAGCTAGTAAGCCTACCGGGCATGATCTCTGGGGAGTGCATGCGATGAATGTGTTGCGGACTATGCTGTTGGCCGCGCTGCCATATTTCTTCGGCGGCGTGCCTGGCGTCCGCGCGCAGAACGCGGGGCCGGCGATTACGGTGGATGGCGCGGCGGGCCGCCACCAAATCAGCGACTATATTTATGGCATGGCGGAATACGGCGTCGATCCGGGGTTTCAGGCGGCGGCCCGTTTGCCGGTACTGCGCTGGGGCGGTGATGGCACGACGCGCTATAATTGGCAGGTGGATAGCAGCAACGCCGGCTTCGACTGGTTTTTCATGGGCGGCGACGGGAACGCGAACCCCACGCCGAGCGGCGGGCCGGACGCACTGGTGCTGGCCGATCAGGCGACGCAAAGCCAGACATTGCTGACCATTCCCATAATCCCCTGGATCAACAGCAGTGCCGCCTGGTCGTGCAGCTTTCCGGTGCAGGTCTATGGGCCGCAGCAGGAAACCAATCCGTACGTGTTCCCCAACGGCGATACTTGCGGCAATAGTATTGCAACCAACGGCTCGCAGTTGCTCGATACCAACATTCCGGCCAATCATATTCCGAACACGCCTTCCATTCAGGCCGGTTGGATGCAGCACCTGGTTGGCCGTTTCGGGAAAGCAAAGTCCGGCGGCGTGCAATTCTATCAGATGGACAACGAGCCTTATGGCTGGGCCAACACGCACCGGGACGTGCAGCCGGCGCAGCCGACCTATGACATGATCGAGGCTTTGACTGAACAATATGCCGCGGTGGTGAAGCATGCCGACCCTTCGGCCAAGGTTCTTGGGCCGTCGGATTTCGGCTGGGCCGCCTATGTCGGCAGCCAGGCGGAGATCAACGAGCATGGCGGTCTGTGGAACGCCCAATGGTATTTGTCGAAGATGGCGGCGTATGAGGCGGCGCATCATGTGCGGCTGATCGATTATTTCGACGAGCATTATTACCCGAGCGGGCCGGGCGGCGATGCGTGGCTGCTGCAATCGACGCGCTCGCTGTGGGACCCAACCTACATCGACGATAGCTGGATCGGGCAATGGTATGGCGCGATCTACCTCATTCCGCGCTTCAAGGCATGGGTTGCCCAATACGATCCCGGATTGAAGGTGGGTCTGAGCGAATATAGCTGGGGCGATACCACCGAACTGGTCGGCGGCCTCGTGCAGGCCGATGTGCTGGGCATTTTTGGCCGGCAGGGTCTGGATTTTGCCACCATGTGGAACGTGCCGGCGCCGACCGATCCGGTGGCTTTCAGTTTTCTGCTGTATCGCAATTACGACGGCGCGGGGGATGGCTTCGGCACCGTGTCGGTGCAATCGGCGAGCGCGGATCAGGATGTGGTGGCGGTGTATGCCGCCAAGCGTTCCGACCACATGTTGACGATGGTGCTGATCAACAAGACCCTGGGCGATGTGGTGTGTCCCCTTAAAGTGACCCATCCGGCGCCCACGGCGGCGGCGCAAATGTATATGTACAGCAATGCGGACCTGACGGCGATCGACGCGCAGGCGCCGGTGCAGTTCACGCATGGGCAGGCCAGCCTGACGGTGCCGGCCTATTCCATGAGCATTTTGATCTTGCCCGAATAAGCAACAGTTTTTTGGTTCTTTTTGTCAAAAAAAACGGCTTCCTTCTGTTATACCGATCCGCTTTGATACTGACTCTTCGGAGAAGGCCAGGGGGTTTCACCCCCTGGACCCCCGACCGGCGTGCCGCCGG
>CAJCIS010000186.1 GCA_903970435.1 Acidobacteriota bacterium | reverse complement strand
CATTGGCACACCATCCAGCCGGTCAAGCCTGACCGATTGCGTAATCTGCCGACTATCAAAGCCGGTAACGTAGGTCAAATCGACCCGCCCAAATGGACCCATCACAACCAACTGGCAGTCGCGACCGATCGAGAAGGAGTTCACTGGCATGATAAGCGTGCTCCCGATCTACTGAGTAAATCTCAATAGTATGTAATAAGCGCCACAGGGTTACTGGCCCTCAGCCTATGCCATTGGATGATTAACCCCGGTGGACGCCGTCAATACAGATCGGATCGGTGGGGTCGCAGTCGTTTAATTCTTCCGATACTGCGATGGGCTGATTCATCTGCGCTTCAAAGGCCACCAACGCGGCAATCGCCGCGGAAAGCGCTGTCTCCTGCGCAGTATTGCCAGGGCCGGCGTTTTGCCAGGCGAGTAGTGCCGCTTGGGCAGACGCCAGCAAAGCAGAAAGTTGCTTTACTTCGGCGGCATTAGCCTTCGGGTCTGCTACGTACGCAGCCTCAGCTGCGGCGGCAGCATTGTATGCCTCCGTAAGGTCGGCCTGGTTTGTCGACGTATTTGCACAGGCTGTCAGGTGCAAAACAGCGGCGATGGTTGAAGCGATCACCAGTTTGCGCACAGAACTCTCCGTTCTTAGTTAGTAGCCATTTAAAGGTGGACGGCTATACGGTTAATGGACCAACATTCGAGCATTTCAGGACGCGTGGAGCGGAAACAAATGTCGGAGGATCCGCCATTGTTTACAACAAACCCCCACGATGAAAGCTTCATCCTGTTGGGAGAAGCTGCCGCTGCACAACGACGGTTTGTCCGCCTTCTACATTAACAATAAAGATCTCGTTGATTCCTTGAAATTGCACTTGTGCATCGCTTTGCACATATCCAAGGCTTGTCTGACTGAGTGGATTATTGCTTGCGTCGCATATTACCGAAAAGGGAAGAGAACCATCTGCGCTACCGAGAATTCCCTGGCTAAAGAGGTTATAAAGGTAACTCAACTGAGTGGCCCGTATTCGATTAAACAGACCACCGTTTATCACTTGGCCGACAAACTGTCCCATCCCAGCAGCAAGTGTGGCCGCGATAAAGTTCGTCATGCGCGTATAATTATCACCGTTAGTTGCCGGATTGCTCGATGTGTTGTGACCACATCTTACACCCCAATAGGAACCCCCAGGTTGCGGATTACTCACCAAATCGATCCCGGCTTGGAAAAGTACCTGCAACTCGGCATCGCTGTATGTGGCTGACTGTCCGCTACCGGGTGTTCCTGAGCTCTGGGTTCCGATGATATTGTATAATGGCTTATTCAGACTGGACTGCTCAGGCGATAGGTTGGCTAAAATACCCGCCACGAATCCCTGAGGAGATACAATGCGAATAACTCCGTTCGTTTGGTCAAACCAAAAGACCCAGTCGCCAAACATCATTTTGGCAGAGAACGAATCAAGGCCTGCTTGTTGCAATACAGTGACTGCATCAGTGATTGTATCGCCGGCCGGGCCAACCAAGATCATGTACATGCCCTCGGAAGCGCCAAAGTTTGCCTGAGTAACCCATTGCGTAGGGCTGTCAGAGTCACAAAGCATCCCGATGCTGCAGCCCTGGCTGCGCAGAGCATACATACCAGTTCTGGGGATTGTATCCTGCCCAACCAACGTTGCCGCAGTTACCCCTGCCGCGCCGTCCGTGCCCCCCAATAGCGGCTGGCCCGTAACGGCAACTGGAGCGCTGGTCGTCGCCGAACCAATGCTTGCGACGATCAACTGAGAATTGCCCCGCATTGGTCCCTGCCCGCTGTTCACAGCAGATACAAGGTTTTGCCAGAATTGAGTTGGCGTAGGAGCAGGGATGTTGTCAAACAACTCCGGCAATTGGCCCGGCATCCTAACCGTCAAGCGCCAGGTTCCGCTTGCCGATCCCGCACTTAGGGAGACCGAGATCGTATTCCCGCCGGAACCAGTGAACAGTGCAGTTAGCTCGGTTGCATAGACACCATTCAGCAACTCGAAAGAATAGGATGCTGCGACATCTGTCCCGTCGGTAACCCGAACACAGCGGAAAGCCGCCGCACCCTGCTGGACTGCAGTCGCGACGTTAGTCCCCATGTCATATTTTCGCGCGACCACCGGCCCAAAGGAACTAGCGTAATTCGCCATCGTGGCGAGAATAACGGGCTGATTGACCGGCCCCCAACTCGCGGTCCCGACAATACCAATGAGGTTGGTCGGCACACCGTTCAAGACTAGGTTCTGCGGGGGAACGATCTGAACATATAGATCTGGCACTACCAACGCGGTCGTGTTCAAACTACCTTGCTGATAAATTGGCATTTCTAAACCTCCCGGCGCGTCATAAGCAAACGCGAGCGCATGCCACCATGCATCACGCTTTGAGCGCGCTCTCGCGTTTGTGTTTTGTGATTCAACATTGCGTCATTAGGGACGACCCAAATCTGGCACCGGTCAAACACTCTCACGACAACCAAGGTTTCACCCATATCTCGCCTCCATTAGCCGTATATCGTAGTGCCGTTCCAGGCGAGATCACCAAACAGCATCGTTGGATTATTGTTCAGGATCGTTGTGGCATACTCAACGTCATAGTTTAGATCACGGCGATAAATTGATGAGGCCTGTTCGGTATCGTAGTTTGCCGTAGAACGATACCGCAACCTTCCGCCAGTTCCATCTGCGAGAGATAGGAAGCTAATTTGAATTAATGTGCAACTAACCACCTGAGCAACAAGGTCGCGTAGGTTCGGCGTTGGCGCTAATATGGATATTTGAAACCCTTGTTCCTGACGTCCCCACTCTTCTAATAAACTAACTAGCGAAGCTGTTCGGCCAATAAGATAATAAGCTCCGGGTACTGTAATGGTTTCTTGCGTTAACCAGCAGATCATCGCCGTTCGTAGTGCATCCGCCAGCGCTGCCGCAACTAACGCGGCGCTGTCTCCAGCCTGTGTCTGATAAACATACGCCTGCTCATTGACCAGTACGCCGGCCAAGTCGCCGCTTGAGGCGACCCCCATAAATGTGGCCGAATTTCCCGACGTTCCAACAGTTAGTGTCGGATTTGTCGGAAGCTGAGTTGCCTGAACGCCCCATCGCGTCGTGTTCCGCGTAGTGTCTGCGAGTGGAAAAATGCTGACGTCGACGGTCCCACTGGAACGGTCCCCCATGAGTGCCGCGTTGGTGGGCCGCCCGC
This sequence comes from Acidobacteriota bacterium, assembly GCA_903970435.1. Lineage (GTDB taxonomy): Bacteria > Pseudomonadota > Alphaproteobacteria > Acetobacterales > Acetobacteraceae > CAJCIS01. The sequence goes on along the minus strand of CAJCIS010000186.1, from coordinate 34,196 downwards.
GGTAAATGCGCAATGGCACACCCAAAGCACTGGGAGCATTTGCGCCGTTTGGGTACGCGGCCGTAATAATCGCATTTACCAAAGCTTGTTCGACATCCGCAAGTTCTGCCACCGCTCTGCCTCACAGACAATTATCGTCTTCACGACGAGAACGCAGATACAGGTCCCACTCCCGTTCTAATTCCGGTTTATTGCCGGCCCACTCTAAGACACCCCAGCTATTCCGCTTAAGATCTGTATCGGGATCAAATCCATGTCGCACAAAAAGATCCCAACGGCCAAGATAGGCTCGCCGTTGTTTTGATCCATGAAACCGATGCTCAATGATTCCCGGTAGTGCTGCAATTCGACCATTAACAAAGGCCTGTGCGCGGTTTTGCCAACGATGCAAATGAGCACGATAAGACGCGCTTGTGCTGCCAGGATAGCTCCGATCCACCAGCCCCGCTAATGCCAGGGCCATATGGTGATCTCCGCTGCCCATGCCGGCAAGTTCGAACAAGCCGCCGGTCCAATCCAGGAATTCACGTTGGCAAGCCCAGAAATAACCGCTGTGCGGGTATATCGCATAGCCACCATCAAAGGTCCAAAATCCCTTTCCGTCAGCGACTAGTGGTGCTCCTTCGAGATATTGGCTACAAAATGAGTGATGGACGCCAATCAACTCGTCGTTCGGCCCCAGATCAAGCGCGCGGCTCCAAGTTTGAATTACGCGATAATGCTGCAAATACTCAACAACCTCTCCTGCCCAATCGGGCTTACGGTGCCATACGTCTGCATCACCCCAGGCAATATAATCAGCGTCGGGCAATCGTTTGACACCCTCATTCAGCGCACATTCCTTGCTCCACGCCCAACTGTCTGCGCGAAGGCCGATATGGTTCACGTGTGGCAGGGCACAGGCAAATGGCCTCCTCCCATATTGAACCTCGACGACCGTGAGCCTAGCGCCGCTATCGAGGATGTGTTCTACCCAATCACTGTAATGGCGATGCGGCACCTGCCAGCGCAGTGGGTTGAAACGTGCGGTTACCACATGCAACTGGTCGCCTGACATTCAGTTCGTCTCCAAACATCTATTTGGCAAAAAAAGGCAAGTTGGCAACTACGCATCTCCGCGATGCCGCGATCAGCTCTAGCCATCAACTTGACGCAAAATCAGCCTCCAACCCAAACCGCTCGATTGCGCGGCCGCCACTATGAATTGCCGTCCCAAATCATCGGATACAACGTCTGCTACCTGTAACGAAGTCGGTAACGTCGGCAGAAATGCTATCCAATTCCCGAAATGAGCTTCCGGTAGAGTGCCCGCAATTCTTGCTGTTGACGCAACAAGAAGCGTTGGCCAGCCTAGGACCACCTCTTGCGCAGCGCTAACAACGAAACCACTGTAGCTTCCACTAACCGCCGTTTGGGACCGGTAAATGGTAACAATATTGTGCGTTTGGACACAGAGAATGGGCTGACCCGTCCATTGAGACGCTATAAAGAAGCTGGCGTCTGGACCTATCAGGTAGTCGCCCGGTAGGGTATAAGACGAGTCAAATACCCCACGCCACAATATGCTCCCATACCCATTAATTCCCGTTGCAGTACCGCCTGAAGGGACAAGAGTTGCATACAGCCGAATAACACGGTTACGACTGCTAAGTGGATTTGCACTTCCGTTCGGTCTGTACACGATATATGGCACCCCAGTGCGGCGCGCTGCAGTGCCCCAGCCCTTGCTTATCAGATTCTGTAATACCGAACCATCCATCATACCACCCAGGTCACGCCGGCAAGCCCCAACCCTTCCCCGGGAGGAATTCCCATGAAGGCGCATAATCGCCTACGCCAACCGTCCAACAACCGTAGACGGTCTGCCACTTCGTATCGGTTGTGTTGCCACCCTGCCGCGCCGTCACTGTCCAAATTCTCGGTCGACATTGGAACGGCTGATTCAAGCTGATTTAGAGTTGCTACATAATTTAGTACAACAGCCTGTTCAGCAGGACTAAGGTTGTTCATTCTGTACTCAAGTGTCCCATAGGCGGTGAAGAATCGCCATCCCATATTGCCATCTGGCGCCGCACCGTACGCCGAATAACCACAGTGACGTCGGATGTCAGTCTTCTGCTGGTCTGTGAACATGTGCACTCCAGCTAATTCTATCGAACTTAGTCATTCAGCGTATGATTGATCGAATGATGGCCCAAGGGCCCTCCTTAACATAGGCCATCACACGATGCCTTTCGATCGGGTCACTTGGGCTACCTAGCCAATGTGTTCGATCATGACAGCACGTTTGAAATTGGCATTTGTCGCAGTGGCCATGGTTGTGCTGTTTGTGGTCGTATCTGACGGCGCACAGAAACCTCCAATCCAGTACCAGGACTGCGCAATAATCTGCTGCAGCCTGTCAATCGGCTCGCGTGTCACCATGCAGACTCCATCCACCATGGTGACAATCGAGTTATCTGGCGCCACATCGTCCGCAGCCATACCGGCGAAATCTCCCTCGATTAGCGCGCCCTGGCCGACAATGATTGGACGCCTGACCATTGCTCCTGGTACTGCAAAGGAAGGCTCCACATACGATTCATTCGTCAATACAAAACGCAATCCGAGAAAGTCATTTACAACGCCTTGGCCTGGGCGAAAAACCTCAATGGCTGATGTTGTCCCTATGAACAGGCGTTGAAAATCCTGATCCGCAAATAACTGGCGAGCGCTTATTGGGTCGAGATAGCAATTGTACGCACCATCGATGTCAGGCACCGCGTTAATCCGTAAATTAGCGACCGCGTCGAGAACATTGGAGAGAGCAAGCGTGTCGCCCGCTTGTAACAATGTAGTATTGGTTCTGCCATTTGGCCGCAGAACCAGTGACGCGGTTGCGGCCAAGACGGTGTTGCCAGCAGTTCCATCGGCGACTGATACGTTTGAAGATAGCGTCAGCGTTCCCGAAATGCCGCCGGGCGTAGTAGACACGTTTGTTCCATCAACCGCTGCACCGACAACACTGTAGACATCTGAGCCGATCGTAATCGAAAGTGGATTTGTGGCCGAGACAGGTTGTTGAACGCCATTTACAAACGCCGTCTGAAAGCCGCGAAGATCATCGACGCTGAGCGTCGGCCCCGCATTCGTGATCGTAGTCCGTACCCAGGTGTTGCCCGCAAAGTAAGCGTTGAAAAGCGCGTTCCGCGCCAAATCGTCCAGGCTTCGTGCTGCCTGCTGGCCATTCACATAGGCATTTTGTAGAAATTGACTAGCGATGCCTACGCGACTGGTCACCAGGTTAAGATCCATCGTGGATGCGTAGTTGTATAAGGTGAGTGTGTACTGTTCCACACCCCAAGTCCCAGGTGTGAGGCCGTTATCGAGGTTGGTGTTCGTTGCAGGTGCGAGGGGCGTTGTTACCGCAGGCCGAAGGCCGGCCCTAGTCTTCGTCAGAGTCTCACCAATCCCGACGGCGAAATCTTCGCGGTCTGCGGTGGCCCGATATCCGAGGCGTGATTGAAGCGCCTGCTGAAACTCTCGTTCCAGGAAGCCCTGCTGAATGATCGGTTGCAACGCGGCAGGAAAATTTTGAATTCCCATTTTTAAACCCCAGTGAAGGGAGGCGCTGCCTCCAAGGTCAACGAACTTGTAGCGGTAGCATATTATTGATCGAAATTACCGTCGACGAACCAACTCAGCACGTGCGGTGCGCCATTCCTGTAAGCTCATTTCAGTTGCAAGCTTGCTTCGCGCCGGAGTACTCGGAGGCGCGCTGGCCAGGCTGCTGGAGTTTACTGACATGAACAGCCAAGGCTTTTCGCGTTGCAATTTAGAAATCACAGATGCGGCGCCCTTGACGGTACCGGTCTCGTCCACGTTAACGTCAACCGGATCTATAAGTTTTAAGCCATCAAGATCGACCATTCCATTTTTCAGCGCATGATGTCTAAGTTCTGCGTCTATTAGCCGGCGATTGGCGACCTCCTGCGTGTCCCGCAATGCGGTCTCCAACTCTAGGTTCTTAGCCCGAAGCGAAATCAGGTCGTCTTCACCAGTTGACACCTCAATCTTTTCTGTCATTCAGGAACCTCATTCTTAATGCGTCCCAATTCGCTGGTTACGTCCACGATGTCATAACTGGGCCCGAGAATATGCAAGCCGGATTCTCGCGATAGAAGTCGGCATTCCACTAAAGACGTTATGGTCTGTGCGTCGCGCTGGCGATCGAGCGAGTCCGGCGGATACCAGTTTGGCCAACGCAAATTGAGCGATGCTTCCGTATCGATTGCCGGAAGTAAACATCCATTCACGCGAATGTCGTATAAGCGGCTCGCCCGCAGCATCATCCGCGATAGCGCCAATATTCCAAATTCGCCGTAATTTATACGGAGGTTATCCGCCAGCCAGAGCAGCCCCTGGTTCATGAGCTCCAGCGAGCGGCCGCTTGCCGGCGCGGCCAGACGGCTTGCATCCGCCCTATTTCCATGCACGCTTTCAAGCGCCAGCTCACGCAGAATCCGAACGTAATCAATGACAGCTTGCGTCGCAGTGCCCGCTATTTCGAGTAACTTTGCGTCACCTTTCTCGCTGACAACAAGCGCATTTGCTGCGCCACGGATAATGTTTGTATCTAATCCAACAGGCTCCCGAATAAGCAGCGTCGGATCGCTACTGTATTTCAGCCCACGGCCAGCCTGGCTCAACTGGTAGTCTATTTCAATAGAAGTGTCGATTGCCGCTTCGAAGGTGCATCCCCCGTCGAAGCCTGTGCCTCCCGGCAGGTTGGGAATCCAAACGAGCGGAACAAAGCCTAAGCTATGCCTCACACTGCGGTGTTCATCCGGCAGGCTCGGCCAGCCTGCGCTCACGGGTGTGGGCTGGTACCACTTCTCCCATACGCTGTCCCATCGGCGCATGAACCAGTACGAAACGTCGGACGGACAAATATCGTAGCCCTGGTCAGCTAATTCGGCGCCCGTCACTTTGTAGCGTTCTGTTACATGCTCAAGCGTGTCGGGCGCGTCCGGTTCCCACGCAGGCGTCAGATACTCGGTGCCAAGCACTTTTAGAAATATTCGTCCACGCAGTACACGCAGCAAGACAGCGACCGATCCTACGCTCCCCCGAAGTGCCGCTTCCATCATGACTGAATTAAGGCGCGTCGACTCTGACAATGCCGACAAAGCGTCTCTCACCGCCAAGTCCGGTGAATCAATGGCGGGAAAATGTCCATCGCTAAATAATAGCGCGACGCTGTCTTCAACGACTAAGCGGGCTAATCCGTAGCGAACCGACGGCCTCCGCATTCGAAGCGGAATATACTCGCCACCCGAGGTTCGCTCCTCGTGGAACTGGTACGGCAAAGCGTCGTAGAACGTTCCCGCTAAAATCCTATTAAGTATGTCCTGGCGCCGTGTCCGTGCGGGGTAATCTCGATCATATGGTATGAGGTCGCATATAGTCGCGAACACAGCAGTATCCTTATCGATCTAAAAATGGTAGCGACCTGTAATGTGCTGCTTGCGACCCCATCGTCAGCATTTGAAATGCGCGGGACAACGCATCCACCTGATCGTCTTTCTTGCCGTGGGGAAACGCTGCGAGTTCCTCCAGGAAAATCTGGTTCCAAGGCGCCCGTTTCAGGTACAGATTTCCGGCCGAGGCTTGCGAGGCCACCGGATCGGCGCGAACAACCTTCGAATCTTCCTCAGGGCTGCTTCGCACCCGAAAGCCCGCCAACACGCGCGTCAGCATGGCTACTTGATATATTCCAGCCTGGCCCGGATCGCGCGGCAATCCAATCGTCACTGCCTCTCCATCTTGTTGCGCAACATCGCGAATTAGCGTCGCAACCTCGGTTGCAGGCAACCGAACGCGCCGCACGTCCTCGATAACGAAATTGCCCAACTCACCACGCAGCAGCCTTACGCCCGCAGTCCAATCTGGATCACCGCTCGCCCCCCCCACACCGGCAAGGTCCCAGGCCCTCACCGAGGTGCCAACCGGAACGATGTCCAATATTGGGATCTTCGACAAATCGAACAGTCTTCCGCTGTCCGCCAACGGCCCTTGCTGAAATAACGCGGCAAAGCATCGATCACCAAGCGTTGACCGCTTAGCGATCAAGGCGTCGCGATCCTCCCATTCCGGCCACAATGCTTCTCCTGCCGCGCGGTTCATGGGATCAGGGATCTCCGCGAGGGCAGGCAGGCGTAGCACCGTCCAACCACCTTGCTGCAACAGACGCCCGGCAATGTCATCGGTATGCCATCTGGTCATTATGAGGGCGACTCGTCCATTCGGCTTCAGCCGTGTTACGAGTTCGGATCTATACCAATTCCAAAGTCTGTCGCGCGCGCTGGAACTTTCCGCATCCACGAAAGATCGCACCGGATCGTCTATCAGCGCAAGATCGGCGCGGCGTCCCGTTACTGCACCGTGAACCCCGATGGCGAAATATTCGCCCCCATGCGCCGTCGTAAACCTTCCCGCAGCACGCGCATCCGGCCGTAGTTCAAGATCAAGTCGTGCGGCATGATCGGTTATCAACATACGCACGCCGCGTCCAAAGCTTTCGGCCAGGCTCGCGGTGTGGCTAGCGCTAATCACTGACCCGGTCGGGTTCTGCGCCATCCACCAGGCAGGGAACAGCAAGCTCGCGTAGGTGCTCTTCGCGGACCCCGGCGGCAGCAGCAACATGAGTTGTTTTGTGTCGCCATGCGTCAGCGCTTCCAGCGCCGCAATGATCAGGTGGTGGTGGCGAGCTGGCGCATGATCACGTAGGCTCAGTGCGAAGGACGCCCACGCGCTCAAGCTGCGCCGTATTTTCCGGCGCAGAATCTGCTCGCAACTCACCGGGCTTGCAAAGCTCGTCAAGCGCCTCATCCCGCATGGTGCTGAAGTCCCGGTTCAACCCGCCACGCAATGCCTTGGGACGCACATGAGGTGCCGCCGCTTTTGCAAGTAAATAGCGTTGTTGATCTATCGGACAGTAAGTTCCTGTCGCATGGCTTTTAATACGGAATCGATACGTGTCGGACCAAACGCCATCTGTTGAACGTTCGGTGCCAACGCGCCGCCGCGTAAAATCCCAACAGTGTGATTGCGCCTCGCCTAATACTACGCGGCAGAACAGGCCTCGAAAGCGTCTTTCGCCGCACCGTATTGAAGGCGCGCGAAATCTCCATCGTCAGCGCAAGCATAGCTAAATCTGGAGCGGATGTCCAGGAAAAAATGCATATAACGGGTCCCACCCCTGAGCCTACGTCCCTGTGATCGCGACAGTGCGCAAAGGTGGGGATACGTCCGCCCACATATCAATGACCGACCGGCGCCTCATCCCATACTGAAACTGCTCTCGGCCGCACAAAGCCAATCGTTTCCAACCAACCCATTGTTGTTCCCAGCGTGACCACGATAATGCTGAGAAATCGAGGTGATAGGGCACGCGCCGGGGCGTCGGTGGGCTGCGGTTGGACGCTATGGTTTTTAGGTCCAAAGGGCGCCATCCTCAGCGCCAAACGCAAACCGCCATCGTTAAGAGATATATACCGGATGTTGGGGTAGCTGGGCAAGGAAAAAATGCAGCATCGAAGTCTTTTATCCTACCTGCGGCAAGCCTCAGGTCTAGCGTCCTTGTCGGCCGCCGCGCTTCTTGGCGCCTGCGCCGCAGGATTACCTTCGAAGTTCGTGGGCAATCTGCTTCCTGCCGCGGGCAGTTGCGATAAAGGTAATAGGGCCGTTCTCACCCGCGCAGGCTCATCCATCATGTTTGCGCCGCAGGACGGCGTCCTCGTTCTGGATGGCCAAATCTCGGGTAACGGCGACGTGTCCGCCTCTCTCGAAGTCCGCGGCATGAACCATGCGCCTTACCGGCTCGTTTTTTCTGCTAGGATACAGGAGAACCGTATTGTCGGAACTTACGTCACGCCACGCTGCCGCTATAATGTTACGTTAGACGGCCGATAGGCGTTCGTATCGGAACTCAGCTGTCTCGCAACCCCAGATGCACGCGGGCTCCTTCCGCCTTTTGCAACGCAATGAGCGCGGCCACCAGCATGTCAACTCCTTGCGCGTGCCAGCGCTGCACGGCTTTGTGGTCCGCTCCCAACACCGACCCCAGCCGCCGCCACGAATATAGATGCCGTTCCGTCAACGGACTCACCAGGCTGCGAGCGCCCAAAATGCGGCGAAGTACAAAGCGTTCATCCGGAATGAACGCGATCCAGCCCAATGCCTGATCCATCCGTGAAATCCGTGAAGCCGATGGAATCGGCGGACGGATCCGCGCACGCTCGCTGCCATAGGCCTCCATCGCATTTTGCACGACATCCAGATGGGACAGCCTCAAGCGCGTGGAATGTCCCGTGTTCGGCAACGCCAGTAATGTTGCCCCGGCTTCCTCCAAACGGTAAATTACAAAACCCGCATCCAATTTCTCATGCCGCGTATGTGCGTAGGAGGTGCGGTCGTCGACGGTCAGATTGTTCATGAAACGTTCCTCCTTACAGGAAAACCGGGAATGGATAGGGCTCGCCCGCAAGCACCGTTCCATCGGTGATCAGCGCCCAGGTGGCAGGGTGTCCCGGCGGTCTCGCCAGCCTGTCGCGTGGCTCCAGGGTCTCACCCATCAGGCGGCGGGGGCCACGCGCGCCGACGCGCCTGCCACGTTCCACAACCGCGTTGCGGCTCAGATCCAATTCCGTCGCCACCTGGTCCCACGTCAAACCCGCGCCCCGAAGGCTCAGCAGCGCTTCGTCCATCACCGCTGTCCAAACTGCCGTTGTTCGCATGCCATCACCTCTTCACATCACGCGGCAGGTTAGTTCAACTAACGGCATTGCGTCAAGAATAATAACTGGATTTGTTAGCCGTGATACCTCATACTGTCGTCCATGGAAACTTCAGCAGATACCGTAGGGTCCCGAATCAGAGCCTTGCGCCGCGATCAGGGCATGACGCAGGAAGATTTGGCTGACGCGTGCGACGTTAGCCGAAGTGCGGTTGCTCAGTGGGAAACCGACCGGGCGGGACAGCTCCGTGGCAACATAACGCGCATTGCGGAAGCACTCGCCACCACGGTTGAACATCTGTTGCAGGGCAGCCGCGCCCACGGCGATGTGACCGGTGACGAACTCGCGCTGTTGCGCCTCTACCGGGGTTGCGATCCCGAAGATCGCTCTTTTCTCCTTCGAACGGCGCGTAAGCTCGCCCGCGCAAGGGAATGAAGGCACCAAAGGGCCGCCGATAACGCCTTTCCGCCGCCACAAAGGCCGCAGAATTTACAAGCTTTTCACTTTCACAGGTCACGAAGTAATTCTATTTACAGTATTCAGGATTCCTATGAGCTTCAGATACTGTCATTCGGGGACGATTTCGCCATATTGCTATGAACGATGCTTTATGGAGCAGTCATCATGACCTTCGCAGCCGCCTCTTGTGACTTCTATGACGACGGACTTGTTCATGCCCATGATTGGGCACGGGCAATCCCACCGGGTGCCCACCATCTGGAAAGTCGCCGGTCATCGGCCCCAACACGTTCAGGCGGCGAGAATGACGATCGCAGTACCTTCGCGGCGCGGTGCGCGAAATCATAAGGTCGGGTGATCGCGACACGCGGAACCGGATTGTTTTAAGGGATCATCAGACTGATCGAATTTGCCCGACACGGCACGTAGTTTGAGCTGCGCGGCGCCCGTTGCGGCGAAAGTCGGCACCCGGCGGCCCACATGCCAACGTTCCTAGACTTTACCGCGGCTACGCCAATCGGAGACAAGTCGAACGTAGGGTTCAAACGGCGCCCTCTGCCTGCGCCAGCGCGCGCGCCATCTGACTCAACGCTTCCTGATGCTTTTCGTTATCAATCATCGCGAAGTTTCGCGCCAGTTCCAGGCACATACGCTGCCGCTGCGTCATCTCGGCGGGCCCGCCGACGGCGTGCATCCCCTCGAAGAACCAGGATATCGGAACACTCAGCACCTGCGCAATTTCGTACAGGCGTCCCGCCGAAATGCGGTTCAGACCACGCTCGTACTTATGCGCTTGCTGATAGGTAACCCCGATCATCTGTGCGAGTTGTTGTTGTGAAAGGCCGAGCATGATTCGCCGTTCGCGAATTCTGCTTCCCACGTGCCGGTCGGCATCATTTGCCCGAGGGCTTGGCCGCGCTTGCCGCTCAAGAGACCCATTCGCCCCCGCGCGATCGTCAGCGCCGTCTTTCGACCACGTGTAAGTTCCGTATGACACCAGCGTCTCCCCAAGCAATTTCAGGCAGGCAAACACGTCATCTCATCAAATCGGCCAGGGACGCCGAAGCAGACCGAGGTAAGGCGTCAACGTTCACATGGTCGGTCGTCGAGAGGTCCAAGGATCCGGCCAAAGCGTGGCGGTAACGCCTCAGCCAGCCGTCCGTTCCCGTCAGCGATGAAACAATGCGGGGTGTTCCTCGCTTAAATGGCGATATCCGCGGCACCGTCGATGCCGGGCGCCTCCGCCTTGAAACGAGGCACCATCACAGGGTCCCGAGCCGCGCCGGCGCTCCAGGCAACATGCCAAGCCGCCCGGCTTGGCAAAATCTTCCCAACGCCCTTTACACCAACGTCACCGCAAGGTGCGGCAGCACAGAGATAAGATGCTGCTCAAAACACCGAGCTACATCGCGACCGGCACTCACACATCACGCAACCTGAACCGCGCGCTAGTGGCCGGTGCCTGTCTGCTTCGATGCCAGCTGCGAGCGAAGTTCGGCAACCTCTTGTCGCAGCGCGCGCAGCTCCTCCCCGGCATCGCCACTCTGTGTCTCGCCTTCGCCGGGCCGGTAGAACGGCGAAAACAAGCTCATTGCGCGCTCCATCATGGCGACATTCTGCCGCCTCATTTCCTCCAGGCCGGGAGGCAACAGATTCCCCATGGTCTGCTGCATCGCCTCGCGCACCTGCGCCTGCTGCCGCGCAATAGCGCTCATCGTTTGTTCCACATACCTGGGCACCATGCCGCCCAGGCTGTCCCCATAGAAGCCGATGAGCTGGCGCAGGAAGGCGGTCGGCAGCACGGCCCGGCCCTTGTTCTCTTCCTCGACAATGATCTGCGTCAGCACGCCGCGGGTAATATCCTCGCCCGACCGCGCGTCATAAACAACGAAGTCCCGCCCTGCCCGAACCATGTCGGCCAGGTTGTCCAATGTAATGTAGCTGGAGCTCTCCGTATTATAGAGCCGGCGATTGGCGTATTTCTTCACGACCACCGGCGTCTCGGCCGGAACGGGCTCAGCGTGATTGGCCCCAAGTGGTTCAGTCATCGGTTCCCCCGGCACTACGCCGTATCAACGATTGCTACCACGCGTGCGGCGCCGCACCAAATACATGAGCACCCTGATCGTGGCTCAATCTGGAACTGCCATCGGCCGGCACCCCGGGCGGGAGGCAACACCGAACACCGGTATGCCCATCTTGGGTCGCAGCGCCGCCGTGCGTATGGTGCGGGCCCGGCGGGGGTGAGGACATGACAGATGGCGGATGGGCAGCGCGGTGCGCCCCCCCTCGAACTTCAGGCAATTGCCCGAGACTGGATCACCATCTGGCAAAGCGAGCTGTCGGCGATGGCGTCGGACCGCGAACTGCAGGATGCCTGGGTCCGCCTCGTGGCGAACTGGTCCAGCGCCGCCGAACGCATGACCCGGCCGCGCCTCGATGACCGACTTGACAATGCGCCGGGACGCGCCCGGGCCGCTCCGGCGGCGGGGCCCACGGCCCCTGTGGCTCCACTTGACGATCGCGATGCAGCCCTCCAGCGCCTGGCAAACCGTGTTGCGGAGCTTGAGCGAAGGCTTGCCCTCAACGCTGGCAGAGATGGCGGCGGCAGTACCGGCGCCTGACGCCGCTCTCATCGCCGGAATCGCGGCCTATCGCCGGCACCCCTCGCATCGCCAAATGCAGGATCCGCCGGCCATCTGGACCGAAGGCGCCACGCGCCTTCTCGATTATGGCCCCGATGACGGCGCCCCTCTCCTCGTGGTGCCCAGCCTCGTCAACCGGGCCTATGTCCTGGATCTGCTGCCTGACCACTCCATGCTGCGCTACCTCGCGCGTTCCGGCGTTCGCCCACTCCTTCTCGACTGGGGCTACCCCGGCGAGACCGAGCGCGCATTTTCACTGTCCGACTACATCGCCGGGCGCCTGGAGCGCGCGTTGTCCCACGTCGTGGCCAATACCGGCGGGGCACCGGTCGCTCTCGCCGGATACTGCATGGGCGGACTGATGGCGGTCGCTCTCGCGCAGCGGCGGCCCGACTCCATCAGCCGTCTGGCGCTCTTGGCGACGCCCTGGGACTTTTGGGCCGCGGACCCGCGGCAGGCGCGCGACCTCGCCGCGCTGCTGCCGGTCCTGGAGCCGGCGCTCCTGGCGGGAGGCGCCTTGCCGGTGGACACGTTGCAGTTGCTTTTCACCCTGCTCGACCCCGGCAGCGTGGGCGCGAAGTATCGCGATTTCGGGCGTCAGGACCAGGATAGCGTCCGCGCAACAATGTTTGTCGCCATGGAAGATTGGCTGAATGATGGTATCCCCCTCCCCGCCGCCGTCGCGCGTGAGACTCTGGGTAGCTGGTATGGCGCCAATGCGCCTGCTGCAGGGACTTGGCGCATCCTGGGCTTGCCCGTCACGCCGGCCGCCCTTCGCCTGCCATGTTTCGTCGCGGCGCCCGGCCGCGATAAAATCGTCCCTCCGGAAAGCGCCCGCGCGCTCGCCGAACGCATCGAGGGCGCCGAACTGCATGTGCCCTCCGCCGGGCACATCGGCATGGTCGCGGGCTCCACGGCCAAGCGTGTGCTTTGGGACCGCCTTGTCGCGTGGCTGTGCGAATAGGAATAGCAAGAAGTTCTTTTTTGAAAAAAAGAACCAAAAAACTTTTTCTCGTTTAAGGGTACACGCCTCATGGGATATGTTTGCGGGAGCACAGTAGCAAAAGTTTTTTGTTTCTTTTTTTCAAAAAAGAAATACTTCCTTGCCCTCCCCACCCAAGGCCCGCTCGTATGAGATGGCTGCCCGAGCATCCCAACTGGCGTACACACCTGCGGGAGTTATCTCACCAGAAAGCCGACATCTGGGCGAATGCCGTCGCATTGGCAAACCACAGGCTGGACTTCGTTCGCACCAACGCGCTCGACACGACGATTCGACATCGCTACGAAGCGACGGTCCCACCCCAGACCGCCACCCGCCCCGTAAGGCTGGCAATTCTCGCCTCATCCACCGTCGCGCATCTGCACGCCCCCATTCGGGTTGGCGGGTTGCGCCGCAACATCTGGATCACAACATACGAAAGCGGCTTCGGGCAGTATGTGCAGGAATTGCTGGATCCCGCCTCCAGCCTGCATGCTTTCAAACCCGACTGTATTCTGTTCGCCCTGGATTCCCGCCATCTCGCGCAAGGTGCGCACGCTGCCATGTCGGCGGACGATGCAGCCGCCGCCCTCCAGGAGGCGCAAGCGCTCATCCTGCGCTGTTGGCGCGCGGCGAAGCAGACCTTCAATGGCCAAATCATCCAACAGGCCTTGCTCGATCCGTTCCCGCCCTTAATGGGCAGTAACGAACATCGCCTTCCCGGCTCGCGCAGCCGTTTCATAGCCAGATTGAACGAATCGCTGCGCGAAATGGCCGACGCCGACGGCGTGGACCTTCTGGCGCTCGACCAGGCCGCAGACCGTGACGGCCTGACCGCCTGGCACGACACCGCATTATGGCACCGCGCCAAGCAGGAGGTAAGTCCAGCCCGCGGCCCCATCTACGGCGACATGGTGGCGCGCCTGATTGCGGCGCGCCAAGGCCGTTCCTACAAATGCCTCGTTCTCGACCTCGACAACACACTCTGGGGCGGTGTTATCGGCGACGACGGCATGGAAGGCATCATCATAGGGCAAGGCAGCCCGCTCGGCGAAGCCTTTGTCGCTGTCCAGGAATATGCCAAGGAACTGGCCCGCCGCGGCGTCATCCTCGCCGTCTGCAGCAAGAACGACGAGGCGAACGCGCGCGCGCCATTCGAAAGCCACCCCGACATGGTTTTGCGCCTCAGCGACATTGCGTGTTTCCGTGCCAACTGGGACGACAAGCCCGCGAACATCCGCGCCATCGCGGCCGCGTTGAATATTGGCCTCGATTCGCTAGTGTTCCTCGACGACAATCCATTTGAACGCGACTTCGTGCGCACCGAACTGCCGATGGTAGCGGTACCGGAAATCTCCGACGACCCCGCCGACGTGCCGCAATTGCTCGCCGAAGCCGGCTATTTCGAGAGCCTGGCCATAACCGACGAAGATCGTGAGAGGACCACACAGTATCAGGAGAATCGCGCGCGCGAGCAACTCCGCGCGGGCGCCTCCGACCTGGAAGGCTATCTGCGCGGACTACAGATGCGCATGGTGTGGAAGCATTTCGATGCGCTTGGCCTGCAGCGTATCGTCCAGCTCATCAACAAGACAAACCAGTTCAATCTCACCACCCGCCGTCACACGGAATCGGAAATCATGGGCTTCATCGCCGACCCGGCCGCCTTCGGACTCCAGCTGCGCCTGCTGGACCGCTTCGGTGATAACGGTATTATCGCCATCGTCATCGGCCGAACCCAATCACCCGGCACGGTGCTCATCGACACCTGGCTCATGAGCTGCCGGGTCCTGGGCCGCCAGGTGGAGGCAACCACCCTCAACCTTGTTGTGGCGGCAGCCAGGTCATTGCGCGCTCATACGCTTCTCGGTGAGTATATACCCACAGCGAAAAACCTCATGGTCAAGGACCATTACGAATCGCTCGGCTTTTCCGTGGTGTCACGCGACCCCGACGGAAGCAGCCTCGCAAGCCTCGACCTGGACAATTTCTCGTCCCTGCCCACGTTCATCGAAACAATTGAAGGCTGAAATCCAATGACCCATCCCGCCAATCAGGAGGCGATCTACGCCGCATTGACCGAAATCTTCAATGAGGTCTTCATGCGCGACGACATGCAGTTACAACCGGCGCTCGGCGCCAAGGACGTTCCTGGGTGGGACAGCTTCAAGCAGATCGAAATCATGGTATCGGTGGAAGAGCGGTTCAACATCAAGCTGAACACGCGCGAAATAGATAGCCTCAGGTGCGTCGGCGACCTTGCCGATGTTGTTGCCCGCAAGGCGCAAAATCTCGCATAAGCGGGCGAGGAAGGAAATATTTCTTTTTTTGAAAAAAGAAACAAAAAACTTTTGTCTTTTTCAAGCTGCGCAACAGCCTACACGAGCGTGTCCAGCACGGGCGTCGAACCCGAGGTTGTCAATGTGCCTGCCGTCAGCGCGCCGGTTCCCTTGGCGCCGCCGGCGTGGTGATGCTGGTGGTGCGGCTTGGCCGTGGCGCTGGACTGAACACTCTGCGTGCTGGTGGATTGCGTACCCCGCTGCGCCGCTGCCGCGCCGGCCGAACTCGAAATTGCGCCGATATTCATGGGTGCTTCTCCTGCAAAATCTACTGCAGGAAGCAAAGAAGCACATTGCATGCCATCAATTTATCCGCAAATTCACGCCCAAACCCAGGCAAGAATTGCCGACCCATCGCCCAGGAAGGCACTTCCTGCCGAGCCAAAGGTTCTTTGGTTCTTTCTTTCAAAAAAGAACGACTTCCTTCCTTTCTAAGCCACAGCAAAATCAAACCGATCCCGCGCAAAATTGGGATTGAAGTAAGGATCATCCGCCATGTACCGCGCCCAGCGCGCCACAAACCGGCGATGCTCATCCGCATTCTGCCGAACACGCTGCGCCGAAGCACCCTCGAAATGAAAAAGCTCGCAAAACGGGGTGTAGGCGATACGATACCCCGCCTCGATCATGCGCAGGCATAGATCGGTGTCATTGAAATCGACGGCAAAGCTTTCGTCGAACGAACCGACCTGTGCGAGCACGCTCTTGCGGGTCGCGAAGCACGCGCCGGTTACCGCGGCGTAGTTGCGAATAAGGTGGGTAAAGCCGTTGTAGCCGACAAATTCGCCGGGAAATGAATGGTACACGTGCGCCGAGCCGCCGCAGATGCCGATGACACAGCCGACATGCTGAATGGAACCGTCGGCGTGCAGTAACCGCGCGCCGACGGCGCCGATTTCGGGTTCCTGCGACAATTCCAGCAGGCTGGTGAGCCAGTCGTCGCGAAACACTTCCATGTCGTCGTTCAGCATGACCAGGTGTTCGGTGCGGCACATGCGCAGCGCAAAATTCGCTTTGGCGGCGTAATTGAACGGCACCACGGCGCCGGTAAAATTTTCCACCCGCACGCCGAGCTCGGCAAAGCGCGCAAGCTGCGGCGGGGAAAGTTTGCTGTTGTCGACGACCATGATTTCAAAGTTGCGGTAGGCGGTGTGGCGCAGAATGCTGTCCACCAGGTTGTCCACCATGTGGAAACGTCCGCGCCCCGGCAACTCCAGCGAGCCATTGTTGGTCAGGATGATGAGGGACGCGCGGGGCTGGCCGAGTATTTTGCGCCGCACCCTGAAAGTGCCGGGCAGCAGGCCCTGTTCCACCCAGGCGTGATCGCCGTGCCGGATGCGTGCGTGTTCGGCCAGCGCGCGGAAGCCGGCCTGCAGAGCATAGGGTTTTGCGTCCACCACCGCGGCGGCGGAGCCTTGCACGGCGCGCCAATGATACAGCGCGCGGCGAATGTGGTGGATCTTCGTCGTTTCGCGTGACAGGCGCAGCATGAGATCGAAATCCTGCGCGCCGTCGAATTCCGGGCGGAAGCCGCCCAGCTTGAAGAAAAGGCTCTTGCGCACCACCAGCATGTGCAGCACGTACATGACGGATTCGAGATGTTCAGGCGAGAAATCCGGTTTGTAATAGGTATCTATCAGCTGTCCGTCTTCATCGATCTTGTCTTCGTCGGTGTAGATGACGTCGGTATCGGGATGCGCGAACAAAGCGCGGGCGATTTCGATCAGCGCGTCGGGTTCCAGCGTGTCGTCATTGTCGAGCATGGCGATGAATTCGCCGGTGCTCATTTCGGCGGCCATGTTGCTGGCGCCGCCGATGCCGTGATTGCGGGGGAGCCTTCGGACGCGGATGCGCGGATCGGTGCCCTGATAGCGGTCCAGCACCGCGCGGGTGCCTTCCTCGGTGCTGGCATCGTCGCACAGGCATAATTCCCAGAACGGATAGGTCTGCCGGCGCACACTGGCGATGCAGGCCTCCAGCCAGGCGGCGGCAACATTGTACACTGGAACGATCAGGCTGATCACCGGCCGATTCATGCCGAGTGCGACGATCGCCTCGCGCTGCGCTTGCGTGAGTGCGGCGACCGGCGCCGGACCCGTGATGTTGCGGGTCTTGCCGATCCAGGCGAGATAAGGCGGCAAGCCGGCGGCCAGGCCCGCGACATGAATGCGGCGGCGCATTTCGTGGCCGATACGTTGCGGCGACAACTCCTCGCGAATGCGCCGCGCTCCGGCGGCCCCGCGCGCCCAGGCCTCTTGCTGGTTTTCGTAAACCGCGCGGAACTGCGCCACCAGGCTATCGTGGTCGGGCTCGGCCCAGACGGAGAACGGCATGTACGGGCCGGCCTGCGCTTTCACTTCGGTCAGCGTGTGGGCGATAGGATAGCCGACGGTCTCGTCGAAAAATTCCAGATTGCCGGAATAGGCCGTCGCAATCACGGGTTTTCCCAGCGCCATGAATTCCGCGATGTTGAGACCGAAGCCTTCGCTGCGATGCGCCGACACGAAGCAGTCGCAGGCCGCGCGCAACAGGCCCATGTCGGTTTCGGTCAGCAGATCGGAAATCACCAGCACATTGTCGGCGCCGCGCAGCGCCTGGGTGAGCTGGCGGGTGATAGCCGGTTCCACGGCGGTGGAATGAAATTTGATGACCAGGAAAACGTTTTCCCGCCCGGCAAAGGCTTCGCGAAACGCCTGCACCACCATGCGGGGATTCTTGCGGGCGCTGGTGCTGCCGACATCGAAGGCGACCATGAACACGAAACGGTCGCGCGGAATGCCGAACACGTCGCGACCCTGTTCGGGGTCGTGCCAGACAGCCTCGATCGGCAGCCGGATTTTGGTCAGCGGCACCGGGCTCACGGCACCGATGCTTTCCATTTCGAAGTCGCTGTTGGTCCAGATTTCGTCGACCGGGCCGAAGGCGGTGAACCAATCGTGCCGGAAGGCGGCGAGTTCCCAGGCCCAGACGGCGATGTTGTAGGCATCGTCGAAAAATCCGGTGGCGTAGAGAGAGGTCAGGCGCGCCATCTGGTCGGCGTTGGCCATGATGAGGTTGATGCGGTAGCGAGGCAGCCGCGCGCGTTCCTCGGGCGTGATGCGCGGCAGGGCGCGGCTCACGTCGAACGGGTGCAGTTCGACAGGGATGCCAAGCGTCTCGAGGGCAGCGAGCAGGCCGCGCGCCGCGGTGCCCAGGCCGCTGGTCGCGGCGAAAGGGCCGAAGACATTGATGCCGAACGGTTTGGCGAGAACCTCGGCAGCGCGCGCCTGCCAGCCGCGGTAGGGTGCGACGCCGGCGCCGACGCGGCCTTCAAAACGGCCGTGGTGCAGCCAATGGTGCAGGGCGGCCGCGGGGTCGCTGCCGAGCGCCTGGCGCACATCGGGGTAGAGAAGCAGGTAGCTTTCGGCATCGAAACTGCTGGCATCGACCGCCGCGTCCGTGCCCGGCGCCGGCATGCCTTCATAGAGCGCATCATGCGTAATGCTCGGCCGGAGTCCCTGCGCCTCCTCCGCCTGGCCGCGCTCACGCCAGTGCGTCCGTCCGTTGGCGACCACGCCTTGCGACACGAGCGCCGCCACGTCCGGATTGACGGCAAGATATAAGGACTCGGAGAAAAGGTCGGCGAGGCTCCTGCCCTTGGCGGGCGCAGGCGGCGGGGTGTAGCGTATGGCGCCCTCGAAGGCCGGCAGGCTCATCGGCTCCGGTGACGGCGGCACGGGCTCAAACGCATCGGCAGGCGGCAGGATGGAATGCGCCAGACCAGGCGGCCCGCCACCGAACGGCCAGGGCCTTATGCCGCTGGCAATCTCCTCGCGGCCGAATGCCAGGTAATGCGCGTAGCCGTTGACGAAGAGGCCGGCCTCCACCGCCTCGCGCACGTCACCGAAGGCCGCCAGGTAGAGGTCCTCAGGGAAATCCTCAGCCTCGAACGGGTCTTCCGACATGCGGGCTCCAGGAGGGGGAGGAAGGAAGCACTGGTTTTTTGAAAAAAAGAAGCAAAAAACTTTTGGTTATGTCGGCGTCGGCCTTTCCGGGCAGGCTCAGCCCAGACTCGTAAAGTTTTTGCCTTTCACTTCCTAAATCACGCCATTCCGCTCCGCACCACGCAACAGCAGATAATTGCGCAAATTCGCCCGGGCGAAGCCGAACTCCGTCCGGCCGGCGGCGCGGCGCACACGGAGCAGGGGGCCGGAGTCCGGCCGGGTCAGGGTGCGCAGATCGTCCTCGCATTTGGGCAGGTTCACATCCTTGGCGATGAACCAGCCGAAGCCGTCGCAGGGGGCGCGCGCGGCTTCGTAGAGCAGGTCGTCCCAGATGGTGCCGTCGGGCGAGCGGCGATCGAGCGGCAGCGGATCGAGCAGGGCGGCGAAGACAGGGCGCGTCTCTTCCAGGACGAGGCGGGCCGCGGCCGACACGTCCGCCGCGGTCACCACAGTGGCATGCCGGCGCTGCGTGATGGCGGTTGCGTGCAGGCCGAGCTGCTGGGCGGTGAACGGCGATTGATGGGAGAGTTGGAGCAGCAGCTTTTCGGCCTCCCACTCCAGGCGCAGGCCGAGCCGCTCGCAGCCCTGCGTCAGCAGCAGGGAGAGATCCGCGTCCGTGAGAAGCGGCATGGGAATGGCCACCAGGTTGCGGTGGATGGACTGGTGCAGGGCGAGGAGGTCGCCCAGCGACTCCGCGACGCCGATCAGCACGAACGAGGCACGCAGCCCCAGATCCGAGCAGTTCTTCAGCAGCTCCGCCATGTCCCGCCTGGCATTCGGGGCGGCAAGGCGGTCGAACTCGTCCACGAAGATGAGCACCTGGCCGAACTGGATGCGTTGGAGTGCCATGGTGGCCGTGTCAACGTTCCATTCCGGCGGATGGTCGGGCTTTGCTTCCTCCTGCGCATCGGCGCCGACCCGGTGCAGGTAACGCGCCGGTATCTTGCCCACGATGGCGGCGATCAGGTCGGAGAAGCTGCCGCCCGCCGAGCAGGCGTGTCGCACCACGCCATAGCCCGCATCCTCGGCCAGGCCGGCGACGATGTTGGCGAGCGAAGTCTTGCCATGGCCGCGCTCGCCGAAGATGGCGACGTGGGCGCGCTCGGTTTCCACGGCGGCGATGGCGCGCTCGATCTGCGGCCGACGGCCGATCAGGGCCGCGCCGGACTGTACTGGTTGCGTGGGCGTGAAGGGCGAGCGGACGGGGCTCGCCTGGGAGAGCGGGTCGGCGTCGTGGGTGGCCTGCTGCCTGGCGAACGCGGGGCCGCCAGGCACCACGGCGGGGTTCGGCTTTGGCGCATCGGGGCGCCTGAGCGGGATGGGTGGCGCGATTGGCGGCGGGTGTGGGGGCGCCATGGGCTCCTGCTCTGGCATGGTCACCTCCGGCTGGGCGGCGGGTGGTTCCGCACGAGACCCTCTGAACCATCGGCCGATCATGGATTGGTCAATCGACGCGCCGCACTCGTTGCCACAAACCTAACCCTCTCGTAGTGCGCGATGCGCGCCGCGGTCAATCCTACGCCTGCGTTTCGACGAAAACGCCCATTTGGGCCGGCTTTCAGAAATTTTATTGACGATTCATTAGCATAAACAGCGGTGCTGCTCCACCGACCCGGCCACGGTCATGCCGCCCTGAAAACGGATGGCCGCACACGGTCACACCAACATCAACACAGGAGCACACCATGACAATCGGTCTTCGTACTTCCGCCGCTGCCCTTCTGTTCGCCGGCCTGGCGATGAACGCGGCACCCGCCCTCGCCCAATCCGACTCCGCCCTGCTTGGCACCTGGAAGCCGAAGGTCGGCAACGGCGGCCTGGCCCAGCTAGTTCTGACGAGCGCGAACGGCGTTCTGCAGGTGCACGGCTATGGCAGTTGCTCGCCGAGCTTCTGCGACTGGGGCACGGTTCCGGGCGTGGTTTACAGCGCCAACGTCAGCAGCGCGGCCGGCAACACCTTCACCGCGTCGTTCGACTTCGGTTTCGCGACCGAGATCCTGACCGGCACGATCAACGGGACGGGCCGCCTGATGACGATCAACGAGTACACCGAGTTCGCGCCCGGCGACGGGCGCGACAATTATCACCAGAGCAATGTGCTGGTGAAGTAAGCGCCGAAGGTCCAGGGGCCTTGCCCCTGGACCACACTAAGGACCGATCAAAAGCGATGCCATGGCTGGATGGCCGCGCGCTCTGCTTTCAGAAGCTAGTGCTAAATTGTGGTTTAATGGCTCATTTGGCAGCCCGTCGCACAGTGCATCAGACCAACACCTGGTCATACGCCCGGTTGTAACGAGCCTGTGGGACAAACCCGATTCCAAAGGAAGACTGGACTGTCGGGTCTCCCCAAACTTCAATGCGGAAAAAGAATTCAGTGAGGTGCTCATGTCGTTTATCAAAAATATCAAGGTAGCGTGCCTGCCCAAAAAGGTAAATGAACTTCTGTCTCGTCTTCGTCAAATCAAGATCGCGGTGGCTGATGCCATCTATCGGTAATCGAGCGCCGAGAATTGACATTCTCGGACCCAAAAAAGCTTGCGATTCTTTACACGCCTCAATCGCTGCGCTGAAATCAAAGTCGTCCGGGATATCTGTGTCAAAGATTTGGCAACTTACGCGGGTCCTCAAGGATACGGTCGGGGTATTACCGCTGTTTCCCCATTCTGGGCCGACCCAAATAGTATTGTTTGAAGTCGTGCCAAATGTGCATCTTTTACAAAAGACAAAAGCTCGACCTCCGGCTATAAGTGAGTCCGCGGATTGCTTAGCTGCGTCAGCAGCCAACTTAGAATCACTTGCATTGTCCCGGATTAAACCAAGTTGCCAGAAAAATAGTGCTGCTTGGCTAGCGCCAACAAGAACGAGGACACACGTGAAAAAAGTTATTGGTTCCCAGGTGGAGGGTCGCCAGAGTGTCTCGGTAGTCCTGTCGCCGGCTTCAGATAACGGGACTTTCTGCTGGCTCTGACTTCGATTGGAACCGTGTACAGCAACCGACCCCATATAGAATATAGAACAAATCAGTGCTACAAGAGCTAGACGCTGCCATAAATGCATTGCCGAAGCGCCTTTGAGTAGGTCAATCGGTCGGGCGGTGTCCCCGGGTGGTCATGGATCGTAGGAGGGTGGGCTCCGCGATAAATCGCGGTCGAGTTCTTTCGTAATTAATGCCTCCGTCCGTCGCAACTCATCTCCTGATGTTAACTCTCTAAATTCGTTATAATCGCTGCCGGGCTGCCCTTCCCAAATGGTCGCCATTGGATTGGGACCTTATTACGCGCCCTTCATGGAGAGCGCACCTGAGGTTAACTACCCCGATGTATAGGCAGTTGCTCGCGCAAAACTTTAGGCGGCACCTCCGAGATCTCGCCGCGCAGCAGATTGCCAAGCTGGAACGGGCCGTAGGCGACGCGGATCAGGCGGGTGACCTGTAAATTGAGGTGCGCCATGACGCGGCGGATTTCGCGGTTGCGGCCTTCGTGCAAGGAAACCGTCAGCCAGGCGTTGGTGCCCTTCCTGCTGTCCAGCCCGGCCTCGATCGGGGCGTAACGGACGCCGTCGAGTGTCAGGCCGCGTTGCAGGGAGGCGAGCGCCGCCGGTTCAACCTCGCCGTGCACGCGCACACGGTAGCGGCGTAGCCAGCCGTTGGCGGGGAGCTCGAGCTGCCTTGCCAGCGCGCCGTCGTTGGTCAGCAGGAGCAAACCCTCGCTGTTGAGATCGAGGCGGCCGACGCTGACGACGCGCGGCATGCCTGGGGGCATCTTGTCGAACACGGTCGGGCGGCCTTGCGGGTCCTTGTGCGTGGTCATCACGCCGTCAGGCTTGTGATAGCGCCACAGGCGTGGGCGATCCGGCGCGTCCACCACGGTGCCGTTCACCACCACGATGTCGCCAGGCATGACGAAGGTGGCGGGGTGATCGACGCGCACGTTGTTCAACACCACGCGTCCCTCGGCGAGCAGGCGTTCGGCATCGCGCCGGCTGGCGACGCCGGCGCGCGCCAGGAATTTGGCAATGCGGTCGCCGCGTGGGGCGGGGCCGGTTTCGCTCACCGCGGGACGGCAGCGATGAGGGCGGCGAGGATACGCCGGTCGCCAGGGTCGATGGTGAATTCGGGGTGCCATTGCACGCCGAGGCAGAAGCGGCGGGACGGATCCTCGATGCCTTCGATGATGCCGTCGGGCGCGGTGGCGTTGATGACGACGCCTGGGCCAGGCGTGAGCACGGCCTGGTGATGGGCGCTGTTCACCGCCATCGTGGGCGCACCGACTATCCGGGCGAGCAGCGTGCCTGGGCATATGGCAATGGTGTGGCCCGGCTCATGCCTGGGAGTCTTCTGCTCGTGCTCCAGCGCGTTAGGCAGCACGTCGGGAATGTGCTGGATGAGCGTGCCGCCAAGGGCCACGGCGAGGAGCTGCTCGCCGCCGCAGACGCCTAAAATTGGCATGTCGCGCGCCAGGGCGCCGAGGAGCAGCGCATGCTCGGCGGCGGTGCGGCCTGGGCGCAGGGTCACCGAGGCATGGGAGGCGCCGCCGCCATAGAGGGCGGGATCGACATCGAAGGCGCCGCCGGTGACGACCAGCGCGTCAATGAGGTCCAGGTAGGACTCGGCCAGTTCGGGGTGATGCGGCAGGGCCAGCGGCAGGCCGCCTGCCTCGGCAATGGAGTCGGCGTAGTTGCAGCGCAGGGCGTACCAGGGGTAGCGGGAGTAGCCGCCTGGCTGCTCCGCATCGAGGGTGAGGCCGACGACAGGTCTGGAGCGAAGGGACATGGGCAAACTCCTAGGATCGTCGGACGCGGTTGGACAGTCCCCGGACGAGCATGCCGACGAGCATGCCGAACCGATGGCGCTCGCGCTGGAGGAGGCGCGCGCCTCCTTGCGGCGTGGCGAGGTGCCGGTGGGCGCGGTGGTCACCGGCCCGCAGGGCATGGTCCTGGCGCGCGACGGCA
Organism: Acidobacteriota bacterium; assembly: GCA_903970435.1. GTDB lineage: Bacteria > Pseudomonadota > Alphaproteobacteria > Acetobacterales > Acetobacteraceae > CAJCIS01. Next base: position 10,061 of record CAJCIS010000186.1, on the reverse strand, counting down.
ACCGGGTCGAAGCCATGCACGACGCGGGGGCGCATGCCGAAATGCTTGTCCTGCGGTCCGCCGCCGCGTCGCTCGGGCAAACCCGCCTGACGCATTGCGATCTTTGGGTGACACTGGAGCCCTGCCCGATGTGCGCGGCTGCCGCCGGACTGTTCCGGATACGCCGCCTGGTGTTCGGCGCCTATGACCCGAAAGGCGGCGGCGTGGAGCATAATGCACGCATCTATGAACGGCCTGGCAGCCTGCTGGTGCCCGAGGTGGTGGGGGGTGTGCGCGAGGCCGAGTGCGCGGCGCTCCTGAGGGGGTTCTTCGAGTCGAGGCGGTAGGAGCCAGCCGCTCTAAGGCGGCCACCCGGGCAATACCGGCGGCGCATACATGAGCCGGCGCGTCACGTTCGAGGCCGCGGTGGCGGCGAGCAGGAAGGCCAGCAGCCAGTGCCCTGTCGCTTCCGCGCCCTGCCGCCAGACGAGGACGAGAAACAGCAGCGTAACGATCACCAGTGTCCCGCGGCCACGCAGGCCGCGCTGCACGGCAACCAGCGACAGCACGAAAAAGATGGCGAACAAACCCAGCGCCAGGGCCCGCAGCACGTCGTAGGCACGCGTGCCCATGTCGCTCACCATCTGCCGCAGCGTCGCGGCCAGCGACTCGATGGACCCGAAGACCGCTGCGACGAAATGGTCTGGCCCGGCCGCATAGGCAGCCAGCGCGAGCAGCAGCCCGGCGACCCAGACGATGATGACGACCCGGTTGGACACGGCCCATCCTGCGTTTGGCCAGGCCGCCCTGTCGAGCCAGCCTATGGTGGTATTCGGGAGACAGGTTCAACCTTACGCATACAATCCAGCACACATAACCTTTACTGGGTTGCAATATTAATCGGTTTACATCATCCTGCGCGAGCCGGTAGATGCGGGGCATGCGTAGGGGATTTGCATGGTGGATTTTGGCCTTTCGAACCAGATGATGGCGATCAGCGCGATAGCCGCTGCGGCCGTGCTGCTTCTCGTCTGGCAGGGCGCGCGGTTGCGCCAGCATGGAAAGGCCATGGCCCGTGCCCAGACCGAGGCGTTCCGGCTCGCCAGGGCGGATGCGCTGACCGGCCTGACCAACCTGCAGGGTTTTGCGGAAAGCGTGTCCAAGCTCCTCGGCACCGGTGCGCCGGTCTCCGTGCTGCTCATCGACATCGAGAATTTCAAGCAGCTCAACGGCACGCATGGGCTGCGCGTGGGCGACGAGCTGTTGCGGGCCTTCGCCGACCGGCTGCGCAGCCTATCGCCGGACAAGAGCCGGCTGGCGCGAGTCGGCGCCGATGAGTTCGGCTGGGTTCTGGAAGCCGGGGTCCGGCGCGAGGTTGCGGAAGCCGCGGCGCTGAAGGTGATGCGGGCGCTCGAAGAACCGCTGATGGCGGGTGGGCAGAGCCATAGCGTGCGGGTGAATATCGGCCTGGCGCGGTCGCCGGACCATGCCACCGGCGCCGAGTCGCTGATCAGGGCAGCGACCTCCTCGCTCGACCGGGTTCGGCTGGCAGGCGAAAGCTGGGGCTGGTTTGACCCGGCCAGCGAAGCGGCGGAGCGCGCCAAGTTCGCGCTCGCGCGGGATTTGCGCGAGGCGATCAGGCGCGAGCATCTGGAGCCTTGGTACCAGCCGGTGGTCAACCTGGCCAGCACGGCCGTGGTCGGCATGGAAATCCTGGTGCGCTGGCGGCACCCGGAACGCGGCCTGCTCACGCCAGACGTGTTCATTCCTCTGGCCGAGGAGCTGGGCCTGGCAGGCGCCATCAGCCAGAGCCTGTTCCGTCAGCTCTCGCGTGACTCGCGCCACTGGCCGGACCACCTGACCTTTGCCTTCAACGCCTCGCCTGGCCAGTTGCGCGACCTGATCGCCCTGGTGCAAAGCCCGGCCTCCATCGGGGCCGATGCGATCGACCCGAGCCGCATCGAGCTGGAAGTGACGGAAAGCGCGCTGGTGCAGGATCTGGATGTCGCGCGCGAAGTGATGAGCGCGCTGCAGGCCCAGGGCACGCGCGTTACCCTGGACAATTTCGGCGTCGGCAGTTCAAGCATCTTCCATCTGCGCACCCTGCCGTTCGACAAGATCAAGATCGACCGGCGGTTCGTGATCGACATGGACCGTGATCAGCGGTCGGCTGCGTGTGTCCATGCCATGGTGGCACTCGGCCAAAGCCTCGGGGTGGAGGTGGCCGCCGAAGGTATCGAGACGGCGGAGACCGCAAGCCAGCTTCTGGCCATCGGGTGCCGCACGGCCCAGGGCTACTATTACTCGGAGCCCATTCCGGCGCCTGCGGTGACCGAGCTGTTACGCCTGCAGAGCCGCGCTGCCTGAGTATTAAGGCAAGCGGTTCTTTTTTGAAAAAAAGAACCAAAAAGCTTTTGCACATTGGCCTCGCTCTATCCGGAAGGGCCGCAGCCAACTATCCAAAAGTTTTTTGCTTCTTTTTTTCAAAAAAGAAGGCTTTCTTGCACACGCGCGCCGCCAACCCAATCTGACGCCGTCATGCACCCGCTCCACGATACCCAGGCCGATCCGGTCGGCTGGCACGGCACCACGATAGTTTGCGTCAGATACGGCAGCGACGTGGCTATGGCAGGCGATGGCCAGGTCACCATGGGCCAGACCGTGGTCAAGGGAAACGCCCGCAAAGTCAGGCGCATCGGTGATGGCCGGGTGATCACCGGCTTCGCCGGCGCCACGGCTGACGCGTTCACCCTGCTCGAACGGCTGGAGGCCAAGCTCGAGCGCTTCCCCAACCAGCTCGAGCGCGCCTGCGTGGAGTTGGCCAAGGATTGGCGCACCGACCGCTATCTGCGCCGGCTGGAAGCCATGATGGCGGTGGCCGACCGCACACACAGCTTTACCCTGACCGGCAACGGGGATGTGCTCGAGCCGGAGGATGGCATCATCGCCATTGGCTCCGGCGGCAATTACGCGCTTGCCGCCGCGCGGGCGCTGATCGGCGTCGATGGCATGACCGCGGAGTCGATCGCCCGGCGCGCCATGACGATAGCGGCGGACATCTGCGTCTATACCAACCACGCCCTCATCGTGGAGACGCTGTGATGGAGGTGCTGACCTACTCGCCGCGTGAAATCGTCGGCGAACTCGACCGCTTCATCGTCGGCCAGGCGGATGCGAAGCGCGCCGTCGCCATCGCCATGCGCAACCGCTGGCGTCGCAGCCAACTGAGCCCCGCCCTGCGCGAGGAGGTCATGCCGAAGAACATCCTCATGATCGGCCCAACCGGCTGCGGCAAGACGGAGATTGCCAGGCGCCTGGCGAAACTCGCCCAGGCGCCGTTCCTGAAGGTCGAGGCCACCAAATTCACCGAGGTCGGCTACGTCGGCAGGGATGTGGACAGCATCGTGCGCGACCTGGTGGAAGTCAGCCTCAACATGCTGCGCGAGAGCGGCCGGCGCGAGGTGCAGGCGCGCGCCGAGGCAGCGGCGGAGGACCGGCTGGTCGATGCGCTGGTGGGCGGCACGGCGACGGCCGACACCAAGGGCAAGTTCCGCAAGATGCTGCGTGCGGGTGAGCTCGAGGACAAGGATGTGGAAGTGAGCCTGGCGGATACGGGTGCTTCCGGCATCAGCCAGATCGATCTGCCCGGCATGCCGCAGGGGCAGATGATCAACCTGGGCGAAATGATGCGCGGCATGATGGGCGGCCGCACGCAGCAGAAGCGCCTGAAATTGTCCGAGGCGCGTCCGCTGCTGGAGCGGGAGGAGGCGGACCGCATGATGGATAATGAGCGCCTGACTCGCGATGCCATCCAGCACGCCGAAGAGAGCGGCATCGTGTTTCTTGATGAAATCGACAAGGTTTGCGCGCGCACCGGCGAAGGCGGCATACGCGGCGGCGACGTGTCGCGCGAGGGCGTGCAGCGCGATCTGCTGCCGCTGATCGAAGGCACCACGGTCTCGACGAAATACGGGCCGGTGAAGACGGATTTCATCCTGTTCATCGCCTCCGGCGCGTTCCATCTGGCCAAACCGTCGGATTTGCTGCCTGAGCTGCAAGGCCGCTTGCCGATACGGGTGGAGCTGGCGCCGCTCTCGCGTGAGGACATGCGCCGGATATTGACCGAGCCGGAGCATTCGCTGCTGAAGCAATATTCGGCGCTGATGCTGACGGAGGGCGTGGTGCTGGAGTTCGCCGACGATTCGATCGACGCGCTGGCCGATCTTGCCGCGGACATCAACGATCGCGTGGAGAACATCGGCGCCAGGCGCCTGGCGACGGTGCTGGAAAAGCTGCTGGAGGAAATCAGTTTCAGCGCCAGTGACCGGAACGGCGAGACGATACGCGTCGATGCGGCGCTGGTGCGCGATAAGGTTGCGCCTTTGGCGGCCAAGGGCGATCTGAGCCGGTTTATTTTGTAGGAAGCGGTTCTTTTTTGAAAAAAAGAACCAAAAAACTTGGGGCTGAGGCTAACCGGAGAGGCCGCAGCTATAATAATCAAAAGTTTTTTGCTTCTTTTTTTCAAAAAAGAAGTGCTTTCTTTTGACTTTCCTCCCACCCCTCCGCGAGGTAATCGCCCAGCACGGTCTGGATGCGAGAAGGAAGCTAGGGCAGCACTTCCTGCTCGACGAAAACCTCACGGCGAAGATTGCCAGGCAGGCGGGGGATTTGGCGGGACGGCATGTCGTGGAGGTAGGGCCCGGCCCAGGCGGGCTCACCCGTGCGCTGCTCGAAACGCCGGTGTCGGAAATCGTCGCCATCGAACTGGACCCGCGTGCGGCGGGGGCCTGCCGGGCGCTGGCGTTGCAAAGTCCGGATCGCTTGCGTGTGGTGGAGGCTGATGCGCTGTCGCTCGACCTGACGGCGCTGGTGCCAAAGCCGAGGCAGATTGTCGCCAATCTTCCCTATAACGTGGCGACCCCCTTGCTCGTCGGCTGGCTCAGGCAGGCCGCCGCCTGGGAACGTCTGACGCTGATGTTTCAGCTTGAGGTGGCGGAGCGGATAGCAGCACCCGTCGACAGCACCCATTACGGGCGCCTGTCGGTTCTTGTGCAGTGGACCTGCGTGACGTCGCTGCTCATGCGCATTCCCCCGGGCGCCTTTACGCCGCCGCCCAAGGTGATGTCGGCCGTGGTGGGTTTGGTGCCGCGGCAGGAGCAGCCGGATGCCGCCCTGTTCGCGGCCATGGAGCGGGTGACGGCGGCAGCATTCGGGCAGAGGCGCAAGATGTTGCGCGGTTCATTGCGGGCCCTGGGCGGCGAGGCTTTACTCGAACGCGCCGGTATCCAGGCTGAACGGCGTGCCGAGACGCTGAGCGCAGCGGAATTTCAGCGACTTGCCGAGTTTGTGAAAACTGCCAGTTGATTTTGGGCTTTTTTCTGCAACCAGGACGTTCATACTAAGGTCTTGGGAAGGGCTTGCGGATGCAGACTGTTTTCAAGATGCGAGGCTGCCGGGCGTGCCAGGATGCGCTGCCGCCGCCTGAGTTCACCATGGCGTTTCAGCCCGTTGTCGACCTGTCGCTCAGGCGCATCGACTCGCATGAGGCGCTGGTGCGCGGCCTCAATCGTGATCCCGCCCAAGCGGTCCTGGCCAAGGTAAACAGCGAAAACCGGTACAGCTTTGATCAGGCGTGCCGGGTGAAAGCCATCGAGCTGGCGACCAGAATGGGCCTGGATACGCGCCTGAACATCAACTTCATTCCCAATGCGGTCTATGAGCCACGTGCCTGCATACGCGAGACGCTGGAAGCCGCGGCACGATGCGGGCTGGACAAGAGCCGCCTGACCTTCGAGATCGTCGAAGGCGAGGATTTCGCGGACATGCCGCACCTGAAGCACATCATGGCGGAATACCGCAGGCAGGGGTTTCTCGTGGCACTGGACGATTTCGGCACCGGCTATTCCGGCCTATCCCGGCTGGCGGCTTTGCAGCCGGACATCGTCAAGCTCGACCGGGCGCTGATCGAAAACTGCGATGCCGACCCCGTCAAGCGGACGATCATTGCGGGTATCGCCGCCCTGTGCAGGAGCCTGGGCACCCGGCTGGTGGCTGAGGGCGTCGAGACGGCGCGGGAACTGGCGGTGGTACAGGACGCCGGCATTCGCTTCGTGCAAGGGTTCCACTTCGCCAGGCCGGCGTTCGAGCGTCTGGTGACGGCCGCGGAAATCCCTTTCCTGGCGGGTTCCCTGGCGCCGCTGGAGGCTGAAGGGGTCGGCTGACCCGCTTAGAAGAGCCGGCTTTTTTGCAAAAACGCAGCAAGAACCTTCTGTCCCTCTGGCCTCGGCATCGCCGGATGGGCTGAGCGGCCTAGACGCGTCAACCGCTGTTGCAACCATGCCCATGAGCGTCAGGACAGGCTTGCGCGCAGGCCTGGACGGGTGGAAACACGCGCAGTCGCGACATGGACCGGCCGCGGACGGAGAGCAGGGCATGGCGAACGAGTGGGCCAGGAAAGTCGGTCAGATGCTCCGCCAGGTGCGGCCTGGGCTGGGCGCGCTGGCCAGCAGCCGCTCCGAGGTCGCCGCAAACGGCATGGTCATCAGCAGCCCCGCCTTCGGCGACGGCGGCACGATCCCCGATCGCTACACGCAGGATGGCGAAAGCCTGTTCCCGCCGCTCGACTGGCACGGCGTGCCTGACAGTACGCGCTCGCTGGCGCTGATCGTGGAGGATGCGGACGCGCCGTTTCCCCGGCCGCTGGTGCACGCCTTGCTGCACTCCATGCCGCCGACTCTCTCCGGCATTCCAGAAGGCGGCGTCGCCATGCGCCAGACCCGCCAGTCTCCTCTGGGCTTCAAGGCCGGGCGGAACTCGGTGGCACGCGCCGGCTGGCTGGCGCCCGGCCCCATCCCCGGGCATGGACCGCACCGGTACGCGTTCCAACTGTTCGCGTTCGACGTCATGCCGCAATTTCCCAGCCCGCCGGGACGCGGCATGCTGCTCAAGACGCTCAAGCAGAATCTTGTGGCGGTGACGCGAACCGTCGGGATTTACCAGCGGCTTTGACCGATGCGGAAAACCGGCAAGGCCTGCTTTCTTGACGAACAGCGGCACATAAATTTGGATCGTTCCGGCATCCGCCTTTCGGGGCCCTTGCCAGTCCTTCAGGGGAGAAGGCCTTGGCTGGCAACGACTCTCCTGGCAGGCCTGCTGTCGGGGTGCGCCGGGATGACGGCCAAGCCCGACATCAGCGACGCCGACGCGCCGGAAATCGCGCGTATCCAGGACGCGCTCAACCGCATGCCGCGCCTGGAAGCGCACTTCGTCCAGAGCGGCGATTTCGGCCCCGGTGCGGGCACGCTGTGGCTCGACCGGCCGGGGCACTTGCGCATCGACTACCAGGGCGCCAACGCGCGGGTCATGGTGGCGAACCGCGGCCACCTGATCGTCTATGACCGCGCCACCCATTCCACCACGAGCGTGGCGCTGTCACGCACGCCGCTCGGCATGCTGCTGACGCCGCAGATCGCCTTCTCCGGCGCGGTGACCGTGACCGGCCTGCAGCGCGGCGACGGTTTGGAGCAAATCAGCCTGGCGAAAACCGCGGCCCCGGATCAGGGCGCGCTGCGCCTGCTGTTCCGCACCCAGCCCTTTGCCCTGGACTCGGTGAGCGTTGTCGATGCCTATCACCGGACCCTGACGATGACGCTCAGCGATCTCAGGCTCGACCCTGCGATCACTCCGCAGCTTTTTGCGCCGCCGGCGGCGGGGTCATAGCAAGGACTTCTTTTTTGAAAAAAAGAAGCAAAAAACTTTTGATCGATTTGGCTTCGGCCTTTCCCGCATAGGCTCAGCCCAGACCCGCAAAAGTTTTTTCAAAAAAGAACCGCTTGCTTCTCACGTGATCAGAAACTTGATTGCAGGTCTAGCTGGAAGACGTTGTTGCTGTCCTTGGGGCCGGAAATGACTTCCGAGCTGAACCAGCGCAGCGATACGAAGGTCTTTTTGGCTACGCCCAGGCTGCCCGTGAGGATGTAGCCCTTCGCGTTCGTGCCGCCCAGGTGGAAGTCGGAATCGTTGATCGAATCCAGAGTCGAATCCGTTTCCAGATATTTGTAGGCGAGCATCACGTTCCAGTCCCACCGTTTCTCGATCTTCAGGTGGCCGAATTCGCCGCGTATCATGTAGGCCGTATCACCGCCCTGGTAGTAGCCGTTGCTGCCGAAGTTGTTCTGCGGCCCGATCGGCCCGTTCGGCGGGCCGTGGTTGAGAATCGCTTCGCGGTCGAAGGCCAGGTTCTTCAGATATTCGCCGCTGATCGCAATCTGGAACGGCATGTAGCTGTCGATTTCGACGCGCGGATGGACCTCCAGCACGGCAAAACGCGAGGCCAGGCCGTAATATTGCGGGTTTGGCGGATTGCCGCTGCTCGTCGGGGTAACCGGCGCCGGCACGATGTTGCGTATGGCATAGACCGTGTTGCCGAACTGCTGGAACGGAAAGCGCGTATCGTCCGTGCTGCAGGCGTAGATATTGCCTAATTGCACCGCGCATGGCTGCGATACGGCGCCCTGCACGCCGTTGAAGTCGAAGAAGCCGACGCCGAACTCGGCGACGACATCGCGCCTCACCTGCCATTCGGCGCCGCCTTGTATCGCCAGAAGATAGGCGTTGGCGCTGCCGAACTTCTGATCCGAATTGGTGGAAAAATCGAAGGCCGAGTTCAGCACGGGGAATACGCCGCCGTTGACGAAGGCATGGAGCCCGCTGGTGACGGGCTCATCAACGGTGGCGGCAATGCCGTCGAAATTCAGTTCGTTGTAGAAGATCAGATCTGTCGTGAAGAACGGATTGGCCTCACGCCCGGCGTAGAGATTGATGCCGTCGAACGGCGCGTAGGCAATGTTCGCGCGGTCGATATAGGCGTTGTATTTGGAAAAATCGCCGGGCGATCCCATGGTCTGGTTCGGCGACACCGGCCCGTTGTCCGCACCCGTGGTCAGGCGGAGTTCCGCGGTCCATCCGTCATCGATGTCTGCCAGCACACCGAGCCGGGCGCGCACGCGCGGGCGGTCACGATCCTCGGTGGTGTTGAGAAACGGCGGCGGAGATTGCGAATCGCTGCCGGCGCCATAATTTTCGGCATCGAATGCGCTGCCATTATTGATGTTGGCGAAATTGACGAACTTGTTGTAATTGCCGCCGGCGAAACTGTCGCGCTCGTAGCGCGCGCGCACGTCGCCATAGAGCTTGAACCGCTTCGTCCATTCCGGCAACGCATCCGGTGCGGCCCAGCCCTCGGTCTGCGCTTGCGTCATCACCTGGGCGCGCACCTGGTCGGCGATCTGCTTGCGAATGAAATCGGGAACGTAAGTGACGCGGATTTCGCCCGGCTTTGCCGCCGGCGCCGCCGCCTCGCCTGGTGCAATAGCGACAGGCGCGCGCTTCGGTTTGGCCGGCGCGTTGGTTTCCTGCAGCAAATCGCGCGCCTGGCGCGGATTGAGGATCTTCTTTTCGATCAGGAGTTGAATAAGCTTGGTGATCTTGTCGTCTGCATCGGCATGCGCCGCAGACGCGCTCAGAATCACCGCGCCAGCCACCATAAATCCAGCCAATGCCGTGTGGTGCAGCCACTGTGATCGGGTCCGGCACATCATTGTTTGATCAAATCCAACGTCGTTGCGGCAAGGGCGTTTAGCCGCTGGCCCAAAAGCCTGTCGAGTGAAGATTTCCCGTGCGCTCGTACACGCTCGTCATCTGAAATGCTCGCGCGCTGCGTCCTCCCCCATCCCTATGAGGTTCAAGCCTGCCGCTCGCGCTTCCGCCATAGCATCATCCGATACGGCGCGCGCACCGAGAATATGACAGAACAATGAAAATTGCTGGTTTGGCAGAACGAAATCGGACCGGCGCGACCCTGCCGGCGGCCTGACTGCTGCGCGGCGGTGAAGCACCCTCCCGAGCGACAGGTAGGCCGATAACGCTGGCCTTGGCGAAGGTGCAGTCGATAAACCCGGTGCTGGTCAGCAGTCTTGTCGCCGGGGGACCGCTCGCCGTCCTCCCGGGAGCATCTTGGCGGCCATCGGGACGCTTGCGGCCGGATCTCCCGTTGCCCGCCGTGATTGCCGGGGTGGCTGGCG
>CAJCIS010000185.1 GCA_903970435.1 Acidobacteriota bacterium | reverse complement strand
CGTCGCCATTAAAATCACCGAAAGCCAGGAAACCGAGGCTTTCGAAGTAGCCGGCCGCGGCGAACTGCAACTCGGCGTGCTGATCGAAACGATGCGCCGCGAGGGCTTCGAACTCACCATCGGCCGCCCCCGCGTGCTGACGCGCGAAAACCCCGAAACTCGCGAGCGCGAGGAACCGTTCGAGGACGCGCTGGTCGATGTGGACGAGCCCTACGCCGGCGTTGTCGTCGAAAAACTCTCGCGCCGCAAAGGTGTGATGCAGGACATGCGTCCGTCCGGCGGCGGCAAGGTGCGGCTGACGTTTCACATCCCGTCGCGCGGCCTGATCGGCTATCACGGCGAATTCCTCACCGACACGCGCGGCACCGGCATCATGAACCGCCTGTTCGCCGGCTACGAAACCTGGGCCGGCACCATCGAAGGCCGCCGCGCCGGCTCGCTCATCAGCTCCGAAAACGGCACCGCCATCCATTACGCCCTGTTCTATCTCCAGGAACGCGGCGTGCTGTTCGTCGAGCCCGGCGAGGCCGTCTATGTCGGCATGATCCTCGGCGAGCACAGCCGCGATTCCGATCTGGATGTGAATCCGATCAAGGAGAAGAAACTCACCAACATCCGCGCCGCCGGCAAGGATGACGCCATGTTGCTCATTCCGCCCCGCCGCATGAGCCTCGAACAGGCCATCGCCTACATCGAGGATAACGAGCTGGTGGAGGTGACACCCGGCGCGATCCGGCTGCGCAAGCGGTACCTGGATCCGCATGAGCGCAAGCGGATGGAGCGAAGGTCGGACGCCGCGTAGGGAAGGAAGGAAGGAAGGAAGCCGTTCTTTTTTGAAAAAAAGAACCAAAAAACTTTTGCTCTCTGGCATCCGCGTCAAAGGGTAAAAGTTTTTTGGTTCTTTTTTTCAAAAAAGAACGGCTTCCTTTCTTGCAACCAACGACCCGGCTCGGCGTTCACCCGAAATTGGCTGCCTACGAGGCCGGCATGAGGGTGACCCGCTCGCACGACACCCGGAACGTATCCATCGGGCAGCGCCTGCGTGCCGCGCGCCTGCGGCTCGGCATTTCGCAGCAGGAAGCCGCCAACCGCATCGGCGTCTCCTACCAGCAGATCAACAAGTATGAGCGCGGCAGCAACGTGCTGTCCGGCGTCGCCCTGCTGGATCTCGCCGACCTGCTGAAGGTGAAGGTCGGCTGGCTGCTGGGCGAAGAGGGGCTCGCCGACACCGGACCGCCGGTGACAACCAGCCGTATCGAAAACCGCATGCTGAACGCGATGTCGAAGGTGAAGGACCCGTCGCGGCTGCTGCTCGCCGTTCGCTTCGTGGAAACCATGTCCGATTCCGCCGCGGCGGAGGAAAACCCGGGCGAGCAAGCCGACAGCAACTCGCGGCAAGTCAACGAAGGACGAACCGGGCCCGGACGCAGGCACCTCACTTGAACAGGTGCCCAATAAGGCCGTTTCAGAAACTCATCTGACAATGGCCCGACAATTTATCCGAGCCGACCGGCACGGGGGCGCCGGTGTTCGCGTTGCGTCAACGAAGCTCCAAGCCCCGGCAAGCCATCTCGACAAGCGGCATGTACACGTGTTCAGTAATGCGGCACGCTCATTCCGGCACACATATCGTCCATGGATCGAACATTGAACCGGGCCCCGCTGCCACAACCAAACTGCAATGCGAGTAGCCGGGTTGGCAACAACCTACCCGCGTAGAGCCGAGCCTCGCCAGAATTCGCTGAACGCCTGTCCACCAAACTCCATTGCGAGCAAACCATTCGACCCGCAACTCACGCTGGCGAATACTGCATCTTTTCAAGGAATTTCTTTTTCGGCGATCAAATTTTCGTTGACAGGGTGTCGAAAAATTACCCTTATGATCGACTCAACGATTAAAGCCGGATTGATTTGATATGGCTATTTTACATTGCAATGCGGCATGCCGCAATGCACGTTGTCGTGAGCGCGGCTCCATTCTGCGGTGCCGAAGCGGCGTCGCGGCGTTGGAATTTGCCCTGGTGGCACCGATGATGTTGTTCATGGTCCTCGCCATGATCTGCTTCGGCGCCTACCTGACATTCCTGCACGAGCTGCAGGAATTGTCGTCCTCCGCGGCGCGCAGTTCGGTCGCCGGGCTCAGCGACGCCGAACGAAACAGCATGGCGGAGCAATTCGTTGCCAACGCCGTCGCACGCTCGGCAATCCTCAATCCGCACGATCTGTCGGTGCAAACCGCGACGTCGGGATCGCCGCCCACCGATTACTCCGTCACGGTCAGCTACACGCTGCAAGACACGCCCATTCCCCTGCTTTCCCAGCTCATTTCAATTCCCGTCAGCAACATTTCACGCACGTCAACGATTGAATTCGGAGGATATTGAAAATGCCGGCGAATTTGCCGCGCCCGCAGCGCGGCCAGACGTCATCATTGCGTATTAACGACAAAATTCGGCGTGACCGAAACGGTGGCGTCGCCATGGTCTTCGCCTCGACCGCCCTGGCACTATTATGCATGGCCGGCGTCGCCATCGACGGCGGCAACGTCTACACCGCGCATCGCGCCTTGCAGGGTGCGACCGACCTTGCCGCCATCGCGGCGGCCTCGAATCTTTTGCAGGCCACGGCCGCCGCCGACGCGACCGCGGTCAGCAATGGCTATCAGCGCTCCGAGGTCACCGCGGTCACCCCCGGCATCTACACGGCCAACCCGCAGATCCCGCCGTCGCAAAGGTTCCAGCCCTCCTCGGTGCAAACGGCGAACGCCGTGCAAGTGACCATGACCCACCAGCAGCCGCTATTCTTCGCTTCGGTGTTCCGCACCGAGGAAGGAAGCGGCGCGCAGGTTCCCAACACCGCGACAATCGTTACGCAGGGCATTGCCTCCGTCAACCGCTCCGTCTCGTTTGCCATCGGCTCCGAGGTCGCCTCTTTCAACGGCGGCGTGGTGAACGCGCTGCTCGGCGCCACGATCGGCGGGCAGGTCTCGTTGAGCCTGGTCGACTATCAATCGCTGGCGAGCGCCCAGATCGATATGTTCGCCCTGGCGAACGCCATTTCGGCGCAGGTCGGCCAGGTCGGCGCCACCTACGGCCAGGCGGTCGGCCAAACCATTTCCACCGCCCAGTTCCTGGCCGCCATGCAGCAGGCGGCACCCGGCATCGCACCGATTTTGCAAATCCTGGCCAATGCGGCCGGCGCCCAGGCAACGACTGTCGACCTGTCGCGCCTGGTGGAATTCGGCCCCTATTCGCAGCAATATGTCAGCCAGCCCGAACCGCAGGTTCTCGCCACGGCCTCCGCGTTGCAGCTGCTGCAGGCGGCAGCCCAGGTCGGCGGCGCACCGCACCTGATCAACCTGAACTTCAATGCCGGCATTCCCGGTATCGCCAATGTCACGGGCATGATGACGATCGGCGAACCGGCGCAAGGCACCACGGTGCTCGCGGTCGATCAGATCGGCACCACCGTGCACACGGCGCAGATCAGGCTGTTCCTGAACGTCGCGCTGAGCAGCATCGTGGACGGCGGCCAGCTGCAATTGCCGCTCTATCTCGAGGTTGGATACGGCAATGCATCCTTTACCGGCCTCTCCTGCAGCGTATTGAGCCCCAGCAGCACGCAGGCGACATTGAACGTCACCCCGGGGCTCGTCAACGGATGGATCGGTAACGTAACGGCTGCCGACATGACGAACTATACCCAGGAGCCGACCCCCACGCCGGCGACGCTGCTGACATTGCCCCTCATTGCCTCGGTGACCGGCGCCGCCAATGCGCAGGTCGGCAACCAGCAGCCCACGCCGGAGGTCTTCACGTATGACGATATTCAGAACGCCACCGTGCAGACAACCAGCACCTACGACTTCGTCGGATCGCTGCTCAGCTCTCTCGTTGGAAATCTGAAGATGCAGGTGAATGTCCTCGGTGTCGGCGTGGCCGTGCCGCCGGGCCTGACCACCGCGGTCTCGGCCGGCCTGACGCCGGCGGAGGTGCCGGTCGATCAGCTCATTACGTCGGTATTGCAAACGGCCGGCCTGGGTCTCGGTGAGGCCGCCACGTGGGTGACGGGCGCGAATTGTGGTGCGGCTAAACTGGCGGGCTAGAGCAGGCAAGTAAGGAAGTATTTCTTTTTTGAAAAAAAGAAACAAAAAACCTTTTTCTGTTGGCTTATGCGGCCAATTCGAATTGCAGTGTGTGTGTCAGGGGCAAAAGTTTTTTGGTTCTTTTTTTCAAAAAAGAACGACTTTCTTCTGCTTCGCGTGAACTCCCATTCCCCGACTGCGTTAAATATTTCGTGGCCATCGTGGCCCATTCAAAAAGGAACCGCATCTCATGTCGAATATCATTGATCATAGCGAGAAGATTAAGGTTCTCGCGGTCGGCATCGGCGACACCGTTACGATCGAGAAAGACGCCCACACGCCGGTGAATGAAACGCGCGTTCACGTTACCGCCGCGGGCATCTCCCTCGGCCTGGGGTCCACGGTGCTCGTCCAGCATCACGCCATTCTCACCCTCAATGGCCTTGGGTCCTTGTCCCTGCTGGGGAATATCGATATCGGCGATCATGGCAAGGTCGTCCTTCGCGGCGCCATTTCGGCCGGCGTCCTGTCCAGCATCGATTTTGTCGGCCACACCGGTCCGGCAGTCCTGCAAATCGATACATCAAATCTGAACCTGCCCGGCGCGATCAACGGGTTCGGCGCCGACGACAGGATAAACCTGATGAATCTCACCGCCACCTCCTTCGATTACACGGCCAATCTGCTGGGCGGCGGCGGCACGATTACATTCTTCGACGGCACCAGCGAAGTCGGCCAGCTCGGCCTGACAGGCAATTACAGCGACGCCAATTTTGCCATCGAGGAATATCAATACCCAAGCGGCGCCTCCGGCACCAGGCTGAACTTCGTGCCAAGCGGCAACGCGCAGCAATCCGCGGCGGCCGCCTTCAGCCCACCCGAGCATTTCGCGGCCGACTCCATGTTCGGCGGCACCCCAGCGCATTTCTGAACCAACCGGGCCCCGTGCGCGCATAAACGGCGCGCATAAACGGCGCGCATAAACGGCGCGCATAAACGGCCGGTACCGGCCTTCAGCGGGTCCTTGGGGCAGGACCCGCTGATTTTTTTATCGCATCGATAATCTCGCAGGCGCGCTGAAACGCCTGGTCCGCGCCCAGCGAAGTCGTATCGAGAATCACCGCGTCCGCCGCCGGACGCAGCGGCGCCGCGGCGCGCGACGCATCGGCCGCATCGCGCTCCTCCAGGTCATCGGTCACGCTCTGCAACGACACCGCAATTCCCCGCCCCGCCAATTCCTTCCAGCGCCGCTCAGCCCGCGCGGCCACGCTCGCGGTGACAAAAAGTTTCACCCTCGCATCGGGAAAAATCACCGTCCCGATGTCCCGCCCGTCCAGCACCGCGCCGCGCGCCTGGCCGAACTGCCGCTGAAACGACAACAAAGCCGCCCGCACACCCGGAAGGGAGGCCACGCTCGCCGCCGCCTGATCGACCGCCGGCGTGCGCAAATCCGCGCGCTCCAGATCGTCCGGCGTCAGCGCCCGCGCGTGCGCCTCGGCCGCCACGGGATCGGCAGGGTCGCCCGCCGCATCGAGCACGCGGCGCGCGGTTGCGCGGTACAGCAGCCCGGTATCCAGATAGGGCAGCCCGAGCGCCCCCGCCAGCCGGCGCGCCAGCGTGCCCTTGCCCGCCGCGGCCGGCCCGTCGATGGCCACGATCAGCTTGGTGCTCATGCGAACCGGCACCCCAGCCCGGTCATCAGCGCCACGAATCCCGGAAAACTGGTGTCGATGAACGCCACGTCATCGACGCACACCGGTTCGCGCGTGCCGGCGCCCAGCACCAATGCGCTCATTGCCAGCCGGTGATCCATGTGCGTTGCCACGACGCCGCCGCCGCGCGGCGCGCCGCCGGCGCCGTCGATCACCAGGTCGTCGCCCTCGATCGCCACCCCCACGCCATTGGCGTGCAGCAGGGCGGCCGTCGCCGCCAGCCGGTCGCTTTCCTTCACCCGCAACTCGGCCAATCCGCGCAGCCGGCTGCTGCCGCGCGCGTGCGCGCAGGCCACCGCCAGGATGGGATATTCGTCGATCATGCTGGGCGCCCGCGCGGGCGGCACGTCCACCGCGCGCAAATCTCCCGCCACGATATCGATGTCGCCCACCGTCTCGCCGCCCGCGGTGCGCGTGCCGGCAATCGCAACGGATCCGCCCATCTCACGCAGCGTGGCAAACAGCCCGGTGCGCAGAGGGTTCAATCCCACGCCCTCGATACGAATGCGCGACCCCGCAACGGTCAGCGCCGCCACGATGGGAAACGCCGCCGAGGAAGCATCGCCCGGCACCACGATATTCGCCGCCCGCAACGTCGGCTGCCCGGCGAGTTCGATCACCCGGCCGCCGCCCTCGGCGCCCACAAGCACTTGGGCGCCGAAATGACGCAGCATGTTTTCCGAATGGTCGCGCGTCGGCACTGGCTCCTCCACCCGGGTCGTGCCGCGCGCGTTCAGTCCCGCGAGCAGGATCGCCGATTTGACCTGTGCGCTGGCCACCGTCATGCGGTGATCCAGCGGCAGCGCATCGACCGCGCCCTCGATCGCCAGCGGCAACCGCCCGCCATCCCGCGCGGTAAAGCGAGCGCCGGTCTCGCTCAGCGGCGTCATCACCCGCGCCATCGGCCGCCGCCGCAGGCTGGCGTCGCCCGTCATCACCGAAAAGATCGGATGGCTCGCCAGAATGCCGCACAGCAGCCGCGCCGCCGTGCCCGAGTTGCCCATGTCGAGCACGTCCTCCGGCTCGCGCAGACCGCCCAGCCCCGCCCCCGTCACGCGCCAAACCCCCGGCCCATCCCGCGTCACAAGCGCCCCCAGCGCCCGCATGGCGTTCGCCGTGCGCAGCACATCCTCCCCCTCCAGCAGCCCGTCGATGCGCGTCTCCCCGATCGCCAGCGCCGCGAACATCAACGCCCGGTGGGAAATGGATTTGTCGCCCGGCACAGAGACGACGCCATGTACGCCGCCGGCGGGCGATATTTCTTCGGTCATTGAATCTGTATTGTATCGTCGGGTGAAACTGCCCGTCTCAGCAATGGCGCATACGCTATGAACGTGACTCGAACTCGCAAATGATATCCTCCAAACCGTTCGTGATATTTGTCTTCTTACAGCCGCTATCAGCGGCGAGAGTATAAATAAGGTAGTTCAATGCAGAAGATTGGAATTCTCTACGGGATGGAAAACACGTTTCCATCCGCCCTGGTGGACCGCATCAACAGTAAGAACGTGAAAAATGTCGCGGCCGAGCACATGAAGATCGGCGCAGTCAAGATGGGGGAGCCATGTCCTTATCAAGTTATCGTGGACCGCGTCTCGCATGACATTGAGTTCTATCGCGCGTATCTGAAGAACGCGGTTTTAGGCGGCACGGTTGTCATAAACAACCCGTTCTGGTGGAGTGCGGATGACCGCTTTTTCAACTATGCGCTGGCGTCGAAATTGGGTGTCGCCGTACCGAGAACGGTCATCCTGCCGCATAAGAGCCTGCCTGCGGGAACTACCGGCCAAACGCTTCGCAATCTCGTCTTTCCGTTGAATTGGGATGAGGTCTTCGACTATGTCGGCTTCCCGGCTTTCCTGAAACCGTTCAATGGCGGCGGCTGGAAGAACGTCTATCAGGTGCACTCGCGGGACGATTTTTTCCGCGCGTACGATGACTCCGGCCCCCTTTGCATGATGCTCCAGGCACAGGTAAAAGTAGAAGAGTACTATCGCTGCTACGTCGTCGGCCAGAAAGAAGTACGAATCATCAAGTACGATCCCACTCTGCCGCACGATCAACGTTACTCAAAAGAAACCACGGCGTGTCCGTCTGGGCTGGAACAGTGCATGACGGCGGATGCTTTGAAGCTTTGCCGCGCCTTAGGCTACGATCTCAATTCAATAGAGTTCGCGGTAGAGGATGGCGTTCCGTATGCAATCGATTTTTTGAATCCAGTCCCCGAAGCTGCCGAGTATTACATCGGGCAAC
>CAJCIS010000184.1 GCA_903970435.1 Acidobacteriota bacterium | reverse complement strand
AAACCTTCGAGCTGGGAGAAGATGCGCGCGGCGAATTCCGCCTCGTAGCCGCGCGCGGTCATGCCGTTGATCAACTTGTCCCGGAAGCGGTCGATGGTGCCGGTATTTTTGAATGTCGCCATGGCGCGGCGAAGCTGGTCGGCTTCCGAGGGCGTAAATCCCGCGCATTCGATCGCCAGCCTCATGGCCTGTTCCTGAAACAGCGGCACGCCGAGCGTCTTGCCGAGCACGGCGCGAAGTTCGTCCGGCGGCCCATGTTCCGGCGCCGGCGCGGGAAATTCCACCGCCTCCTTGCCATCCCGCCGGCGCAAATACGGGTGCACCATTTCGCCCTGGATAGGACCCGGTCGCACGATGGCCACCTCGATCACCAGGTCATAGAATTTGGTGGGTTTCAGCCGCGGCAGCATGGACATCTGCGCCCGGCTTTCGATCTGGAACGTTCCCAGCGTGTCGGCGCGCCGTATCATGGCATAGGTCGCCGGATCTTCCTGCGGAATGGACGCAAGATCGTGCGTGATCTCCTTTTGTTCCGACAGCAGCGTAAACGCCCGCCGCATGCAGCCAAGCATGCCCAGGCCCAGCACATCCACCTTCATGAAATGCAGCGTGTCGATATCGTCCTTGTCCCACTCGATCACCTGCCGGTCCTTCATGGCGGCGGGTTCGATCGGCACCAGATCGTCCAGCCGATCCTGCGTCAGAACGAACCCGCCGGGATGCTGCGACAGATGGCGCGGAAATCCCATCAGTTCGCGTGCCAGATCGAGCGTCAGACGCAGCCGCCGGTCGGACAAATTCATGTTGAGCTCGGCCGCGTGTTCGGAATTCACCCCCTCCTCGCTCCAGCCCCACACTTGCGCCGCGAGTGCGGCCGTCACGTCCTCGGGCAATCCCAGCGCCTTGCCCACGTCGCGCACCGCGCCCCGGGCACGGTAGCGGATCACTGTCGCGCACAAGGCCGCGCGATCGCGGCCGTACGTTGCAAAAATCCATTGGATCACTTCCTCGCGCCGCTCATGCTCGAAATCCACATCGATATCGGGCGGTTCGCGGCGCTCGACGCTGATGAAACGTTCGAACAGAAGATCGGATTGCACCGGATCGATGGCGGTAATCCCCAGCACGTAGCACACCGCGCTGTTGGCTGCACTGCCGCGCCCCTGGCACAGAATGCCGTGGCCGACGGCGAACTGCACGATGCTGTTCACCGTGAGAAAATACGGCGCATAGTCCAGCTCGGCGATCAAGGCGAGCTCGTGGCGCAACTGCGCGTCCATCCGCGGTGGCATATCTTTACCAAAACGTTCTGCCGCCGCTGCCCAGGTCAGCTTCTCCAGCGTCTGCTGGGCGGACAGGCCATCCATCTGCTCCCGCGGATACTGATAACGCAATTCATCGAGGCTGAAGCGGCACGCATCTGCAATCTCCTCGCTATTGCGCAACGCCTCGGGAAAGCGCGCGAACAGACGCGCCATTTCGGCGGGGGCGCGCAAATGACGGTCGGCAAAACGTTCGCGCCGGAAACCCGCATCGTCAATGCGCGTGCCTTCGCGAATGCACGTCATCACATCCTGCAGAATGCGCCGCGCCGGCGTGTGATACAGTATGTCGCCGGTCGCCACGGGCGCCACGCGGGCGGCCGCCGCCATGCGCGCGAGTGCCGCCAGTCTCTGCGCGTCACCGGGACGGCGGCGCAGCGTCAGCGCCAGATACGCGCGCGCGCCAAAATCGGCCCGCAGCCGCGCCAGGCGTGCCGCAAGCACCTCATCGGCCTGATCCGGCAACAGAACGGCCACCAGCCCATCGGCGTATTCCGCCAGGTCGTCCCACGCAAGATCGCATTTCGCCTTGCCAGCGCGTCCCTTGCCGCGGCTGAGCAGGCGGCACAGGCGCGCATAGGCAGGCCGGTTGGTGGGATAGACCAGCACCGAAGCGCCTTCCCGCAAATCGATACGGCAGCCGACAATCGGCCGCACGCCGGTCTGCCGCGCCGCCTCATGCGCCCGCACAATGCCGGCCAGCGAATTGCGGTCGGTAATGGCGAGCGCCGCGTAACCATAGGCACTCGCTTGCGCGAAGAGCTCCTCCAGGTGGGAGGCGCCGCGCAGGAAGGAGAAGTTGGAGGTTACCTGGAGTTCTATGTAGGGCATAAAAGGAAGCAGTTCTTTTTTGAAAAAAAGAACTGCTTGCCTTCCTTCCTTCCTTACCCAAACAACCCATGCAAATACCATCCCATATCCCCACTCTCCGGATGCTCCCCATCACCTTCCCGAAACAACCAGAACCGCCGCCCGTCCTCGTCCTCCACCTGAAAATAATCCCGCACCGCAAAGAACTCCTCATCCGCGCGCCACCATTCGCCGAAAATCCGCTCCGGTCCGTCCGACGCGCGCACCCGGTGCGCGCGCTTTCCCAGGGTGAACTGCACCGGCGCGTGGTCGGGCAGCAATGCCACCGCATCGACGGCGCGCGGCGGCCTCAATAGACGCGACGGCCGTGGCAACGATGCCGGCCATCCGCCACCCACTTCACCCTTGGCAGGCGCCACACGCCGTACCGAGCGTTCGGGAATGTCGCTCTCCACCGCGGCCACCCGAAATACATTCCGGCTGCCCAGCCGATTAAGCAGCGTATCGATCAGGCTGCTCAGATCCGCCGCATGCCCGGCGGCGAGTTCCGACGGGATCTGCTGCGCACCCAACTTGCCGGTCAGCGGGGCGGCCAGCCACACGCTATCCACCCCGAAACCGGGATCCACCGTTTCGATCTGCGCACTCAGCAGCCGCGTCAGATGCGCCGCATCGCGCGTTGCCGCCGCGGTGCCCACCCGCACCATTTGCGGCGATCCATCCACCCGTACGAACACCAGGTCCAACCGGCTGGCGCCCAGATCCGCCTCGCGCAACTTGTCGCACACTTGTTCGGTGAGGAGCGCGGTGATGCGCAACAGATCATCTTGTGTGGCAATGGGTTCGGGAAATCCCTGCCGCACCCGTATCAGCCCGGCCGGCGCCACCGGCTCCAGCGGTTCCCCGGCGCGGCCCAGCGCCTGGTCCAGCCGCTGCATCAGGACCGCGCCAAAGCGCCGCGCCAACGGGGCCCGCGGCGCCGCCGTCAACTGCCCGATCGTGTCGAACCCCAGATGCCGCAGGCCGGCCGACACCTCCGCGTCCAGCCGCAACGCCTCTATCGGCAAAGGCGCCAAGGCCGCCAGAAGTGCCGCCGGATCCTCGCCCGGCGGCACCACGCACAGCGCGTCCAGCCCAAATTTGGCCAGCGCATGCGCACAGCCCGGTGTGTCCGCCACCGCAACCCGCGCCGACAGCCCCGCCTCTCCCAGCCGCTCCAGGATGGCCTGCACAAGCCGGGCTTCCCCGCCCTCATCCTTGTCGCCATAAAGATGCGCGCACCCGGACACGTCGATCCACACGCTGTTGGGCGCGCAAGGGGCTGCCAGCGGACTGAACCGCACGCACCATCCCGCCAGGCGCCGCAAGGCCGCGGCGTCACCCGCCGGGTCCGCCGTCTCAACCCGCAAGCCGGGGAGCATGGCCTGCGCCTGGGAGACAGGCATTCCCTCATAGACGCCCAAACCGAGCGCCGCTTCATTGGCGGCATGCACGACCCGGCGATCGGTGAGAGCCAAGGGCTCTCCCGCCAAACTGCCGTTAAGCTGCTGCCACCTGTCGGTCGCCCACATCGGCAAATACACCGAGACTACCCTGCGCATCGCACGCCTCCATCACCCACGCGCCCGAGGCCCCACCCCGGCACCGCACCAGCTCCACCCGCCACCGCGCCCTTCCCACACCAGGCCCTTCCAAAGGGTCCGACGGCACCGGCGTCACGCACCACCGCGTCGAGGCCGCGGTCACGCCCTGCGCCGCCGGCTTGCCCTCCCGCCGCCGGTGCAGCACCACCGCCATCACCCCCGATTTCTCCGCCGCCAGCACCAGCCGGCGCGACGCCACCATCGGCAGCCGCGAAAGCTCCCCCACCACGGCCGCAAGCCCGGCATGGCGCAGCGCTTCCTCCATCACGATCAGAACCTGCTTCTCGTCGGCCGCCACCGCATGCAGCATCCGCGCCGCGTTCAGGCCCACGCAGGCCAGCCCCGGCGCGAACAAATCCTGCCCCACCGCGCACCACAGCACCGGCTGCTCCAGCCGCGCCAAAATCCCCGCCACGAACAGCGTGGCCGCGGCTGCCATCACCTCGTCCGCCCCACCCCCCGCCACCTCATGCAGCGCGCCCCGTGCCAGCCCCCCCTCCGGCAGCACCCGATCCATCGCCGCCAGCCCAAACGGCAACACGCCAAGCGCCCTGCTGACTGGGCGTTCCAGCAGCCGGATGCGGCCGCGCAGCGCGGCAAGTGAAGCCTGGGTCATGTTCCTACTTTGTTCCCGTATGCGGGAAGCGTCAAGCCCAAACGGAGCCCAACTGAGATTTTGGACCCCGCGGCCTAAATCCGGCTTCGACCAACGAAAAAGCCGCGGAGGTTTCCCCCCGCGGCTTCTACATAATGCGCGGGGCCAGCCCCCGATCGCTGCCTCATAACAACCCCCTTGATGTTGACCCTCGCGTTTCGCCTTCGGCGACCAGGGGCTTCGTGCGCAGCACGCATTCGCGTGACGCCCCCTGGACCCAAACCGGCGTGCCGCCGGCGTCAATGAAGATGAGTCAGGATCAAGAACGTTGGTATTACTTGCCGGCGCGCAGAGCCGCGGCCGGGCGGCTGTCGGTGATGGAAACCACCACCGAATCACGAATAACACTGCCCAGCATGAGGCCGCGATGTACACCGCCGGTGCAATCCCCGTCGGTTCCGCCGCCGGCACACACGCAGGTCGGGTCAGACGGGTTCAGCACGCAGCTCAGGACAGGCTGCGCGAATGCCACACCGGAAAACAGACATGCAGAAGTAACCGCAAATATGAGCTTTTTCATGAAGTTCTCCACTGATCGGCAAGGGTGCGACGCGACAAGTTAGTTAAATTAACATACGACGTTAGTTCATCGAGGGCAAGCGTTATTTTCACGCCCTGCTCTCCCGCACGGACAGGACGTGAGGATTGTATTTTTTTGCAAAGCAAAAGCCGTACGGCACCAGGGCTGGAAGCCTGTGGGCGCCGTTATGACGTTGCCAACATGGCACGCAGGAGCAAGCGCGCTTTTTCCCAGTCGCGGCGAACGGTGCGTTCCGTTACGCCCAAGGCGGTGCCGATCTCCGCCTCGGTGAAACCGCCAAAATAGCGCATTTCCACCACCTGGCTCAGGCGCGGCTCCACCTTGGCCAATTGCTGCAAGGCCTCGTCGATCTGCAGCGGCTCATCGTCCGCGGCTGCGGCGTCAACCACCGCGGTGTTCAGCGTAATGCGCGCCATGTCGCCGCCGCGCCGCAGCGCCTGCCGCTCGCGCGCCAGATCGATCACCACGCTGCGCATGGTGCGGGCCGCGTACGCCAGAAACTGTCCCGGCGAGGCATCACGCAATGCCGCCGCGCCGGCGACGCGCAGATAGGCATCGTTCACCAAACCCGTCGTATCCAGCAGCGTATTGGGTCCGCTGCGCCGAAGCCGGGACCGCGCCAACTGCTTGAGGTCCGGGTAAAGTCCCACCCATAACGCATCGATTTGCGGCGCGCCGTCCGTCGTTTCCATCACAGGACCCAAATTGCCGCGGCCGCCATGCCATGGCGGGCGCCACCGTTATCATGACGGGGCGGTACCAGGCAGCCATGACGATGTCCGGTTTTTCCCACGCCTTTCGTTCTCCTGTTCAGCGGCCCGATCACGAGGCCGCCGAAACACTTCCGGAGAGCAGACATCATGAATTTCGTAGCCGCCGAAACGCCGGCAAGAACCGGCTTCGGTTCCGTGGCGATCCTCCATCAATCCACCGCGCGATGCAACCAGCGCAGGCTGCGTGATCAGCGCCGCCTCGACCGCATCCGTGCCTATGTGGAGGCGAACCTGTCCGACCCCGACTTGTCGCCGCGCATTGCGGCGCGCGCGCTCGGCATGTCAGTTCGCAGCCTCCACCTCGCCCTGGCGCCAAGTGGCGAAACTTTCGGCGAGCTGCTGCAGCGGCGGCGGCTGCAAGCCTGCCACGCGCTTCTGTGCCGCCCGGAGAAGGTCGAAACCATTGCCGACATCGCGTTTGGCTGCGGTTTCAACAGCCTGTCCAGCTTCTATCGGGCATTCCGCCGTGTGTTCGGCGCCTGTCCCCGCGACCTGGCGGGCGATTCGTTACCTTTGGCTGCCTAAGCCGACTACGCCTGTGCCAACAGGTGCGCCAACCGCGGGCGCACTTCTGTGGCGAACCGGGCCATTTCCGCCTCGAAGGGCTGGAACTGCAACATGAACAGCTCCACACCGGCCGCCCAGAAGTCGCGAATGCGCGCGGCGACGGTGTCGTAACTTCCCACCAGGCCGGCGTCCGTTCCGCCGTTCGTGCCGACCTGCGGCGCCTCGCCGCCGCCGAGCGGCTTGAACATCACGTTTGCCGGATCGGCAGCCGCCAATGTTCGTTGTAACAAGGGCGCGTCTTGCCGGGCCAACGCCAATGCCGCCACATGGGCCGCCGCCGCTTCCTCGTCGGTATTGCGGGCAATGACGAAGGCCGACATGGCGAATGCGAGGGGTGCGCCACTGCGTGGCCGCGCCCGCGCGCCGGCGATCAAGGCCGCGATATTGTCGAGGCTTTGCCCGTTGAGGAACCATACATCGGCGCGTTCGGCGGCCAGGGCGCGCGCCGGCTCCGATTCGCCACCGGCATAAATGAGCGGCCGCGCCCGAAAGCGGCCGGCCGGGCGCAGCTTCATGCCGTTCAGAGTGAAATGGCGGCCGGAAAAATGCACCGTTTCGCCGGCCATAAGGTCACGCACCACGCGCAGCCACTCGGCGCCGTAGGCATAGCGCTGGTCGTGTTCGGCGAATGGAATGCCGGCGCGTTCGAATTCCGGCTTGAACCAGGCATTGACGAAATTGATGGCAAAGCGGCCATGGCTGATTTCCTCGATCTGCGTCGCCATCTTGGCCAGCACCGCCGGATGGAACAGCGCCGGCTTGATGGCGGCGATGATTTCGATATGCTCGGTGACGGCCGCGAGCGCGGCACACGCCGTCCATGTCTCGAGTTGGCCGAGTTCGTCGTCGCGCACGTGGAACAAATGTTGCGCCACCAGCGTGCTTTCGAAGCCTAGCGCCTCGGCTTGCTGCACGAGGCGGCAATTGCGGTCCCAGCTTGCGTCGGGCGGGTCGTCCGGGTGGAAGAGAGAGCCGGTGGCGCCTGATACGAGCGCCCAAATTCCGAAGCGTGGCGGCATGGTTCCTCGCGAAAGAAGAAGTATTTCTTTTTTGAAAAAAAGAAACAAAAAACTTTTACTCATGATACGCGACAGACCCGAACAATACGCCTCCCAACATGCAAAAGTTTTTTGGTTCTTTTTTTCAAAAAAGAACTGCTTTCTTCCTAATACCGCCAACTCGTCAAATCAGCCCCCGCCGGAGCCGTCTTCGCAATCCTGTCCAGTATTTTCGGCAAATACATGAAATTGTAATGCAGGCGCGAATACGCGTTCGGCAATTTCGGGTCGCCGTTCCAGCAATGTTCGGCGCGATCACCATACGCAACTTCGCCGCCATAGGGCGGGTTGCGCAGGCTTTCCAGCGTGGACTGTGCGAAATAAACCGCGTCGTTCAAGTAATAGGTATCGGCGCTGCCGACATAGATGTGGATCTTGCCTTGTAGATCGGGCCCAAGGCGAGACCAGTCGCGCTGGATGATGTGGGTGAGATCGTAATGTTCCCGCCAGTAGGCGGCGATCTTGTGATCGATCTCGCCGGTGCGCTTGTCGTAGATGGCGGCCGGGTAGCCGTCAGCGCCTTCGGGACCGAACACCGCCTGCCAGATATCGAATTGTCCGGTCGAGCGTCCACGGTCACCGAGCGCCAATTCCATGTAATTCGTATTGCGCTGCGTGGCGAACACCTCGCCAAGATAGTTTCGCATAGCCGGGCGTTCGACGCCGAGCGCCTGCCCCTGCAAGGCGTAGGCGTTCTTGTCCGCGTAGAGGTTGATCACAGTATAGGCGCGGAAATCAATGGGATCGGGGCACGCGGCGAAGGCGCCGTTATACATCTTCGGGTAGAATACCTGCGTGGCCAACGCCTCCCACCCGCCGGTCGAGCCGCCATAGGTGAAGCGGGCCCACCCCTGCCCCAGGGCACGGAATTTCTGTTCAATATAAGGAATGAGTTCCTTGTTGATGGCGTCGCCATAGGGGCCAAGATTGGCGGAATTTACCGCGTAGCTGTCGTCGTAATAAGGATTGGCGTGGGCGATTTCGATGACGATGTAGCGCGGGAAATTGGCGGCAATCCATTTCTGGTAGAATGCGTAGGCTTCCTGCTGCACGATACGATTATACGCCGGCAGGTGAAAACGGTCGGAGTAGACCGGCTTCAGCTTCGGGTCCGGCGGCGTGGTGCGAAAGCCGGAAATGTCGTCCGGAAAATGGCCATGAAATACCATCAGCGGGTAATGCGCGTTGGGGTGCGTGTCGAATCCGGCCGGCAGCAGAATATGGGCGCCGAGATACATCGGCCGGCCCCAAAACTTGGACAATAATTCGCTGCGCAACGTGACGTGGCGGACGAATTCCGTATCGGGCTTGGCGGCAATCGGCGGAATTTGCTGGTCCAGCACAATGTTCGTCCGCCCCGCATGGGCGGGGTCGATATGGATACGAACCGGCTTGGAATAGAGGTTACCCGGTTTTATCGTCCAGTTCTGGCCCTCGCCCTGGTCGGGCGGAAGCTTGACGGTGGAGCCGTCGGCCCGATGAAATGTTTCGTAACGGTTCAGCACGGCCTGCAGCGCGTAGTCGCCCGGCGGCAGCGCCGATACGCTGGCAGGCCAGCCGAACGAAGCCGCGTCGATGACGGCGGCCTGGCCAGGTTTCAGGCCATCGACCGTGAGGCCGACCATGAAGGGGTTTTTGAGCGGCACATCGCCGTCCACCTGCAGGCGGGGTTCGGTGCTCGTGTCGGTCGCGAGCAGGAGAATCACGCGGCCATCGAGCGGTGCGGCACTGCGTGCGGCGGGAAATGAGATCGCGAACACCGGCCCGGGTTGCGCCGCGGTGGCGGCGCCGGCGCCGCAGACCAGCGCGCAGAGTGCAGCGTGGCAGAGTAAGGACAGGCGCATTCCGATCGCTCCGCGATGCCATGGTGCAGCCTTGGCGATAGCGCGGCGGAGCGCAAGATGGCGCGCGGCGGTGAGGTAGGCCGTTGCCGCTACAGCCAAGCATGCGCCGTGCGCAGGTCGTCCACCATGGCGGCAAACTCTCGCTGTTGGCTCGACTCGTCGGGCAGCCGCAGCAAGTAGGACGGGTGGGTGGTGACCATGGCTTTTGCATCGCCCATCGGAATGGCGCGGCCGCGTTCGCGTGCGATCGTTACCGCGCGGCCGAGCACGGCGCGCGCGGCCGACGCACCAAGCAGGATAATGACGGCGGGTTTGACCAGGTCCCGCTCCTGATCCAGCCAGAAACGGCAGATTTCTATTTCGGTGCTGTTTGGGGTGGCGTGCATGCGGCGCTTGCCGCGCGGTTCGAATTTGAAATGTTTGACCGCATTGGTGACATAGACCGTCTCACGCGCCACGCCGGCTTCGATCAAGGCTCGGTTCAGCATTTGGCCGGCCGGGCCGACGAACGGGCGCCCCGCCAAATCCTCCTGGTCGCCCGGTTGCTCGCCGACCAGCATGAGGCGCGCGGTGGCGGGTCCCTCGCCGAAGACCGTTTGCGTGGCGTGCCGGAACAGGTCGCAGCGCTGGCAGGCCGCGGCCGCGGCCGCCAGGGCTTGGAGTGGCGTATCGGCCGGCGGCGTGCCGCGCGTGCCGGGCACGTGCACACGCGGGCGAGGCGGGCGAACCGGTGATAGGCAAGCGGCTTCAACCATGGTTTCAGTGCGCTCGCGAGCGTGGCGGATGAGGTCAGGAATGGCGGAGGCCTCGGGCAGGTTGCGCCAATATTTTTTTGGCATCTCCGATACCATGGCGGCAATTTTCAGGCGTGCGGGATTGAAGATGCTGGAAAAGTAGGCGCGCCAGTAGGCTTCCAGCGCATCGTCGTCCGGCACCTCGGCGGCGCGGGCGCCCGGTGCCAGGCGCAGCGTTTCGCCGTCCCAATGCGCGCTGCGATAGGGCGTGAGAATGCTCCAGGTCATGGTGGCAAAGCGGCGGATGAAGAAAGGGGCGTTGGCCTCGACAATGTAATGGTCCGGCTCGAACCAGGCGACGTAGCGCGTCGCATCCAACTCGGTGACTTCGCGAAAGCGGAGGAACGCGCGCATTTTGTGCGTGTCGCGGCGCACCGATTGGGCGAGACGCATGACGCGCTGCACCAGCGGGTCGGCGACGTCGTCGAGAATGTGCTTTTCGCCGCCATGGGCGCGCCAGATCAAAGCGTATAGAAGCGCGAAACGTTCCGGGTCCTTCACCTGAATGACAGTCTCGGCGAGGTCTACCAGGCCGCGCGGGACGCTAAAGGCGCCGGCCTGCGGTGCCGCGGTGACGGTTTCGGCAAACAGGTCGCTTGCCTCCTCGACGGACCAGATGGTCTGCTCGGGCGGGATGTGGTCGAGCGCGAGGCTGCGGGCTGCGGCGCGCCAGCCTTCGAAGTCCACGACATGCTTCAGGACGACGCTACGCAAAAGAAACAAAGAAACAAGCAAGCGCGTTCTTTTCTGAAGAAAAGAACCAAAAGACTTTTGTCATTGATGCAATCCCCTGTTTATCGGTCATTGCCCCCAACCATGCGCCGGCGGAGTAGAAGAACTCTTTTGGTTCTTTTCTGCAGAAAAGAACATCCCTCCTAAATCAGCTCAAACTGCATCGCCTTCGCCCGCACATGCGATGCATCCAAAGTGGCGCCCGGATGATGGTCGGCGGTGCAAACGAACGGCATCAGTTTTGCGATCGGCAAACGCAGGCGCGCCAGGTCGTCGAGCCGCAACCGCCGGTAGCGGCGTACCTGGAGCAAGCGGCCGGCGGTCTTCACCCCGAGGCCCGGAATACGAAACAGCATTTCTTTCGGCGCGGTGTTGACGTCTATCGGAAACAGTGCGCGGTGGGCGAGCGCCCAGGCGAGCTTCGGATCGATGTCGAGGCGCATATTGCCGGCGTCGTTGGTGGCGAGTTCTTCCACGCCGAATCCATAAAAGCGCAGCAGCCAGTCCGCCTGATAGAGCCGGTGCTCGCGCAGCAGGGGCGCGGCGCGGGGCGGCAGGGCGGCGGACGCATCGGGGATAGGGCTGAAAGCGGAATAATAGACCCGCCGCAAGCCGTAGGCGCCGTAGAGGTTGGTGCTCATGCGCATGATGTCGAGATCGGAACTTTCATCCGCGCCCACGATCACCTGCGTACTTTGACCGGCCGGCGCGAAGCGCGGCGCTTTCTTTTCCGCCTGTGCCTCGTCGATGCGCAGGCGTATGCGTGCCATGCTGCGTTTGATGTCGCGCGTGGATTTCTCCGGTGCCAAGCGGGCAAGACCAGGTTCCGTTGGCAGTTCAATATTGATGCTGAGCCGGTCGGCGTATTTGCCGGCTTCGGCCATCAGAAGCGGATCGGCGTCCGGGATCGTCTTGAGGTGGATGTAGCCACGGAACCCGTGCACCTCCCGCAAGCTGCGCGCCACGCCAACCACCTGTTCCATGGTGTAGTCGGGATTGTTGATGATGCCGGAACTCAGGAACAGCCCCTCGATGCAGTTGCGGCGGTAAAACCCCAGGGTGAGCTTGACCACTTCATCCACCGTAAAGCGGGCGCGGCGCACATTGGAGGAGCGGCGGTTGATGCAGTAGGCGCAATCATAGATGCAGGCGTTGGTCAGGAGTATCTTGAGCAGCGAAATGCACCGGCCGTCCGGCGCGTAGGCGTGGCAGATGCCCATGCCCTCGGTAGAGCCGACGCCCCCCTTTCGGCCGCGCGAATCACGCTTTTCCGTGCCGGACGACGCGCACGACGCATCGTATTTCGCGGCATCCGCCAGAATTTCGAGTTTATGCAACAGGTTCATGCGTGGCGCCCGTGTTCCCGATGCGTTCTAGCAGCGCTTGCTATGTGGCGTCGAGCGTAGGTTTGCATAGGGGTCACCGCGCCCTGGCAGCGCGGCGGCTGAGCTTTTCCTCGAACTCGGCTTGCATCGGGGCAGTCGGTGGCGCGTCGGGACTTTGTTACGTCGGTCACCACAACTTAAGCGTGTGTCAATATTGCGATATACAACCCAATGTGCGAGCCTTGCGAATGGGCGCCGTTCGAACCCGTCTGCCCGTTTTGTTACGGACTCATGTACATCTAGCGCGACGCAGGCCCGAAATGCGGCAGGAAGCGAAAAGGAGACGAGCCATCAAAATCACTTTCGCCATCTCCCCCTGCCTGGCCCTGGCCCTGGCCCTGGCCCTGGCCGCGGCAGTGCCGGCGCAGGCCGCGCGTTTCACCTACACATCGCTGGATAATGCAGGCATTGCCACGCAAGTTGCCAATGTGCCACACCTGCTCAACAACAGCGACGCGGTTGTTGGCATGGCCGCGGCCCCATTGCCGGCCACGGAAGGTTTCGTGTGGAAGGCCGGAACCTTCACGCGATTTTCGACCGCCTCCAACCTGGTCGTGTTCAATAACAAGGGCCTCGCGGCAGGCTTCGGAAGACGTCGCCGCGGGTATTTGACCTTGGACACCAACACCGGAACGACGCACGTCTATTCGAACGGCTTCACCGGCACTCTATGGGATATCAATGAAGCGGGGCAGGTGGTCGCGCAGACGAAGATGGGCGGCACGGCCATCGGATACGTACTGAATAAGGGCAGGAAGACGATCATCAGGGTGCATTCCGGCGGCGCGATCAGTCCCACCTACCCCATAGCGATCAACGCCGCCGGCATGGTGACGGGTTATTACAACGACGGCGACACGGATCCTGGCTTTCTTTACGCCGGCGGTACTTACACCACCTTCAGCGTGCCGGGCGCCTCGAACACCACACCGATTTTCATCACTGATTCCGGCATCGTCGGCGGCAGCTTCAGTTCCATCGGGACCGACTCGATCGCGGGCTTCGTCTATCAACATGGCCGCTTCACCTACTACCTGCCGCCCAATGCAACAGCAGCCTGCGTAACAGGGAGCGGCCCGGGCGCGGAGGTGGTCGGCTATTACCTCGATGCGAACATCAGGCAGCATGGATTTATTTATCACACCGGCACGCTTTACACGATCGACTTTCCCGGCGCCCTGGGCACGGAAGTACTGGCCGTGAATGCTGCGGGGACGCTGGCGGGCACGTACACGGACATTGCCCACGCGACGCACGCGTTTATCGCGACGAGCGGGGCAAGAAAGCCGTAGCGTGGGGCAAGCACAGGGCGACCCAAGGTTGCGACCACGCGCCCGCCGCGGCGCTGAGAGCCGAAAACGCTGGCGGGCCACGCCCGACGATGACGAGCACTATGTCTACGCCATAGCCCTATAATTGGCATAAGATTTCGCGATTAGCTCGATTCGGAGGTTTTGTGGCCTTGCTCGTCACCAGAATGCAGTATCTCGCCAAGAGCCTGGATTTTCGGTGTGGGCGGGTATCCTTGCCGGATACGACTGGCCTCGTTTCTCTGCAAGTTCCGCAAGTCGAGGCTGTTGCCGATCGAAATGTCGTTGACGGCGCTGCTGATCGACGTCCTACAGCGCCCCAGACAGTGGTTAACCTTACTCGAGTCAAAGGACATACGTCCGATGGATTGCAGCTGAAGGTTCTTGTAGTGCCTAGCTGTTAACGTGCCAGCGTTGGCCGTCTGCCATTGCAGCGGCCCCAAAAGCCCTTCAATTGTTGGTTCGCTCTGCATCGCCTCGCAGATTATCAATGGCCAATACCAAGCAAGAAAGCCGAAGGCTAATCCACAGTCGGCAACTGCGAAGGCGCCCCAACCATCTTGTTTCCAAGCCTTCACCCAATCCCAATCCTTGCCCACGGCGTACGGATTAATAGGAGTGCTATTGCAGGTCGGGTAAATAAGAACTTCGCCCACGTCGAGTAACAGCCTCTGGGGAGCCTTGAGAACTGCACGAGACTTGGTAGATTCGGGCGGCTGAGAGATTCGCGTCTGCAGCTCCTCAAGCATCAGGCCCCGCTTTGCGAGCGCCTTTTCATCCATGCCCAAGGCCGCCATCGCCGCAAGGTCGGCGCCATCTTCTATTATCGCCAATGCCTTTTCCCGGACATCCGGACAATTGATCCCCCGTTTGACGAATTGATCGGCGACCACAAGCCAAAAGGTCGTATGGTCCGAGTCTGTATTATCGTTCGAGACAGACGGCTCGGCTTCGCATAGGAAGTGAAGGAGCCGACCCGGTTCGAACGGCAACCGAGCGACAGCCGCCACGGTCCCGCGCAAGTCCTGTGCAAAGTCGTTCGAATATAGGCCAGTGCTCCATGCGCCCACTTGTGATCTTCCTTCTCTATGCCCGCGCGACAGCCCGAGCCTGGTCCTCAGACGCCTCGATAGCCAACGGGGTATCATCCAACCGCAGGGCCTTTATGCCACCATCGGGTCAGCCTTTCACGCGATGTACTGAGGACGGAAAAGGCTTACTGGACGGACGGCAAGATAAAAGCGACGCCTGCCTCCGGTCGGTTTGCTGTGGTCGATCAATGGTTTAGGGCGCTGCCTCCGAAAGCGCAATGATGTCGCTTTTCCGGAATAGCCAATGGAATCAATGCGAATTGCGCCATCCTTCGCGGGTTTGGGGATTCTGGTGGGACGAAACGTGGACGGCAAGGGAAAAGCTTGGCCGTCCAGCCCGCCTATGTGGTCGTTATGATTGAAGTTCTCGGAGAACTGGCAAGGATTCTCTGCCAGCCGTTTCGCCAAGAACCTCAATGAAATCAACGCTCGGAGCGCCATCCACCCGCAGTTGGGCCAGGAAAGGGCCGGAAAGAGGAGGAGGGCGCCCTAGCCGCGAACCCCGGTGAAAATGACTGGCGGAATCCGGCGGCAAATGATAGGTTACATGTAACTTACTTTGGAGATTTGTCATGGCCTCGGCATCAAGCGCCAAGCCCTCGCGCATCAAGGTGCGGGAACATCGCGAGCGCCTGCGCGAGCAGGGCCTGCGCCCAATCCAGATTTGGGTGCCGGACGTGCGCTCTCCCGCCTTCCGGTCGGAAGCCCATCGCCAGTCGGCCGCGATCGCCGCGAGTACTCACGCGCAGGATGATCAGGCGTTCATCGACGCCGTCGCGGATTGGGGCGATGCGTGAGGCGCAACGTTTAAGGAGGGGCGAAATCTGGACGGTCGCCGGCGGCAAGGATTACGCCGGCAAGCCGCGCCCCGCCGTCATCGTTCAGGACGATCGTTTTGACGCAACCGACTCAATCACCATCTGCGTGTTCAGCACGGACGAAACGGACGCGCCGCTGTTCCGCCTGACCGTGCAGCCCAACGAGCGCAATGGCCTGCGGGCGGCATGCCGTTTGATGGTGGACAAGATTACGACCGTGCCGAAAACCAAGGTTGGCGCGCGCGTCGGCCGGCTGGACGATGAGGATGTCGTGCGGTTCAACCAGGCCGTTCTCGTCTTCCTCGGGCTGGCTGTCTCGCCACGGGCCAAACGGACCGCGCCAGTCTCGCCGACAGGCCCCATGTGTTGAATCCTGTACCTAGGGGTGGTACATAGACACATGTAA
>CAJCIS010000183.1 GCA_903970435.1 Acidobacteriota bacterium | reverse complement strand
AGTTCGCTTTCCAGCAGGTTTTCCGGAATTGCGGCGCAATTCACCGCCACGAACGGCCCGCTGGCGCGCCGGGATGCGCGGTGAATGAGGCGGGCGAGCACTTCCTTGCCGGTGCCCGATTCGCCGGTGATGAGAACCGAGGCGTCGGACGTGGCGATATGTTCGGCGCGGCGCAGCACGGCCAGCATGACGGGATCGCGCACGATCGGGGTGCCGGGCGCGCCGGTGGCCGCGGCGAGAAGGGCCGTGATCGCGGCGGGATCGATGGGAAGGCCGAGCACGTCGCGGGCACCGGCCTGCATGGCGTGCGTGGCCTGGGCGGGCGAGGGGTCGTTGCCGATGGCGACGAGCTTGACGGTGATGCGTTCGGCGGCCAGGGCGCGGCAGAAGGCGGCGACATCCTGCGCGAGGTCGCACAGGATGAGGGCGGTGCCGGCGTCGTGACGCAGGTGCGCGAGGGCGGCGCTGGTGTGTTCGACTTGCGTGACGCGGCCGCCGGCGCGGCCGAGGTCGCGGGCGAGGGCGACCATGGTGCCGGTGAGGGCGCCGATGAGGAGGACGCGGGTCATGGAGATTAGAAAAAAGGCCGGGGGGCTCTGCCCCGTGGACGGGGTCCCGGGGCGGAGCCCCTGGCCTTCCTTCTAGCTGCCGGCACGATCCGCCTTCACAATCTCCGTCATGGTGATTCCCAAACGATTATCGTCCACCATCACCACCTCGCCGCGCGCCACCAGGCGGTTATTCACATAGACATCGATCGCCTCGCCCAATTTGCGGTCCAGCTCGACGACCGCGCCGCGGCCGAGTTTGAGCAATTGCGAAACCTGCATGGTGGTGCGGCCGAGAACGGCGCTGACGGTGACCGGAATGTCGTACACCGCCTCCAGATCGCGTGCACCGCGCGATGGTGTGTCCTGCGGCTGCACGATGGGGCCGGTCAGCTCGGTGAAGTCGTTCTCACCCGCCATGCGCGGCGCCTTCCATGATGGATTGCAGGCTCGGCAGGGCATAGGGCGCTAACGCCGTGCGCAGGTTTTGCCAGAGCGCCCCGGTGTCGCGCCGGGCCTCGCCGTCCTCCCACGCGACGCGCACATCGGACGGCGCCAGGGTGGCGTCCGATGTGACCGCGAGACGGCCGCCATGGTCCGGCCAGAGCGTTTGCAGATCGGCCGTGATGGTGCCCAGCAGCGACGGATGCACACGGATCGATGCAGTGGGTTCGCGCCGCAATCCCGGCAGCAATGCGGCGACCAGCGCCGTGACCTCGCGGCCCGCCAGCGCCTCGGCCGCCGCTGGCAGTGCCGCGTGCAACAGGGCCAGCAGCGTGGCGGCGAGTTCTTCGGCCATGCCGTGCGCGATGCGCGCGGCGTCGGCCCGCGCGGTGCCCAGCACATCGCCGATCGCCGACAGGGCCGCGGTGCGCAATTCTGCCTGGATTGCCGCCTGCTCGGCGCGCGCTTCGGCGAGGCCGGCCTGGTGACCTTCGGCGCGCGCCGCCTCGAGGTCCTCCGGGGTGATTTGCGGCGTCAGGATGTCGGGGACGGAGGGTGCTTCCGGGGCGGCCGGCGCATCGAAATCCTCGACATACAGAATGCCGGGCGGCGGCCTGCCGAACGACATCGGCCGGTCATCGAGCAGCAGGCCGGGATCATGCGGCGCCACGGCGAAGGGTAAACCGGAATCGTCGCGAAATCCTGGGCGCAGAAAGGCGGAAACGAGGCCGTCCATCAGTCGGCTCCTGGTGGCAGGGGCGGAGTTGACGAGAATTTCGTTAACGACGGGTAAGCATGGCGGCGGGGGCGGGAGATTTGCGGGGGTGGCAAGCCATCGGAGATACCTTGTTGCGGGAGCGCCGCGACGTGACGGGTGGGATGAACGGGGCGGATGTTACGCATAATTAATAAACCATTTCCTCTTCGCTGCTGGGGCCGGATATTTCGATTTCGCCGCTGGCGGACAGTTCCTTGGCGGTCATGACAATGGCCGACTGCGCATCGTCCACGTCCTTCAGCTTGACGGGTCCCAGAGCCTCGATATCGTCGCGCAGCATCTTGCCGGCGCGTTCGGAAAGATTTTTGAAGAACATGTCGCGCAGCTTTTCCGATGCGCCCTTCAGCGCCAGCGGCAGGCGCTCCTTGTCCACGCTGCGCAGCAGCACCTGCATGGCGGTGGGGCTTAGCCGCTGCAGATCGTCGAAGGTGAACATCAGCGCCTTGATGCGGTCGGCGGCATCGCGGTTGCGCTCCTCCAGCGCGGCGACAAACCGCGCCTCGGACGCGCGGTCGAGGTTGTTGAAGATATCGGCCATCAATTCATGCGCGTCACGGCGCGAGCTGCGCGCGAGGTTGCTCATGAATTCGGCCCGCAACGTTCGCTCCACCCCGTCCAGCACGTCGCGCTGGATGCTTTCCATGCGCAGCATGCGCATGACGACCTCCATGGCGAAACTGTCCGGCAGCAGGGACAGAACGCGGGCGGCATGATCCGCCTTGACCTTGCTGAGCACCACGCCGACGGTCTGCGGATATTCGTTCTTCAGGTAGTTGGCGAGCACGGCTTCGTTGACGTTGCCGAGCTTGTCCCACATCGTGCGGCCGGCGGGGCCGCGGATTTCCTCCATGATTTGCGCCACGCGGTCGCGCGGCAGGGTTTTGCCCAGCAGCCGCTCGGTGCTTTCGAAATTTCCGACCAGGGTGCCGGCGGTGCCGAGGCTTTCGGAGAAGTTCTGACAAATCTTCTCCACCAATTCGGCGCGCACCGAGCCGAGCATGGCCATGGCGCCGGAGATTTCCTTGATCTCATCCTCGTGCATCATGCCGAACAGGCGGGCGCATTGCTCCTCGCCCAGGGCGAGCATGATGATGGCGGCTTTCTGCGCGCCGTTGACCTGGGAGAGATCGGGGGTGGGCGACATGCTCAGCGCGCCTCGCTCATCCAGCCGCGCATGATGGACAATGTCTCGTCGGGATGTTTCTGGACCATTTCAGCAAGTTTTCGCATCGAGCTGGCGCGCAACTGGCCTTCGATATTGGCCAGGTCCACCATGCTGTTGTCCTCGATCGCGGCGCTGGCGGCCTCGGCCGCGCTGCCCGGCGGGGCGAGCGCGCGCACGCCGCCGGCGCCGACGACGCCAAGCCCGACATTGTCGCCCAGCATGGACGCATCCTCGATACCCGCGCCGGCGACCGCGAGGCGCATGGCCATCGGCCGTACCACGAACAGCAGCACCATCAGCACGACGACGCCGAGGATCGCGGACTGCGCCAGGCCCATGACATCGCTTTTCTCGAGCCCCAGCCCGAGCATGCCGCGATTGCCGGAATCGCCCGCCGGCTCCTCGGCAAAGTGCATGGACACCACGTCCACCGTGTCGCCCCGCCTGGCGTCGAAGCCGACGGCGGTCTGCACGAGCTGCTTGATACGCGTCAGCTCGCCGGCGCTGCGCTCGTGCCATGCAACCTTGCCGTCGGCGCCCGGCTCGACCACCCCGTCCACCATGACGGCCACCGACAGCCGTGCGATTTGCGGCTGCGCGCGCACCAGGGTGCGCACGGTGTGGCCGATTTCGTAATTGGTGGTTTCCTCGTTACGGTCGTCCGCGCTGCCCGACGCGGACCCGGCGGCGGCGTCCGCATTGGGCAGATTGTTCTGCACCGATACGGTCTTTTCGCCATCGGTACTTTTGGT
This sequence comes from Acidobacteriota bacterium, assembly GCA_903970435.1. GTDB lineage: Bacteria > Pseudomonadota > Alphaproteobacteria > Acetobacterales > Acetobacteraceae > CAJCIS01. The sequence continues at coordinate 17,489 of CAJCIS010000183.1, read as the reverse complement.
CTTGTCGGTGACGGTTTGCGTGCTGCGCACCACCTGCTGGTCCGGGTTGTAGCTGTCGGTGGTTTCGTTGAGATGCTCGAAATTCATCTCCACGGCGGCTTCGGCGCGCACGTGGCCGACGCCGAGCGTGCGCTCCAGCATATCCTCGATGGCGCGGGACAATTTCGCCTCGGTGGCGCGGCGCATGTCCTCGCCGCTGCTCACCGCCGCATCCTCGCCGGTGGGTTGGCCGGCGCGCGCCAGCACCATGCCGCGGCTGTCGATGACGGAAATGCCTTGCGGCTTGAGGCCGGGCACCGCGGCGGCGACCAGGTTCACCACCGACTGGACGCCCTGCCCGTCGAGCCGCGCCGCGCCGGCCATGGTGAGCACCACGCTGGCCTGGGCGGGCTCGCTGTCGTGCGCGAAGGGCTGGCGGTGCGGCAATACGACATGCACGCGCGCGGCGCGGACGCCGTTCAGCATGCGGATCGAGCGGGCGAGCTCGCCCTCCAGCGCGCGGGTTTCGCTGATCTGCTGCTGGAAATCGCCGGCGGTCATGGCGTCGCCGCGATCGAAAATCTCGTAGCCGATCGAGCCGCCGGACGGCAGACCGTCCTTGGCAAGCATCAGGCGGGCGCGCGAGACCTCCTCGGACGGGACCAGCACGCGGTCGCCGGCGCCGGGCTCCTGATGGCTGATATGGGCGCGGTCCAGCGCCTCGGCGATCTGGCCGGCTTCCCGCGGGTCGAGGTCGGCGTAGAGCAGCGACATGTGCGAGGACCCGGCGCCGCCGCGGACGGCCAGAAGGGCGAGCATGGCGAGCATGCCGAGCCCGACGCCGGCGAGGGCGAGCAGGCGCGCGGCGCCGAGGGCGCTTAGCCCGTCAAGGATTGGCTTCATGGGCTGCGGCAGGGTTTGGGAGGTGTTGCGTCGCCATCGGGTGATCCAGGAGGGGCGACAGAGTGCGTCGGCGGGTGTTTCAGCAGGGTAAATTTTGCCGGGTATAAGAGGGGTGCGTTTGTTTGCGCGGGTTTGGTGGGAGAACCCGCATTAAGCTGTGCGCCTTGACGGGCTACGCGGGGCGGGTCGGTCCGGGCGGCCGGAACCCGGTGCCAGACCATTGCGTTCATTCGCCCGATGCCCGATTCAGCGCCTCTGCCGGCCCAGACCACAGCGCCACCGCGGCGCAGACGCCCTATCGGGCTTATCGTCACGGCGGCCATCGTCGTTGCCGTGGCCGTGCTGATCCTGCTGTGGAACTGGGACTGGTTCATTCCGCTGGTCGATGCCCGCGCCTCGGCGGCAGTCGGCCGGCGCGTCACCATCAGCCATCTTCACGTCCGCCTGGGCCGCACCACGACGGTGGTCGCCGACAATGTGGTGCTGGCCAATCCGGATGGTTTTCCGCAGACGCAGCCGCTCGGGCAGATCGACCATCTGACGGTCGCGGCCGGCGTGATGGATTACATTCACACGCGGAAAATCGTGCTGCCGCTGATCGCCATCGACCACCCGACGATTGCCGCGACCGCGCTGGCGGACGGGCGCAACAATTTTACCTTGGCGTCGCCGAAACCGGCGGCGAACCAGCCGCCGGCGGCCGCGCCGCAGATTGGCGATTTGCGCATCACCAACGGCTCCGCGCACGTGGTGGACCCGAAATTCCGCGCCAACTTCACCTTGGCGATCGCGACGCGCGATGCGACCGCGACGGCGCCGAGCGCGATCGTTGCGGATGCGCGCGGCACCTATGCCGGGCAGCCGATAACCGGCCGCTTCGTGGGGGGCGCGCTGCTGACGTTGCGCGACGCCGCGCATCCCTATCCGATCGACCTCACGCTCGCGAATGGCGCCACGCGCGTGGTGCTGGCCGGCACGGTGCAAAACCCGGTCAATTTCGCCGGCGCGCGGGTGCGGGTGACATTCTCCGGCCCGGACATGAGTGCGCTATATCCGCTGACCGGCATTCCCATTCCGCAAACGCCGCCGTTCTCGCTCGCGGGCAACCTCGATTACGTGCGGCCGAAGATACGCCTGACCGACTTCGCCGGCCGGGTGGGATCGTCCGATCTGAACGGCGAAATCGACGCGGACCCGGGCCTCGGCGGCAAGCCCGACGTGACGATGAATTTGTGGTCGCGCCGGGTGGACCTCGCCGACCTTGGCGGCTTCATCGGCACGCCGCCCGGCAAGCCAACCACGCCGGGCGAGACGCCGGCGGAAAAGGCCGCGCTGGCGCACGCGGCCGCCAAGAAGACCTTGCTGCCGACGACGCCCATCAACCTGCCGAAGCTGCGCGCGGCGGACATCCATCTGGCCTATCGCGGCGAGCACATCGAGAATCGTTTCACGCCGTTCGACAATATCGTTGTGAAGATGGACGTTGTGGATGGGCGGATTACGCTGCACCCGCTCGACCTCGCCATCGGTACGGGCCGCATGGCCAGCAATATCGACCTCGCGCCGGGCGCGCACGACGTCGTTGCGGCGCGCGCGGATGTTCGTTTCCAGCACATCAATCTGTCACGGCTGCTGCAGGCGACCCACACGTTCCATGGCGAGGGCATCATCGGCGGCGAGGCGCGCATCGATGCCAACGGCAACTCGCTGGCCAGCATGATGGGGCAGGGCAACGGAGAGGTGAAGCTCATCCTGCTCGGCGGCGGCAATCTTTCGGCCTTGCTGGTCGATCTGAGCGGCCTGGAATTCGGCAATGCGCTGCTGTCCGCGCTGGGTGTGCCGCAGCGCACCGATATAAGGTGCTTCGTGACCGATCTGCCGTTGAAGCAGGGTATTCTGTCCACCAAGGCGTTCCTGCTGTTTACCAACGAGGCACGGGTGACCGGGGACGGGACGGTAGATTTTCGTGACCAGACATTGAACTTTGCGTTGACCACGCGCTCGACCCATTTCTCGATCGGCTCGCTGCCGGGCCCGATCGACGTGACCGGCCCGCTGGGCGATCCGTCGATCCGTCCAGGCACGGAAGTGGTTGCGCGCGCCGGCGCGGCCGCGGGTTTGGGCGTTCTGCTGACGCCGCTGGGCGCGTTGCTGCCGACGATCCAGTTTGGTGTTGGCGACAACAACGATTGCACGCGGGCTGAGGCGGAGGAGAGGCAGCCGTTGCGGGTTCCGCATGCGCGGCGGGGCGTGCATAAGTAAGGAAGGAAGTCGTTCTTTTTTGAAAAAAAGAACCAAAAAACTTTTATTTATGGGTGGCGCGCACCGCCTCATAAATCAAAAGTTTTTTGGTTCTTTTTTTCAAAAAAGAACGACTTCCTTACTTTGTTTTTGCGGCTTGACTCGTCAAATCCCCTGACCTACGCCTAGCGTGTTACAATAGCGGCATGTTACCGACCGCTCCTGAAACAACGGGGAGTTCTCAGCATGAAGATATTCACGACGCGCGCGTCGTTGGCTGCCTGCGGCCTGGCGGTTTCTATCGTTCTGGCGGCGCCGGCCGCCCTGGCGCAAAAAGCGGGCACTTACACGGGCACCAATAGCGAGGGCTATGGGCTGGAAGTGGTGGTTGCGGGTTCGCAGGGCAACTACGAAATTACCGGCGTCAGCGACGGCGGCAACGTTTATTGCAAGACAACGGAAATCGGCGGCTGGGGCCTGGGCATCGGCACCGACGATCCGATTACCGGCAACACGGCGACGCTGAACATCAACTACGACACGGTGTATTACCAAGGGTCGTTCAAGTTCAGCGGCGACAAGGTCGTGGTCAAGCAGTTGTTCGTCGTGCCGGTGCTGACAGGCACCAAGACACCGCCCAAGACGGCCTGCGGGGCCAGCACGGGGACTTCGACCACCACGCTCACCTTGTCGGGCGCCGAAACAAGGGCGCCGGGCCCGACCGTCGTCCACGCCGCACCGTTCAAGATCGGCGGTTAATTTCCGGACGTCCGCCGCGTGCGGATGTCGGTTCTTGGCAAGAACGACCGGCCGCTTCGGCGGACCGGCCGTTCATGCCTGTTGCAAAAGCCGCGTGAGACGGATTGCCGCCGCTTCAATGGGGCTTTTCGTTGCAGACCGAATAGGCGAGGCGGAGAAGGCGTTCGGCGGGACGGGTGAAACCGGCGCGATCGGCGTCCTGCGCCAGGCTGAGCAGCCGGTCGGCGAGCACCAGGGGGCTTACCTGGTCGGCGCCGCCGAAATATCCGGCGGCTTGTTTGATTTCGTTTTCGTCCAGTGTCGGCATCGGTTTTCTCCGCTGAGCCAGGTCCATTTTCGGACCGGACCAAGGTGGACCCGCGTGCTTTCACAAAGGTTAACCAGGTGGGAGATTTCTGCCGTTCGCTTCGTGCAACGCGCGCAAGCGTAAGCAGGACGCAAGACTTTCCCCAGGCGCGCGCGCCGCGTCGATGGCGGCGACCAGGCTGGCCGCACTCATGCCCTGCGCCGCCGCGATCTTGTCGAGCGCGGCCCAGAAAGCCGCCTCCAGCGCCACGCTGGTGCGATGACCGGCAAGCGAAAAGCTGCGTTTTACGAGGCCTGGCATCCCGAACAGAGTAAAAGTTTTTTGGTTCTTTTTTTCAAAAAAGAACGGCTTGCTTGCTACTCAGCCGCCCAGCCGCCCAACCGCCCAACCGCCCAAGCCGCCGCTTCCGCCACGACCGGATCCGGATCCGCCAACAGCCGCGCGGCCGCCGGCCGCAAGGCGGCATCCTGCGAATTGCCGATGGCCATCATGACATTGCGGACGAACCGCCCGCGGCCGATGCGCTTGATGGGCGAGCCGGAGAACCGCGCGCGAAAGCCGGCATCATCGAGCGCCGCCAGGTCCGCCAGCGCGGGGGCGGCCAGATCGGCACGCGCCTGGAGTTTTTCGGTGCCGCCGGGCCGCGCGAATTTGTTCCAGGGGCACACCGCCAGGCAATCGTCGCAGCCATAGATGCGGTTGCCCATGCGGGCGCGCAGCTCCAGCGGAATGGGGCCTTTGTGCTCGATGGTGAGATACGAAATGCAGCGCGTGGCATCCAGCCGGTAGGGGGCGGGGAATGCGTCGGTGGGGCACACCGCGAGGCAGCGGGCGCAACTGCCGCAGCCGCCGGCCGGCGGCGGCGCGGGATCGATTTGCAGGGTGGTGAATAGCTCGCCGAGAAACAGCCAGCTTCCATGCGTGCGCGACACGAGGTTGGTGTGCTTGCCTTGCCAGCCCAGGCCCGCCTGCGCGGCCACCGGCTTTTCCATCACCGGCGCGGTGTCGACGAACGGTTTCGCGTTGCCGCCGAAGCGGGAGACGATGAACTGGGCCAGGTGCTTGAGGCGGCCCTTCATGATGTCGTGGTAGTCGCGGTTGCGCGCGTAGACCGAAATGTTGCCGCGGTCGGGGCGCGCCAGGGTTTCGAGCGGGTCGAAGGCCGGGGCGTAGCTCATGCCGAGGGCGACGATGGTGCGCGCCTCCGGCCAGAGGATGGCGGGCGCGGCGCGGCGGTCGGGGCGGACGGCGAGCCAGCCCATGTCGCCGTGCTGGCCGGCGGCGAGGAAGGCGGCCAGGCGGGTGCGGACTTCGGGCGCCAGGGCGGCGGGCGCGAAGCCTACGGCGTCGAAGCCTAGGGCGAGGGCTTTGTCGCGGATAGAAGCGTTCAGATCAGCCACGAAGGTAAAGGAAGTAGTTCTTTTTTGAAAAAAAGAACCAAAAAACTTTTACTCTTACAGAAAAAAGTTTTTTCAAAAAAGAAATACTTCCTTCCTTTTTCAAGCGCCAATCCGTTCCAACACCTCAGCCTCGGTCAATATCTGCGGCAGCACCTGCGGGTCGCCGGCCGGCGGGAAATAGACGTACAAAGGCACGCCATTGCGACCGAACTGGTGCAGGAACGCCGTGATGGCAGCGTCCTGCCCGGTCCAGTCGCCGACCAGATAGGCCACATTCCGGCGGGCAAAGGCCGCCCGCACCGGCGCGGGCGACAGCGCCACGCGTTCGTTGACCAGGCAGGTGATGCACCAGGCCGCGCTCATATCCACCAGCACCGGCCGATGCGCCGCGCGCAACGATGCCAGCAGCGCGGGCGCGTAGGCCTGTGCGCCGGCCGCGAGCTGCATCGGCGCCGCCTGGGGCGCCTTTCCGGCCAGTCCGAGCAATATGAGCGTGGCCGCCAGCACGGCGCCCAGCGCGGGGACGCGCCCGGCGCCGCCGCGCTGATGGCGGCCCCACAGCACGGCAGCGCTGATCACCAGCGCGGCGCCGCTCAGCAAGGCCGCGAGGCCGATGGTGCCCGCCTGGTGCCACACAACCCAGGCCAGCCACAGCGCGAACACATACATAGGTACGGCCAGCGCCTGCCGCAGCCGCACCATCCAGGCGCCCGGCCGCGGCAGGAACCGCGCCAGGCCCGGTGCGATCGCCAGCAGGGCGTAGGGTGCCGCGAGGCCGGCGCCCAGGGCCAGGAAGATGGCCATGCCCGCGAGCGGCGGCAGCACGATCGCCGCCGCGAGCGCGCTCGCCATGAAGGGCGCGGTGCAGGGGGTGGCCAGTACCACGGCCAGCAGTCCGGTGAAGAAACTGCCGCGCGCGGCGAGCCCCTGGCCCATGCCGGTCAGGCTCAGGCCGATTTCGTACAGGCCGGAGAAATTCAGCCCGATCGCCAGCATCAGCCATGCCATGGCGCCGGTGAACGCGGTGGACTGGAATTGCGTGCCCCATCCGCCGCTGCCGCCCGCGGCGGCGGCCGCCAGGGTGACGCCGCCGATGGCGGCAAAGGCGGTCAGCACCCCCGCGGTGTAGAGCCCGGCCTCGGCCCGCACGCGGGCGCGGGCCTGGCCGCCGAGCCGCGCCAGCGCCAGCGCCTTCATGGCCAGAACCGGCAGGACGCACGGCATGAGATTGAGGATGAGGCCGCCGGCGAACGCGAGCACGAGGGCCCGGACAAGGCCCGGCACGGCGGATGGGGGCGGTGCTGCCGGGCCGGCGCCGGGCTTGGCGTCGATCGCCAGCGATTCGACGCGTCCGCCGGCGTCGGTCAGGGTCAGCACGCCGGCGAGCGGCTTGGCCGCGTCGAGGCTGTGCTGCAGCGGCTTGAGGTGGATCGTGACACCCAAGGCGTCGGTCACGAAGCGCTGATCGGCGCCCTGGTCGATCAGCCCGGCGTCGGCCGGGAAGAAATAGAGGGTCGCGGGCGCGATGCCGGGCGCGTCGAGGCGGAGCGTGCCGTCGGGCGCGATGCGGGCGGGAAACGGGTTGTCGCGCGGGGATACGGCGTCGGCGGCGCGAAAGGCGGGCGCGTCGGCGCCGGGTGCGCCGCTGCCTTGCGGCAGGTCCAGGGTAAAGGCGGCATCTTCGGGCACGCAGAGTTTTTCGCAGACGAGCCAGGTCGCGTGGGCTTGCAGATGCAGGGTTCCGGCGGCCGTGGCGGACGGCGTGACGGTGAGGGGCAGCAGCACCTCACCTGTATAGATATAGCTGGTGAACGGCCCGTCCTGCGTGTGCGTGGGCGTGGGATAGGCGAGGGTGCCGGCCGTGGCGCCGGTCACATCCAGGGTGGGCGGCGCGCCGGCATCGCCTGGGTTGGCCCAGTACGTGTGCCATCCCGGCTGGATTTTCAGCCGCAGCCCGATGCGCATGGGCCGGCCGGGCGCGAAACTGTCGGGCTCGCTGACGAGGGACGCCGCGGTGTGCTGTGTGACGACCGCCGGGGTTTGCGTCGCGTGCGCGGCGAGCGGCACGAGCAGAACGGCGGTCAGCAGGCGGATCATGGCGTCCATATAGACGGTTTTGGCGCGCATCGCTGCATTTCCGCGCATGGAGGTCCGGGCCGGAATCGAACCGGCATTGAAGGATTTGCAGTCCTCTGCATCACCACTCTGCCACCGGACCCCGCTTGCGCGCGCGGCGGCATATAGGGGGGTTTTCGGAGGGGGTCCAGCTTGCGGTGATCGGGGAAGGAAGGATGTTCTTTTCTTCAGAAAGGAACGGCTTCCTGCTAGTGCCCTGCGCACAAGGCGGAGCCAGACGACATGACCAATCCCGACTTTACGCGTGCGCGCGACCTGATGGTGGATGGGCAATTGCGGCCCACGAACGTGAACGACCAGCGGGTGCTGGACGCCATGCGGACCCTGCCGCGGGAGAAGTTCGTGCCGCCGCGTCTCGCCACCATCGCGTATATCGATGATTGCCTGGAGCTCGCGCCGGGGCGGTTCATGCTCAAGCCGATGGTGCTGGCGCGGCTGATCCAGCTTGCGGCGCCGGTGGCGGGGGAGACGGCGTTGGTGGTGGGCGCGGGCAGCGGTTACGGCGCGGCGGTGCTGGCGGCGTGCGGCGCCCAGGTGATCGCACTGGAGGAAGATGCGGCGCTGGTGGCGCTGGGCCGGGCGGCGCTGGCGGAACACGCGGCGGGCGTGACATTTGAGGTGGGCGGCCTGGCGGAGGGATGGGCCGCGCGGGCGCCGTACGACCTGGTGGTGATCGAGGGGGCGGTGCGGGCAATCCCGGAACGTCTGGCGCGGCAGGTGGCGGCGACGGGCCGGCTGGTGACCGTCATCGCGCCGGCGGCGGGCGGCAGCTACGCGGCCATTGCGGAGCCGAGCGCGGGGGGGCTGGCGGTGCGCCCGGCATTCGATGCCACGGCGCCGCTGCTGCCGGCGCTGCGGCCGGCGCCGGCCTTTGCCTTTTGAGCCAAAACAAAAGGTTAGGAAGCCGTTCTTTTCTGAAGAAAAGAACCAAAAGTGATGCAATCCCAGTCGTATCGGCCATGCCCCGAACCGTTGTGCAGGTGCCGGGAAAAAGTCTTTTGGTTCTTTTCTTCAGAAAAGAACACGTCTTCCTTCCCGGTTCAGCCGTCCAACGAAAGCCGATTGGTCTTGTTCATAAGCTTGTGGCAGAAAGTTTGAGCGGGCCGGAGGCGGTTCGCGGGTCGGGATTATGGGGGTGAGTTCCATGCGCCGCACGCGTCTTGCCGGCCAGTTCCTGGTCAGCGTGGGTCTGATCAGCGCGCCGGCGTGGGCCTCGCCCCCGGTGGCTCATCCGGTGGGAGCCTATCCGGCGAATACGCTGCCGACGGATGAGCCGGACATGGTGCCCCATACGCTCAGCGAGTCGCTGAACATTGCCTATGAGACCAATCCGACGCTCACGGCGGAGCGGGCCAAGCTGCGCTCCACCGATGAGGGCGTTCCGTCGGCGCTGGCCGGCTGGCGGCCGCAGGTCTCCGTCGCCGCGTCGTTTGGCGCCGGCGCCGGGAGGTTGGACTCGTTGAACGCGTGCGGCCAGTTTCCGAACGGGATTCCCGCCTGCTACCAGAACGGCAACGTGAAATACCCGTTTGCGCCGACCTCCAACTACACCCAGAGCACGCTCGAAAACCGGATGATCAACACCGAGCAGGCGACGGTCACGGAGTATCTGTACCGCGCCGGCAAGACGGAGGCCTCGACGCATCAGGCAACGAACGCCGTGTTTGCCGAGCGGGCCAATCTGATCGCGGTCGAGGAGCAGGTGCTGCAGGCGACGATCAACGCTTACGTAACTTATGTGGAGGACAAGCAGCTGCTGGATCTGGACCGGCAGAATGAGCAGGTGCTGGGTGACGAATTGCGGGCTGTCAACGATCGCTTCCGCGTCGGCGAGTTGACCCGAACCGACGTGGCACAGGCCGAAGCGGCGCTGGCGCAGGCGATTTCCACGCGGCAAACCGCCGAAGGCAACCTGGCGACGGCCGCGGCCACCTTTTTCGCCGAAGTCGGCGTCTACCCGCCCAAGGACCTGACCGATCCGCAACCGCTGCGGCTGCCGGTGCATAGCGAGACAGAGGCGTCCGATACATCGGCCCGCAACAACCCCAACGTCATCTCCGCCCTGTTCGCCGAAGCCGAGGCCAAAGACAACATCGACACGCAGTTTGCGAACCTGGGGCCGCAACTTTACGTGCAGGTGCAAGGCAGCCGGGCCGCTTCGGGGACCTATGCCAGCCAGACGATCTATGGCGGCCAGGCGACCCTCAACCTGGCGCTCCCGATCTATCAGGGTGGCGCGGAGTATGCCGCTATCCGCCAGGCGCGCCAGCAATATCAGGAGGCGGTGCGAACGACGGAGCAGCAGGTGCGCACGGCGCGTGAGAACGCGGTGCAATCGTGGGACACGCTGCTGGCGGCGCGCGCTGCAACGCAGAGTTCCAAGGTGGCGGTGCGCAGCGCGCAGATCGCGGTGGAGGGCACCGAGCGGCAAGCCCTGGTTGGCAGCGCCACGACACAGGATGTCCTCATTCAGCAGCAAAATTTGTTGTCGGCGGAGACAACTCTTGTGCAAAATGTGACGAGTGTGGTCACTGCGAGTTATGGCGTAGCGAGCGCCATCGGCCGCCTGACTGCCCGGGACCTTGGACTTTCGGTGCCTCTGTATGACGAGACGGCGTACTACAACGCGGTGCGCAACAAGCTGTGGGGGACTGGTGATTATGCTGTGCACCAACCAGGCCGCTGACTTATGAGCGGCGTTTTTTCGAGACGCGGGGGGCAGGCGCCGAAAGCGCCGCCGCCGGCGGCCACGCCCGCCGAGCCTGATCCGTCGATGGAGGACATTCTTGCCTCCATCCGCCGCATTTTGAACGAAGGCGAGACCGAGACGGCCGAGGCTCCGGCGGAGCTGGCGCCCGAACCGGCCGCGGCGCAACGGGTCGAGCCGGCCCCGGAAGAGGTGCCTGAGCCGGTTGTGCAAGCGGCGGCGCCGCCGGTGCCCGAGCCGCCTCCGGTAATTGTGGCACAGGCACCTCAGCCCCCACCGGAAGTGGTGCCGGCGGCTCCAATTCAAGCCACGGAACAACAAAAGTCTTCCGTTGAACCGAAAAAGACGGTAGAGGCTAACGAAGTCTTTATATTGGAACCCGCCATGATGGTCACCGAATCCGCTCAGACTGCCGAAGCCGACGTGGCGCCGATCGCCTCCACCGAGACCGTGAGTGCTGCGTCGCAGTCGGTCGGCGCGCTGAAGAAGGCGTTGGCCGAGCGGAATGCGCAGGTCTATCGCCTCGGGAACGTGTCGCTCGAGGATCTGGTGCGCGATGAAGTGCGGCCGATGCTGAAGGATTGGCTGGATACGCATCTGCCGGCGATCGTGGAGCGCCTGGTGCGCGCCGAGATCGAGCGGGTTGTGGCGCGCGAGATCCTGTAGGAAGTAAGGCCAGGGGCTCTGCCCCTGGACCCCGTCGTGCGCAAGCACGCATTCGCGTGAGTCGTGCGAAGCACGCATTCGCGTGAGTCTTGCGAAGCACGCATTCGCGTGACGGGGCCTGAGGCCGCAGACCCCATTTTTTCGGGATCCATATAGGGACGGGATCCCCAGATAGCGGGGGTCTGGGGCGTCAGGCGCCGTCCCGCGGTTGCGTGCTTCATGGCGGGGTCCAGGGGCAGAGCCCCGACCTAGCGGAGCGCCGTTTTTTGCTCGACAAAACCTTCGACCACAAAGCCGTAGAGCAATCGCTCTACGAAGGCTGGGAGAACGACGGCACCTTTGCCGCCGGCGGCGCGCGCGCCAACGCGCAGCCCTACACCATCATGATCCCGCCGCCGAACGTCACCGGCAGCCTGCACATGGGTCACGCGCTGACCTTCACCCTGCAGGACACGCTGATCCGCTGGCGCCGCATGCAGGGGCGCGACGCGCTCTGGCAACCCGGCACCGATCACGCCGGCATCGCCACGCAGATGGTGGTGGAGCGCATGCTGGGTGCGGAGGGCACGTCGCGCCAGGCGCTTGGCCGCGAAGGGTTTGCCGCCCGCGTCTGGCAGTGGAAGGCAGAATCCGGCGGCGCCATTACGCAACAATTGCGCCGGCTGGGCGCCAGCCTGGATTGGCCGCGCGAACGCTTCACCATGGATGACGGGCTTTCCGACGCGGTGCTGGAAGTGTTCGTCACGCTGTTCGAACAGGGCCTGATCTATCGCGACCGGCGGCTGGTGAACTGGGACCCGAAATTCCAGTCGGCGATCTCCGACCTGGAGGTGGAGAGCCGCGAGGTGCGCGGGCATCTCTGGTACATCCGATACCCGATCGAGGGCGGCGGCAGCCTGACGGTGGCGACCACGCGGCCCGAAACGATGCTGGGCGATACGGCGGTGGCGGTGCATCCGGAACACCCGTCGCTCGCGGCGCTGATCGGCCGCACGGCGATCGTGCCGCTCACGGGGCGGCGGGTGCCCATCGTGGGGGATGCCTACGCGGACCCGGAAAAAGGCACCGGGGCGGTCAAGATCACGCCGGCACATGATTTCAACGATTTCGAGGTGGGCCGGCGGCATGGGCTGGCGATGCCCAGTGTGCTGGACCGCGGAGCGCGGGTGACTCTTGCCGACATCGAGGCCGGCCTGGCGGCCGTGCCGGATGTGCCGGACGTGGCGGACGTGGGCAACCCGGCTTTCGTGCGCGGCCTGGCCGGGCAGGGGCGGGAGGCGGCGCGCGCGGCGATCGTGGCCGAGCTCGACCGGCTCGGGCTGCTGGAGAAAATCGAGCCGCATACGCTCGCGGTGCCGCATGGCGACCGTAGCGGCGTGGTGATCGAGCCGCTGCTGACCGAGCAATGGTATTGCAACGCGGCGGTGCTGTCCAAACCGGCGGTGGCGGCGGTGGCGGACGGGCGCATCCAGTTCGTGCCGAAGCCGTGGGAGAACACGTTCTTCGCCTGGATGCGGAACATCGAGCCGTGGTGCATCAGCCGCCAGCTTTGGTGGGGCCATCGCATTCCCGCCTGGTATGCGCCGGACGGCACGATTTTCGTGGCGCGGAGTGCGGCGGCCGCGCAGGCCCAGGCGCGGGAGAAATATGGCACCGACGTGGAGCTGACGCAGGATACCGACGTGCTGGACACCTGGTTCAGTTCGGCGCTGTGGCCTTTCACCACGCTGGGATGGCCGGAGAGGACGGCCGATCTGGCGCGCCATTACCCGACCGACGTGCTGGTGACGGGGTTCGACATCATTTTCTTCTGGGTCGCCCGCATGCTGATGATGGGCCTGCATTTCATGGGCGATGTGCCGTTCCGCACCGTGTACATCCACGGCCTGGTGCGCGATGAGCGGGGCCAGAAGATGTCCAAGGCGAAGGGCAATGTGATCGATCCGCTCACCATGATCGACGAATATGGCGCCGATGCGCTGCGTTTTTCGGTGTGCACGCTGGCGGGGCCGGGGCGGGACATCAAGCTCGGGGCGCAGAAGATCGGCGAGGGGCGGGCGTTCGTTACCAAGCTGTGGAACGCGGCGCGGTTCTGCGAAATGAACGGCGTGGCGCCGGACGAAGCTTTCCGGCCGGCGCAGGCGGAGTCCGCGCTGTGCCGCTGGGTGCTGGATGCGTGCAATCAGGCGGTGGCGGAGGCGACTTCCGCCCTGGAGGCCTACCGCTTCGACGAATATGCCGATGCCTGCACGCGGTTCACCTGGAACATTTTTTGCGACTGGTTTCTGGAACTGGCCAAGCCGGTGCTGCTGGGAACGGATGCGGCCGCGGCCGCCGAGGTGCGTGGCACGGCGGCGCATGTGCTGGGGGTGATACTGCGCCTGCTGCACCCCGCGGCACCGTTCGCCACGGAAGCGGTGTGGGACTCGTTCGCGTATGGGCCGGTCCGCAGCCTGGCGCGGGCGCCGTGGCCGGAGCCCGGCGCGGTCCATGATGCGGCCGCGGCGCGGGCGGAATTGGACTGGGTGGTGCGGTTCTTCTCGGCGGTGCGCACGGTGCGCGCGGAAATGAATGTGCCGCCGTCGGTGCTGGGGCCGGTGCTGTTGCGTGACGCCGCGCCGGAGACGATGGCGCGCGCGGAACGCTGGGCCGAAGCGGCGCGCCGGCTGGCCCGGGTGTCCGAAATCGGGCCGGCGGGGGATGCGACTCCGGCGGAAACCGCGGTGCTGGTGCTGGACGAGGCGACCTTGCTGCTGCCGCTGGCCGGGCTGATCGATGTGGGCGCGGAGCGGGCGCGCCTGGCGCGCGAGGCCGGCCGGGCGGAGGACGACGCCGCCAAGCTGTCACGCAAGCTGGAAAATGCCGATTTCGTGGCGCGTGCGCCTGCCGACGTGGTGGCGGAAAATCGGGCCCGGGAGGCGGCCGCGCGGGCCGAGGCAGCGCGGCTGCGGGCGGCGCTCGCACGGCTTTCGTAGCCCCGACTTGTATCCTCCCGACCTGTACCTCATGGTGATCACGCATCTGTGAGGGGTTGGTGTTCAGAATTAACCTTTTGCTCGTGTGTGCACGCTAAGGTTGATTCTATAACCGGAGGCACACGGCCATCCAGCAGGGCGGCCGTGCGTTGCAACCTTGGCGCAGCCGGTAGCATGAGGACGACCGTGGGCGAACCTGCCGAAAGCGACTCCCTGGCCAACCTGGCGGAATCGTGGCTCGCGCAAGGCAGCCGCTGGTTGACGCCAAGCCTGCCGCCGCGGTTGCTGGCGCTGTATGAGGCCGAAAAGGGACCGCTGCGATACCGGTCCGACGTCACGATGTGCGCGGTCGGCATTCCGCTCGCTGCCGTCTTTTATGTTCTGCTGCATGGCAGCCAGCGCCATGCGACTCCCGTTTTCGACAGGCTGTATCTCGGCGTCCTGGTGCCGGCGTTGGTCCTGTCGCTGATCGTCGTGATGTGCCGGCCGAAGCCCATGTTGCGGGAGTTGGCGTTAGGCGTGCCGACCCTGGTGGCGCTTGCGGTGCTGACGTACCTCAATATCGTGGCATCCGCGGACGGCGGTATGCTGTACGTGGCGGCCGCCCTCATGCTGATGCTTCTGGCGACCATCAGCGTGCATTTGCGGTTCGATTTGGCGGTCGGATGGGTGCTCGCGGCGCAAATCATGTTCGCGGTTGGCGTGTCCGGGGCGTATGCCGGGGCGCCAACCGTCGGCAAGTATTTTCAATACGAGCTGATGCTGATTTACGTCACGTCCGGCGCCTACATGCTGCTGGCGAACCGGCGGATGCATGCCGAGCAGCAACGCGGCTTCGCATTTGCGTTGCGGGAACAAACGCGGCGCAACGACCTGACCGCGCAAAACCGCACGCTCGACGAAATGACCAGGCGCGACGCGTTGACCGGGCTGGCCAATCGCCGGGCCTACGATTCGTGGTTGCAGGCCCTCTGGGCGGAGGCGGCGTCCTGCGGTTTGAGCACCGTCGGACTGATCATGGTCGATGTCGACCATTTCAAATCCTACAACGATTTCTACGGCCATCCGGCGGGTGATGGATGTTTGGCGACAGTGGGAACATCCCTGCGCGAGCAGCTGCGCGGCACCTCGGATCAGGTGGCGCGCATCGGCGGCGAGGAATTCGCCGTGCTTCTTCCCGGCGTGGCACTGGCCCAGTGCGCCGACATTGCCGAACGGTTGCGCCTGGCAATCGCAGCGATGGAATTGCCGCATCTCGGCCACGCGGCGGATCAGGTGGTGACGATAAGCTGCGGCTGCGCGGCCGTGAAAGTGCAGGGCGCGCAGCCGAAGGATTTGTGCGCCGCCGCCGACGCGGCCTTGTACCAGGCGAAACAAACCGGCCGCAATCGCGTCTGCCTGGGAGAATTGGCACTGCACGCCCAGGCCGGCACGCACTCCCCGGCGGCGGCGTAACGAGCAAAAGTTTTTTGGTTCTTTTTTTCAAAAAAGAACCGCTTCCTTTTTCGTCCCTCCCCAGGCGCGCTTGTCGCTGCTACCAGCGCGCAGAAATCAGTGGGTGAAGCCACATGCTCAAGCGCGTCTGGGACAAAGCCAGCCTGCCGTCCCGCCATGTCACGCAAGGCCCCGACCGCGCGCCGCACCGCAGCTATTACCATGCGATGGGCCTGACCGAGGCGCAGATCGAGCAGCCCTTTGTCGGCGTCGCGACCTGCTGGAACGAGGCCGCGCCCTGCAATATCTCGCTGAGCCGGCAGGCGCAGAGCGTGAAAGCCGGCGTGGCGGAAGCGGGCGGCACAGCGCGGGAATTCACCACCATTACCGTCACCGACGGGATTGCCATGGGACACCAGGGCATGAAGTCGAGCCTGGTGAGCCGCGAGGTGATTGCCGACTCGGTGGAGCTCACCATGCGCGGCCATTGCTACGATGCGCTGGTCGGGCTTGCCGGGTGCGACAAGAGCCTGCCGGGCATGATGATGGCCATGCTGCGGCTGAACGTGCCGAGCGTGTTCATGTATGGCGGCTCCATTCTGCCGGGAAAATTCCGCGGGCGGGATGTGACGGTGGTGGATGTGTTCGAAGCCGTGGGCCAGCACGCCGCCGGCACCATGAGCGACGAGGATTTGCACGCGTTGGAGTGCGTCGCCTGTCCGAGCGCCGGGGCCTGCGGCGGCCAGTTCACCGCCAATACGATGGCGATGGTGAGCGAGGCGATCGGCCTGGCGCTGCCGGGATCGGCGGGGTCGCCGGCGCCGTACGAGGAGCGCGACCGCTGGGCGGTGGAGAGCGGGCGCGCCGTGATGGCGCTGATTGCCTCGCAGTTGCGGCCGCGCGACATCGTGACGCGGCGGGCGCTGGAGAATGCGGCCGTGGTGGTGGGCGCGACTGGCGGATCCACCAACGCGGCGCTGCATCTGCCGGCGATGGCGCACGAGGCCGGCATCCGCTTCACCATGCAGGATGTGACCGACATCATGCGGCGCACGCCCTACATCGCCGACCTGAAGCCCGGCGGCCGCTATGTGGCGCTCGACGTGCACAATATCGGCGGCATTCCGGTGATCCTGAAGGCGCTGCTGGATGCCGGGCTGCTGCACGGTGATTGCGTGACGGTGACCGGCCGCACGATGGCCGAGAATCTCGCGGACGTGGTGTTTCCGGCCGGCCAGGATGTGGTGATGCCGGTGAGCCGCCCGCTGTCGCCGACCGGCGGCGTGGTCGGCTTGCGCGGCAACCTGGCGCCGGACGGCGCGATCGTGAAGGTCGCCGGCATGAAGGTGCTGCGGTTCGAAGGGACCGCGCTGTGCTTCGACAGCGAGGAGGCGGCGTTCGCGGCGGTGCGGGAGCGGGCCTACAAGGCCGGCGACGTCATCGTCATTCGCTATGAAGGCCCGAGGGGCGGGCCGGGCATGCGGGAGATGCTGTCCACCACGGCATCGATCTACGGCCAGGGCATGGGCGATCAGGTGGCGCTGATGACCGACGGACGATTTTCAGGCGGAACGCGCGGCTTCTGCGTCGGGCATGTGGGGCCCGAGGCGGCCGTCGGCGGCCCGATCGCCCTGCTGCGCGACGGCGACAAAATCGTCATCGATGCGGAAAACGGCACGATCGACGTGGCGCTCAGCGACGCGGAATTGGCGGCCCGGCGTGCCGCCTGGGTGCCGCGGCGCACGAATTACCAGAGCGGCGCGATCTGGAAATTCGCGCAAGGCGTGGGGCCGGCGCATTTGGGGGCGGTGACGCATCCGGGCGGCGCGGCGGAGACACATTGCTATGCGGACATTTAAGAAGGAAGCAGTTCTTTTCTGAAGAAAAGAACCAAAAGACTTTTGTCCTGCGCCCGCATCAAGAGCAAAAGTTTTTTGTTTCTTTTTTTCAAAAAAGAAATACTTCCTTCCTTTATTCCGCAT
>CAJCIS010000182.1 GCA_903970435.1 Acidobacteriota bacterium | reverse complement strand
CCGGCGCGGTGATGACAGGCTTTGCCACGGTATCAAACACGGCTTCATCCGCCGATGGCGCCGATGGCGCCGATGGCCCCGATGGCCCGACAAGATGTTCCTCGTCTGCAACGGATATTTCACCGGCAGCTTGGCTCGGTTCCGCCTCAGCCGGGATCGCCAAACTCGATCTGGCGGCACAACCGTCTGCCCCCCCGTTCGGCACGGCTTGCACCGCCGCCTGCACCGGCAGCACCGCCAGCGGCACCGCGGCCGCCGTCCTTGCATCGGGCGCGGCGGGAGCCCGTGCGACGACGGTGGCGGCGGCATGGACGGCAGGATTGACCGCGGGCCGGGTCTGCAATTTCGCAAGCGCCGGTGTCACGATCCGCGTCGAACCCAACACCGGTGCGACCTCTGGCGCGGCCGGGAGCGTGGCAGGGGGCGTGGCAGGGGGCGTGCTCGTTTCGAGCACCGATGTCGCCGCGCCGCCGCCGCCCAGGGACATGGGCGCCGCAGCAAATGTCGCCGGCGTAAATTTTTCCGCCGGCGCCACGGCGGGCGATATCTGCGCCGCAATCTGCGGCGTCCTAACCGACGCATGCATGGCAAGAACCGCGAAAAATTTCGAGCCCGCGGGCGCGATGGCGGCCGGCGCCATTCTTGTGGCCGCGGCGGCCGTCGCCGGTCGTGCGGTCATGGGGGTCAGAAATGATGCGTGTGCGACGGTCATGATCGAATACTCCGCCGCATCTTCTGCAACATGTGCGCCACCCTCCCGCGCGCATGACGCGGCCGGTCTCGCACAAAGCGCCACAGTGTGACTGCGCGCGGCGCGGCGCCGTGCTTTCCGCCAACCCTGCAGATACGCCCCGGCAAAACCTGCCGCGCACACCGCCCGCAACGCCGCCGGCCCCCGCGTCGGCGGCGTTTCTCCTTGGCACGCATGCTGCACCTTGCCGTGCCAGCACGGGCGGCCGCACAGACAATGCCGACGCCTCACCTGTCACTTTATGGCCCAGGAGTCGACCATGTCCCTGTTCGGTGCGATGAATACAGCGATTAGCGGACTGTCCGCGCAATCGGCTGCCTTCAGCAACATATCCGACAACACGGCCAACAGCCAGACCGTCGGCTTCAAGGGCACGTCGACGAGCTTTATCGACTACGTCACCGCCAGTTCGGCGTCACAAAACCAGTCGGGCAACGTGGTGACGGCGCCGGAATATCAGAACAATGTGCAAGGCGCCGTGCAGCAAAGCGCCGATCCGCTCGCCCTTGCCATCGATGGCAACGGTTTTTTCGCCGTATCCGAACAGACCAGTGCCACGTCAGGGGGGCAGCCGAATTTCTCCACCCAGCCCTATTACAGCCGCACCGGCGATTTCACCCTCGATCAGAACGGCTATCTGGTGAATAGCGCGGGCGAGTTCCTCAATGGCTGGGCCGTGAATTCCAGCACCGGCGTCACCAACACCAGCACACTGGCGCCGCTGCAAATCACGCAGGGCCAATTCCAGCCCGTCGCCACCGCCAACGTCGCCCTGGTCGCCAACGTGCCCGCCACGCCCGGCGTCGGCAGCGATCTGTCCTCCACCGTGCAGGTATACGACCCGCAAGGGTCGGCGCATGAACTCGATACGAATTGGGCCCAGGTGACCGGTAGCCCCAACACCTGGACGCTGACCCTGAGTTCCCCCGACAACACCGGCGGCGCCACGATCGGCACCGCGCAAGTGACCTTCAACACGAACGGAACGATCGAAAGTCTTTCGAACGCCACAGGCAATGTTGCCGTCAATCCGGCCGGCACGCAGAACGAGGCGAGCCTGGCGCTCACCCCCTCCTTCAACGGCAACGCACAAACCATCAACCTCAATCTCGGCACCATCGGCGGCAGCAACGGCGTCACCCAGTTCGCCGGCACCAACTATAATCTGAGCAGCATTACGCAGGACGGCGCGGCCCCCGGCGCGTTCACCGGCATTTCCATTGCGTCCACCGGCGCGGTCAGCGCAAACTATAACAACGGCCAGTCCGTGACCGTGGCCCAGGTGCCGATCATCACCTTCGAAAATCCCGATGCGTTGCAACGCCAGAACGGCCAGGCCTTTACCAGCACGCTGGCCTCCGGCGTCGCCATTGCGCAGAGCCAGAATCAGAACGGCGCCGGCACGCTGGTCACGGGCTCCGTCGAGGGCAGCAACGTCGACATCGCCAGCCAGCTGTCGAACCTGATCGTGGCGCAGAACGCCTACGGCGCCAACGCCAAGGTAATTACCACCGCCGACCAGATGTTGCAGACCACTTTGAGCATGCTGCAATGATCAAACGGCCCAAAATGAGCGCTTGAGAGGCCTGCCATGAGCCTGGATTCAGCCCTTGGGCTGGCCGCAAGCAGCCTGGCCAATATCAGCCTGGCCTACGGCGTCATATCGCAGAACGTCGCGAACGCCAGCACGCCCGGCTATGCCACCGAGGAAACCACGCAAATTGCCCTCGATGCCGGCGGCATCGGCCTTGGCGTGCAGTCGGGCCCCACCATCCTGGCCACCGACCCGAGCCTGCGGGCGGCCTTGTATGGTCAGAATGCCATCGCCGGCGGCGACAGCACCCTCAACGCCGCGCTGGCCGCGCTGCAGCCGGCGCTTGGCTCGGTGGGGCAGGGGAACGACCTCGGCAGCCTGCTCGCCCAGGTGCAGAACGGGTTTTCCGCATTGCTCAACGATCCCTCCAGCCAGCCGCAGCAACAGGCGGTGGTGGGGGCGGCTCAGTCGCTGACGCAGCAAATCAATGCGCTTTCGGGCGCCTACGGCCAGGCGCAACAAAATGCGCAGAACGGCCTGGTGTCGCAGGTCGCGCAATTGAATACGGCCCTCGGGCAGATCGGCAATTTATCGGACCAGATCGTCGCGCTCAAGGCGCAGGGCGGCAGCATCGCCGATCTGGAAAATCAGCGCAACGCCCTGCTCGGCAGCGTGTCCGGCCTGGTCGATGCGCGATTTTCCGAACAGCCCGACGGCGACATGCTGGTATTCACCACCGGCGGCGCGCAATTGCCGACCCACACCGCCGATCCGCTCTCGATCGCCGCCGTCACCACCGGCCCCACCAATTTTTACCCCGGCGGCGGCCTGCCGGGCATCGAGCTCGGCACAACCGACATCACGAGCCAGTTGGGCGGCGGCAGCATCGGCGCCAATCTGACGTTGCGCGACACCACGATCCCGACCTATTCAGCCGAACTCGACGAATTCTCGCAGAACCTGGCCGGCAATTTCTCCGCCCAGGGCCTCAACCTTTTTACCGACCCGCAGGGAAACGTGCCGCAAAGCGGCGGCACGCCGGTGCAGGCGAATTATCTGGGATTTTCCGGAACCATTACGGTCAATCCGGCGGTGGCCGCAAACCCCGTCCTGGTGGTCAACGGCACGCAGGCAGTCACCGGCAGCGCCACCGGCGCCAGCGCTTTTACGCCAAATCCGGACAACCTACCGGGCTTCACCGTCATGATCGACCGGGTTCTGAATTATGCGCTCGGCCCGGACGTGCAGGCGGGCGTGCCACAGCCCGCCGCAAACACCACGGGCCTTGGCGCGTCCGGCACATTGTCGGCACCCTTTACCGCGCCTGCAACGCTCGCCGATTTCGCCACCGATATCACCGCGTCGCAAGCCGCCGACGGCGCCGGCGCGTCCACCGCCGACACGGACAGCACCGCCACCCAGCAATCATTTTCCGGTCAGCTGCAATCGGCCACCGGCGTGGACATGGACAGTCAGATGTCACTGATGATTCAACTTCAGAACGCCTATGGCGCCAACGCCAAAGTCATCAGCACGATCCAAAGCCTGGAAAGCACGCTGCTTCAGGCGGTGCAATGATGAGCATGAGCTTGTCCGTCACCGATTTCGGAACGCTGGACCAGATCGTCAACGCAACCGCGCAGGTCAAGCAGACCATCAACCAGCTGAGCGCGGAAACCGACAGCGGATACCTGTCCAGCACCTATGCCGGTCTCGGCGCGGCCGCCGCGCCAGCCTTAAACCTGAGCGCGGAAATCTCCCAAACAGCCCAGTTGCAGGCCAACACGCAGAACGCCGCGACGATTCAGGCCGCGGCGCAGACGGCACTCGGCCAGATCGAAGGCGTGGCCAGCAACTTCGCCACGCAGGCGGCCAGCCTGGAAAGCGGCACCGCGTCGGTCGGCACAGTCGCCGCCGCCGCGCAGGACGCCATGCAACAGGTCGCCGCCCTGCTCAATACGCAAGTGGGCGGCATTTATGTATTCGCCGGTCAGGACAGCGCCACCCCACCGATCCCGAACCCCGCCATGCTGACGCAATCGGCCTATTATACCGCCATTCAAAATGCCGTGGCCGGCCTCACCACCAATGGCGCGGCGGCCACGCAAGCGGCGGCGTTGACGGCGGCGACATCGGCTGCGAACTCGCCCTTCGCCGCGTCGCTGAACACGGCCGGCGCGCAAAGCGAAGTGGACCTCGGCGGCGGCACGCGCGTCGCATTGGCGCCGCTCGCCAACGCGAACAGCAATGCGGTGTCCGCCGGCGTCGGCACCACGAGCACCGGATCATATACCCAGGATATTCTGTATGGTCTGGCAAGCTTGGCATCGCTCACCCCTGCGCAATCCGGCGACGCCAATTTCATTCCGTTCCTGCAGGGCGTGGTGACGACGATGAACGGCGCCGTGAGTGCCATCAACGTCGATATCGGTGCGCTGGGCGATCGGCAAGACCAGGTGCAAAGCGCGCAGACGGAGCTGGGTGAGACTGCAACAACCATGCAGACGCAACTGTCGAACCTGCAGGACGCCGACCTCACCCAGGTGGCCACGCAATTATCCCAGGCGCAGACGCAGCTGCAGGCGTCCTATCAGATATTGGCATCGCTCGGCACGTTAACGCTGGCAAGGTTCTTGCCGGCGGGATAGCAGAAAAAAGGAACAAGGGAAGTATTTCTTTTTTGAAAAAAAGAAACAAAAAACTTTTAATTATGTTGCGTCTGGCGCCGCTTTATGTTCATTGCCCTCTCGCCCGCCTTCAATCGGCTGTGTCGTAACGAACGAGTGCGCTGATTCCGAAGTTCGTCGGATTGCCCCTAATTTTTCTTATTGGCCCTCCGAATATGCCATCGCCGGTGTTATTGACAATAATTCTGAGGTCATTGGTGCCAGCGACAAGGAATTTTCGCACCTTTGTCGTTTGCGGCCCCTCCCCATGCAAAAATGGTCGAGCCACATTGGGGCCGTCATCGATATAGGTCATATAGCCCTGGCCCGGACCAAAGAGCCCGGCGTCGGAAACAATATGACCATTCAATTCCACCACCGCGCGGTCATCGACCGCCATGGCGCTGATCCTGAGCTCTGCGCGGGTCGCATTCGCAGGCAACTGAAAAATTATGTCGGAGTACCAATATCCATCGTTATCCATATCGCCGTCCTCCCGAAAGCGGAAGGTGAGCCCCGGTATGTTGCCGTATCGCGTTTTGCCGATGTAGGTCGCCGGCGCCGTAACCACGACCCCTCGCGACACTTCCGAGACCTGCCAATTGGCGACATTTGCCCGCGTCGAGCTGAGGTCGATTTTCGCGGCGAGCGCGGGCGTGACGAAGACGGTTGCGAGAATGGCGAGACAAGACCGGTTCATATTTCGCTTCCCCCGGCTGATAGCGTTGCCGTGTTGAAGATTGATCGAATGCGGTTCAAGACCAAGCCGCGCCGGGCAGCTACGCCAAGCAGGGAAGACAGGGTCGCAGGCTAGATGAACAAGAACGCGTCGTCACCATGAAACTCTACGAGTATTACCGATCGTCGGCATCCTACCGCCTCCGCATCGCGCTGAACCTCAAGCAGGTCACCGTGGAAACCGTGCAGATCCACCTGCTGCGCAACGGCGGCGAGCAGCACACCCAAGCCTACCGCGCCATCAATCCGCAGGGACGGGTGCCGTGCCTGGTGCTGGATGACGGCACCACACTCATCCAGTCACCCGCCATCCTGGAATGGCTCGAGGAGACGTATCCGCAACCGCCCCTGTTGCCCGCCGGCGCGCTGGCGCGGGCCCATGTCCGCAGCATTGCGGCGCTGATTGCGTGCGATATCCATCCGCTCAACAACACCAGCGTCCTCGCCTACCTGAAGACCGACCTCGCGCAGCCCCAACCCGCGGTGGATTCGTGGTACGCGCATTGGATCAGGCTCGGCTTCGAGACGCTCGAGCAAATGGTTGCGGCCCCCTATTGCTGCGGCGATGCGGTGACGCTGGCCGACGTCATGCTCGTGCCGCAAGTGGCCAACGCCCGGCGCATGAATGTCGACCTGAGCGCGTTTCCCCGTATCGTGGCCGCCGAGCAGGCCTGCCTCGCGCTGCCCGCGTTCGCAGCCGCGCGGCCGGAGGCGCAGCCGGCGGCGCATTAAGAAAGCCGTTCTCTTTTGGAAAAATGGCCTGCAGCGTCGCGCAGGCAATGGAAAAAAGTCTTTTGGTTCTTTTCTTCAGAAAAGAACGGCTTCCTTGCTTCGCTCGCCAAATCCACAACCATCGCTGGCAGCGCGCCCGATCGGTTCGCGTCGGCTACGAAATGCTTGCACTTTGCTTAATGTTCTGCGGTATAGCGGGTGCATGCTGAACGTTCGTGGCCTGTGCAAATCCTTCGGTCGACCCGCCGTCATCGACCTCGACCTCTCCATCGCCGCCGGCGAGATCTACGCCCTGCTCGGCCCCAACGGCGCCGGCAAAACCACCACCCTGCGCATGGTCTGCGGCCTTCTGGCGCCCGACGCCGGCAGCATAGAAATCGCCGGCATCGACGCCCTGGCACAACCCGCGCACGCCAAGCAGGTCACCGCCTGGCTCCCCGACGAACCTTTGCTC
>CAJCIS010000181.1 GCA_903970435.1 Acidobacteriota bacterium | reverse complement strand
ACGAACGCAAACGGCACCAGCCGCTCGATCTTCGCCAGCGACACGCGCTTGTGGCGCGCATAGAGGGCGTGCTCGCGGGCAAACGGCTGAATGCGGAACCCCGCCTCAAGCGCCTGCAGCACCTCGAATTTGGCCCCGTTCAGTTGCCGGTAGGACGTCAGAAGCGCCGCCCAGGCGAGGCAGACGAGCATGCCCGCGGCCGGTATGGCCCACAACCAGATCGTTCTCTGCCCGGCAGCCGCCACCGGCTTGTCGGCGCCGAGGTATCCGTAGAGGCCGACCAGCGCGCTGTTCACGCTGAGCATCCAGGCATTGGCCCCCGCGCGGCGATCGCTCACCCGCTCCGCGGTAGCCAAATACAGCTCAAAGAGCGCCAGATTCGCGTCATCCCCCGAAGACATCAAGCCCCCTCCGCCTGAATCAAAAGTTTCCTGGTTCTTTTTGTCAAACAGGAACTACTTCCTACCCCCTTGTTTTCATTAGCAAAGCCCCCCACCCTTCCTTTCCCCCGAACTTCCCGCTAGCGCTGCACGCGTTCGCCCTTGGAGAGGTATCCGTGCTAGTACCCGCACCGCGCAGCGGCCGTGACCTGTTCGAAGCGTTACGCTTGTATGGCCCCGAACCGGGTCCCGGCAAGTTCCTCGAGCGGCTGGACTTCGCCGGCGTGTCGCCGCGGCAGATATACTATGCCATCTACGGGCGCCTTCCGTCCGCGCCCGCCTCGCGGCCCCAGCCGGGCTATAATCCGCGCGCCCATTTGCGCTATCTTTTGCAGGGCGAGGAGTTCCAGAAACGCCTGATGGTGCGGGTGCTGGAGAGCTACCCGGACAAGAAGCGCCGGCTGTTCGTTCACATTCCCAAATGTGCCGGCAGCGATTTCACCAGCACCATGATGAAGCGCACCGCCGCCTTCAATTACCGCCTCACCGACCGTAACTGGTTCACCGCCGACAAGATGCTGGCCGCCATCCGCACGCTCGTGGAAAATCTCGCCTACGCCGACAGCATCTTCGTGCATGGGCACGTTCCGCTCAAGCAATATATTAATTCGGGCGTGGTCCGGTTCGGCGACCATACATTCTCCATCCTGCGCAATCCGCTCGACATGGTGGTCTCCAAACTGAACCACATGCTGACCCGATTCGTGGACGATCCCGAGCTCAAGGACCTCGACACGCAGGACTGGCTGCGCCTGGTCAGCCATGAAAAGGTCAAGCTTGCCATTACGTCGGGCGATTTCCGCGACCTGGCACTCGAGATGTTGTTTACCCCCGACCTGATGGAGGTCAATCCGGTGTGCACCCATCTGGGCGACGGCAACGCCGCGTCCGCGCGGGAATTGTGCGCCCGCGCCGACGTGGAAATCACCCACCTTGATCGTTACGAAGAATGGCTGGCGCTGCGCTGGGGCTTCGCCACGCGGCACCACAATGCCTCGCGGCCCTATGTGACGCTGGACATGCTCGGCGAGAACGCGCTGCATCATGCGCAGGCCCTGACCGACCAGGATCGTATTTTTGTCGGAATGATCCAGCGCACGTTGAAGGAGGCCAACACATGCTTCGTCATGGGAACGCAACTCGCCGCCTGAGCCACCTTGTAGCCCGCTATGGCGTGATAATTCTTCTGCTGGCGCCTGCCTGCGGCCATGCCACGCAATTCTGGCTCGGCGGCGAAGATCCCGTGGTGCAATACGACAAGCACAAATCCGCGCCGGCCGATTACCTGCAAATGTTTGCGCCCGATGCACCCTGGCCGCGCGCCGCCGCGCACCTGGCCGTCTTCAAGATATCGACCCAGTTCGCGACCCGCGCCGCCGAACCCGACCTTGCCGCCGTCATGGCCAATCTGCGCGCCCGCGGTATTTCGCTGGCGATGGAAACCGGCATGCTGGCGGCCGATCGCGAATGCGGCCGCGGCGAGGGTTATTCGCCGCCCGGATTGCTCGACCGCGCCATGCGCCGCATTTTGCGGGCCGGCGGCCGGCTCGACTATGTGGCGATGGACGAGGTGGTGTTCTACGGCCGCGAGAAAACCTGGGCCGACCGGCCGGACCACATTCCCTGCCAGGACAATATCGATGAACTCGCGCGCGAGGTGGCGGCGAGCGCCGCGATCATTCACAGCTATTTTCCGCTGGCCGCGATCGGCGATATCGAACCGGTGACCAGCCGTATCGATCTGTCGCGCCAGGTGAATGACTATCTGGCGTTCGCCGACGCTTTCCGCGCGCGCACCAGCATCAAGCTGGCATTTTTCCACGCCGATATCGCGTGGGAAACCGTCTGGCAGCCCGCGCTGCCGCCGCTCAAGCAGGGCTTTCATGCGCGCAACATCCGTTATGGCGCCATCATCGATGGCAGCCCCGACGATGGCTCCGACGACGCCTGGGTCCGCGCGGGATTGCAACGTTTGCGCCGGCTGGAGGCCGATCAATCCACCGCGCCGGATGACGTCGTGGTGCAATCCTGGCAGCCATTGCCGACCACGATGCTGCCCGAAACTTCGCCCGGCAGCCTCACCCATCTGCTGCTGAATGCCGAATCGATCGCGCATTGACCATGCCGGAGAACCCCGGCGACATCGTCCTGCCGCCGCTCGGCGCGTTGATGGAGCATGCGCACTTTGCCGAACTGGCGCCGGCGGACCGGCGCGTGCCGGCGCCGCCGCGATTTACCTTCGGCACCATGCCGGCCGATGTGGCCGCGCAGTTCTACGCCCGCGCGCGGCTGGCGCCGATCGGACTATACCACGCACGTAATATTACATTGGGCGACGGTCTTCTGATGCGCGCCGGCGGCCAGCTTCTCGGCCCGGTGGAAATCAATATCGAAACGAGACACGTCCGCGGCGCGGTGGCCAAATTCGGGCTGCCCGACCCGGCGGCCCCAGGCCGCCGGCTGACCGGGCCGCACGCCCTGATCGTCGGGCCCGGTTACCATATCTATGGTCATTGGATGGCCGAAATACTCCCCCGGCTGAGCCTGCTTCAGGCCGGCGGATGCGATCTCGACGGGCTGAAATTTCTGGTCCCCCACGACATTCCGACCTTTGCCATCGAAATGTTCCGGCTGCTCGGCTTCGCCGAGGCGCAGTTCGTCGTGTTCGGCGGCGGCGCCGGCGATGTGCTGGTCGAGGAGTTGCTGTTACCGGGCTTCCCGCACAATGGCGTTCGCTACAGCGACATGTTGCGCGATACGGTTGCGCTCTGGCGGCAAAGAGTCGAGGCCCGCCACGGCGCTCTGTCCCAAAGCAACTACCCGCGCAGGCTGTTTCTCGCACGGCGCGGCAGCAACCGCGCGCTTGCCGATCGCAACCTGGTGGAGGAGAGTTTTGCCGCCGCGGGCTTCAAAATCATGCGGCCGGAAACCCTGCCGCTGCTGGAGCAATGGCGGATGTTTGCCGGCGCCACGGAAATTGCCGGCGAATACGGATCGGCCCTGCATGGCAGCTTGTTTTCACCGGCCGGAACGGTTGTCTGCGCCCTGCGTGGCGCGGCGTTTCATCCCGCCTTCATCCAGTCCGGCATCGGCGAGGTGCTGGCACAGCCGACCGGCTACATCTTCGGCACCAACATCGATGATGCCACCTATGGTTTCAGCGTCTCGCAGCACGACGTGAAGGCGTGCATGGACGCGATATTCTGCCCCGGCGCGCCTTCCGTGTCCGCCGTGCCGGCCGCCTCGCTTGCGTCCGCGGCGATGACGGCGGCGGATTTCGTGGCCTTGCACGATCGCCTCGTTACGGAGGGAAAACCCGGCGCCGCGCGCAAGGCGATACGAAACGCGTTGGCACTGGAGCCGGGCTTTCCCGGCGCGGCGGCACGGCTGGCGGCGGTGGTGGCGCTTATCGCGGAGAAGAAGTAGTTCTTTTCTGAAGAAAAGAACCAAAAGACTTTTGCTTTGTAGGGTGGAAAATGCTCTAATACCCGAACATTAGATAATCCTGGCGATAGAACTGCCTGACGAGCGTCTCCACGCGCGCAATTTCCGCCCGGTCGATCGGTGTATCCTCGTCGAGGTTGTAGCCGCCGATGGTGCGATGCGCCAGCGACAATTCCAGACGCTCCTCAATCCGTTGCACCAGTGCATCACCGTGCCGATCCTCCTGGCGATAAACCTCGCAATTCGGCAACCAGAACGCGCATTGCGGCCTTATGTGGTTTTCCGCAATGTAGGGGTTGTCGATGTAACGCTTGAACATCCGTTCCACCCACACCGGCAACGGCGGCGCACCGTTCTTGCTGCGAAACCGCATCTTGTATTCCGACAGCAGCCGCGCCAGCGGATCGCGAACCGTCATGAATGTAAAATCAAACTCGGAAGGCCGCAAAATGGCGGTGATCTGCGCCGCATCCATGTGCTGCGGCGGGCAGCGGCGCAGCATATTGAGCGATTTGGGACCGCCCGTGTCGAGGTGCTCCGCCCTGAAATCGTTCCGCTCGAACAAGGCCTGTATGGCCGTCCCCCCCGTCTTGGGTACATGGATGTAGAGTACGCTACGGCCCTGCTTGATGAATACCGGCATTTCATTCGCCCGGATGTTCGCAAGGGACTCACTCTATCTGAAGTTGCCCGGGGCTTAAAGCGCGGTATTCACCGGCCAAGGCCCAAGCTGGACAAATACGCGGCGCTGCAATTATACTCTGGCGTTCCTTCCGCGATCGCTTCCGTGCATATCGTCTTCTTCGGAAATTGCCAGGTCCAGACGCTCAACGGCATCATCAACCGTTTCGTGGCACCCTATTATGACATCACAACCGATTTCGTCGATGCATACGGGGACATCTCCGGATCATCCTATGAGCGCCTGAGCCGCGCCGACGTCGTGGTGGCACAAGTGAGCGAACTGCCGCCCCTTATTGAACACCACCACATGCCCGCGCATGCCAAACTGCACAAGGTTCCGGTGGTCAGCGGGGCGTTTCTGTGGCCGTACCAAGGTGTGCCGCATCCCCGTGCACCAATCGTGCGCTACGGCAATCCGCCCTACATGCCGGAATACAATGACCGCCACCTCGCCGGATTGCTCATTGAGAATGTGCAGCCCGCCGAAGCGCTGACCAGGTATAAGGCGTTCGATGTGGCCGGCGCCGCCCACGTCGGCCGCCTGTACGAGCTCACCCTGCAAAGCCAACGCAAGATCGATGCACTTTGCGGTTACGACTGCGCATCCATCATCGAGACGCACCTCGCGGAAGAACAACTTTTCCAATCCGCCTTCCATTTCGGTGGCCGCATCGCCCGCCATATCGCCGCGACCTTGTGTGAGCGGATGGGATTCGATGCCAAATACAGCCGGCGCATCGAGGCGCACCTTACGGAAGCCCCCTTCGTTCCGCGCTTCGTGCCAATTCACCCGTCCGTGGCCAAATATTTCGGTATGCGCTGGGTGCGCGACGACACGCTCTACCCGTTCCTGTGGGAGGGCGGATACAGTTTCGACGCTTATGTTCTGCGCTTCATGGAAGCGCGATGGAGTGCCGCGCTGGAAGAAGGTGTCATCGATGCGCGTCAGGGCAAGCCGGAAGCGCGCGAAAAACTCGAGCGCGGCGTGCGCGAGGCGCCCCAATCGGCCCAAGGCTGGCACGAGCTCTCCCGCATCGTCCAGAAGGATGGCGATCCGGCCACGGCCATGGCGTTTCAGCAACGCGCCATACGCTGCGAGCCGACGGCGCCGCGGCTTATCCGTTTCGGTCAGTTGCTACGGCGCGCGGGGGATGCGGAGCGCGCGGCGTCGATGTTCCGGCGTGCAACCCGCGCCGATCCGGTCAACCTGGCGGCATGGACCCTGCTGCGGGATATGATGATCACGCTTGGCCGGCGGAAAAACGCCGACCTGGCGGCGGCGAAGGTGGCAGAGCTGGCGCTTGGGCGAATCGGTAGGAAGAAAGCAGTTCTTTTCTGAAGAAAAGAACTGCTTCTGACCCCGCCCTTGACAGCTAACTAAGAATGATTATCATTTGCAGCAGGTGCCGGGTCCCCGGCGCGCGTCCTCAGTTCGGCGGGAGTTGCTCTCATTCCAATGGCGCGAGACAGATCGGCGGGCGCCGCGGGCGTTCTGCGGCTTGCGGCGGCCGTTTTGATCGCCGGCGCCGGCGCGCCC
>CAJCIS010000180.1 GCA_903970435.1 Acidobacteriota bacterium | reverse complement strand
AGCCAGAAGCTGATATTGTTCAGCCGCGGAAACGCCATGTCGGGCGCGCCGATCATGAGCGGAATGAACCAGTTGCCGAAACCGCCGATCATCGCCGGCATAACCGTAAAGAAGATCATGATCAGGCCGTGCGCAGTGACAATCGTGTTCCACTGCTGCCCGTCGGTGACGATGTGATTGCCGGGGTACATGAGCTGCGCGCGCATCACCAGCGACAGGGCGCCGCCGACAATTCCCGCCATGACGGCGAAAATCAGGTAGAGCGTGCCGATGTCCTTGTGGTTGGTGGAGAAGAACCACCGCGATACGAAGCCGGGATAATGGCCGCCGTGCTCGTCATGGCCCAGCGCGTGGTCGTCGTGCGTGGTAACAGACATTTCAGTGCTCCGGTCCGAACGCCAGGGTGGTGGCGCCACCACCGAGGCTCGCGCTGCTGTTCTTGGCCTTCAACTGATCCAGCCATGTCTTGAAATCGCCGGCGCTGACGGCGTGCACGCTGATCGGCATGACGCTGTGGTTCATGCCGCAGATCTGGTTGCATTCGCCGTAATAGTCGCCTTCCTTGTCGATCCGCACCCACGTCTCGATCGTCTGCCCCGGAATGGCGTAGCGCTGCACGCCCAGCGACGGGATGAAGAAGCTGTGGATCACGTCGCCGCTGGTCTCGAGAATGCGGATGTTCTTGCCCACCGGCAGGACAATCTGATTGTCCACCGCAAGGTGTCGCAACTGCCCGGGCTTCAGCTGTTCGTCCTGGATCATGTAGCTGTCGAAATGGGCGCCGCCGGCATCCGGGTAGGTATATTCCCAATACCATTGATGGCCGGTGACCTTCAGCGTCATGTCGGCGTCGTGCGTACGATCTTCGTAGTACACCAGCCGCAGACTTGGCACGAACATGCCCACCAGAATCAGCACCGGAATGGCCGTCCAGGCCGCCTCGAGCACCGAATTATGGCTGATCGTGCTTGGCGTCGGGTTGCGCTTCGCGTTGTAGCGATACAGCACCCAGGCCAACAGGGCGCCGACGAAAACCGTAATCAGGACAATGAGAATGGTGATGTAGAAGTTGAGATTTTCCAACTTCTCCGCCACCGGGCTGCCCGGCAACTGCATGGTCATTTGCCAGGGATGCGGCACGCGCAAAATCGGCTCTTCGGCGAACGCGGCGCCGGCCGCGCCCATCAACGCCAGGCTTGCAAGAGCGGCGACACGGTGGCGCAAAGCTTTCATCTTCGGATCACGTCCCGGTCCAGGGCCGCCGCGATACGCAGGCCGCCAACATCCCGCTTCGGATATCGGAGCCATCGCTGCTTATCAAGGTGCAGCGCACCATCGGGTGGCAAGAAGAAGGCCAGGGGCTCTGCCCTTGGACCCCGCTGGGGACAAGTCCCCAGACCCCATTTGTTTAAGAAAAGTCAGGGTATCTGGAGGGGGCACGCGTGCCGTACGCAAAGCTCGTGTGCCCCCTCCAGATACCCTGACTCCCCTTAAGTAACAGGTTCTAAGGACTTGTCCTTAGCGGGGGTCCAGGGGGCAGAGCCCCCTGGCCTTCTTCTTGCCAGCGGATGATGCGCCGTCACCAGCGCGTGCAGGCGTTCGTGCAGCACGTGCGTATATATTTGTGTGGTGGCGATATCGGCATGGCCCAGCAGCAATTGCAGGCTGCGCAGATCCGCGCCGCGCGCCAGCATGTGGCTCGCGAAGGCATGGCGCAGCACGTGGGGCGACAGGCGCGCCGGGTCCAGGCCGGCGGCGATGGCGGTATCGCGGACGATTTTGTCGAAGCCTTGCCGGGTCAACGGG
The DNA here is from genome assembly GCA_903970435.1 of Acidobacteriota bacterium. Taxonomy (GTDB): domain Bacteria; phylum Pseudomonadota; class Alphaproteobacteria; order Acetobacterales; family Acetobacteraceae; genus CAJCIS01. The sequence continues at coordinate 51,678 of CAJCIS010000180.1, read as the reverse complement.
CGCGCCGGATTGCGGCCGGGAAATATGTATTTGCTGGCCGGGCTCGCGGCGATCAGCGCCTGCGCGGCGGCGCGCGCCTGGTCGGACACCGGCACCAGCCGCTCGCGGCCGCCTTTGCCGCGTATGCTCAGCAGCTCGGCGCGTGAGGCCATGGCGCTGCGCGGCAGGTTCAGCAGTTCCGACACGCGCAGCCCGGTTACATACAGCAGCGAGAAGCCCGCATCGGCGATAAGGCCGTGCCGATCCGGCAGCGTTGGCGCGGCGGCCAGCAGCGATTCGACCTCCGCCTCGTTGAGGAATTTGGGCAGACGCAGCGGCTGTTTGGGTGTTTCCAGCAGGGCGGTGGGATCGTCGGCGCGCGCGCCGTCACGCAGCAGGAAGCGGAAGAACTGGCGCAGGCAGCTCAGCCGGCGGGCGGCGCTACAGGCACCGAGGCCGGCCGCCCCCAGGCTCGCCATGTAGGCTTGCACCGTGGCTGCACTGGCGGCGGCGGACCGCTCGCCTCTTGCCAAGGCAAACCCGGAGAAATCAGCGAGATCGCGGCTGTACGCCAAAAGCGTGTTACGCGCGGCGCCGCGTTCGGCCGCCAGCATTTCGCAAAACGCCTCGATGTGACGGTCGGGTGGCAAGTTCAAGTTGCCACCGCTTCTACGGCGACTTGAACTGGGTGTTGGGGATGACATGCTCCACCGGCGCGCGATGGGCTTTCGGCGGAAACGCACCGAGCAGCAACAGGGCGAGCAACGTCACACCCACCAGCAAACCCGCCCCGACAATGATCACGCGGCCCATGCGGTCCGACTCGTTCTCTTGCTGTGCTGCACAAGGGGTGTGCTAGCCTTCGCACCCATGACGCGCAACACCGAGGTGCTGCCTATTTCCAATCCCGCGATATCCGGCGATGCCGTGCAGGGCGCAGCTTCGCAGGCTGGGCCGGTGCCGCTCTGGACGGGACCCACCATTGTGCTGGTGGGGCTGATGGGTGCGGGCAAGACGGCGATCGGGCGCCGTCTGGCCCTCCGGCTGGGGCTGCCCTTCCGCGACGCCGATCATGAAATCGAACAGGCGGCGCGCTGCACGGTGGCGGAGTTCTTCGAGCGGTTTGGCGAGGCCGATTTTCGCGCCGGCGAGCGCCGGGTGATCCGCCGCCTGCTCGCCGGGCCGCCCTGCGTGCTGGCCACCGGCGGCGGCGCCTTCATCGATACCGAGACTCGCGCCGCCATTCGAAGCGGCGCGCGCAGTGTGTGGCTGCGCTGCGAGTTGCCGATTCTGCTGCGCCGTACCGCCGGCCGGCATCACCGGCCCTTGCTGCGCGCGGGCGATCCGGCGCGGGTGCTGGCGCAATTGATGCAGGCGCGGCACCCATTCTACGCAGAGGCCGACGTGGTGGTGGATTGCGGCGACGACAGTCCGGACGTGACGACCGGCCGGGTCGCCGACGCGGTGTTAGGCTATCGGGCACCGCTGCGCGTGGATGTGCCGCTGGCCGCGCACCCGTATCAGGTGGTGATCGGCACCGGCCTGATCGCGCGCGCGGGCGCCTACTTGGCGCCGGTGCTGCAGCAGAAGCGCGTGGTGGTGATCACCGATTCCAACGTGGCGGCGCTGCATTTATCCGGCCTGATGGCGGGGCTCGCGGAGACCGGCTTCGATGCCCGCCAGATCGTGGTGGCACCGGGCGAACGCAGCAAGAGTTTGGCGGTGTTCGGCCAGGTGACCGACGCGTTGCTGGAAATCGGCGTGGAGCGGCGGACGGCGGTGATTGCGCTCGGCGGCGGCGTGGTCGGCGACTTGGCCGGTTTTGTGGCCGCCACGACGTTGCGCGGGCTGCCGTTCGTGCAAATCCCCACGACGTTGCTGGCGCAGGTGGATAGCAGCGTCGGCGGCAAGACCGGGATCAACACGCAATTCGGCAAGAACCTGCTGGGCGCCTTTCACCAGCCTCATGGCGTGCTGGCCGACACCGGGGCGCTGGCCACGTTGCCGCCGCGCGAGCTCCGGGCCGGGTATGCGGAAGTCGCCAAGGCCGGCCTGATTGGCGACGCGGCTTTTTTCGCCTGGTGCGAAGCGAACGCCCCTGCCCTGCTGGCCGGCGATGCCACCCTGCAGGCCGAGGCGGTGGCCCGCGCGTGCGCGTTCAAGGCCGCGGTCGTGACGGACGACGAGCGCGAGGAGAAATCCAGCGACGGGCGTGCGCTGCTCAACCTCGGCCACACGTTCGCCCACGCGCTGGAGGCCGAGTATGGCTATGACGGCCGCCTGCTGCATGGCGAGGCGGTGGCCCTGGGTCTGGGGCTGGCGTTTGCCCTGTCGGAAAAGCTCGAAGTTTGCGCGCGTGGCACGGCGGCGCGGGTGATCCGGCACATTGGAGCGTGCGGCATGGCAGCCACGCTGCATGAGCTTGGCCGGCGCTTTTCGGCGTCGGGATTGCTGGCGCACATGCAGCACGACAAGAAGATGCGCGACGGCAGGCTAGCGTTTGTGCTGGCCCGCGCCATCGGCGACGCCTTTACCAGCCGGGACGTGCCGGTTGACGCGGTGTTGGCTGTATTGCGGGACGCCGGCTGCGCGGAATAAGAAAGCCGTTCTTTTTTGAAAAAAAGAAACAAAAAAATTATGCCGAGCCCAGCGGCGCTAAGAAGAATTGGCGAATCAAAACAAAAGTTTTTTGTTTCTTTTTTTCAAAAAAGAAATACTTCCTTTCTTCCTCTGTCTGTCGGAGCCCTCGCATGATCGTCGTCACCACCGAACAAATCGCCGGCCACCAGGTGCAACAAACGCTGGGCCAGGTGTTCGGCGTAGTGGTGCGCAGCCGCGGCATTGGCGGCAACATCATGGCCGGCTTGCGCTCCATCGTCGGCGGCGAAATCACCGAATATACCAGCATGCTGGAAGAGGCGCGGCGGCATGCCACCGACCGCATGGTCAGCAACGCATCCGCCATGGGCGCCAACGCGGTACTGATGATGCGCTTCGACAGCTCCGAAATCGGCCAGACCATGAGCGAGATCGTTGCCTACGGCACCGCCGCGATCGTGGCGCCGGCGGGCGGCTAGGACACATGTTGCGGCGCTGGGTTCTCGGGACCGGCCTGGCGTTGCTGACGCTCGCGGTATGGCTGTGGGTGACCGGCCATCGGGTCGGCAGCGTGGCGCCGCTTGTCGTTTGGGGCGCCATTCTGGCCGGCGGCGTATATTTCGAAAACTATCGCTACAAGGCCGAACTGGATCGGCCGCCCGGGCCGGATTGGGTCGCCACAGGCGAACGCAGCACGGACGCGAACGGTGTGGTGGCGGTCTGGTATCATCCGGCCACCGGCGAGCGTGCCTACGTGCGGGAAGCGCGCACGAAGACATAATGCCGGCCAGGACTACCATTTTCGGAAAGCGGGGAGCCTCGATGCGGCGAATTCTGATTTTCATTCTGACCGTCGGCGGTATTGCCGCGATCGGCATTGCGCTGACCCACATCGTATTCGGCCCGAAGTCCATTCCGGGATCGGTCCCGGTGAACGCGACGATGGACAGCGAGGACCGCTTCTATGCCACCCTGTTCCTGGGGTATGGCGTTGCCATCCTGTGGTGCCTGCGCGCGATCGACCGGCGGGCCCAGTTCATACGTTTCCTGGCCGGGCTTCTGTTCGCCGGCGGCGTGGCGCGGGTGGTTTCCATGGTGGAAGTCGGGCCGCCGAATACGCTATTCCAGGCGCTGACCGCCGTCGAGTTCGTGGTGCCGGTCCTGGTCTGGTATCTGTTACGCCGCATCGCCTACTAATCGCATTCTCACCCGGAGATTTGTTCAATGATTGCCAAAAACCTTGTCGCAGCCGCACCCCTTTACGCCGTGCTCGCCCTGGCGATGCACCCCGCGGGCGCGCAAACCTATGTTTTCAAAGCGGTCAAATTCCCCAAGGGCGAGCAGGCCGCACTTGCCGCCATCAATAATGGCAATATCGCGGTCGGCGGCACGTTCGCGGCGCAGGGCGATGTGCTGAACTGCTTCGTGCTGGAAGGCAAAGCAGTAACGAAGCTGACCGATCCCAACGGCGCCGGGGGCACCGAATGCTGGGGCATCAACAATGCCGGAAGCGTCGTCGGCGACTATATCGACGGCAACGGCATGTATAACGGCTTCATCGACGTCAACGGCATCTTCACCGACATCAATCCACCCGGCAGCCTGCACACGATCGTCAATGGCGTGAACGACAGCAACGCCGTGGTCGGCTTCTATCTCGACGCCGCCGGCAAGAGCCATGGCTTCATGTTCGACGGCACCACCTACAAAACGCTCAACATCAAGGGCGGCAAGAATACCGAGGCATTCGGCATCAACGATGACGGCGATTACACGATCGATACGGTTCTGGCGGATGGCAACGAACATTCATATCTGGTGTCCGGCAAGACCAAAACCGAAATCCTGTTCCCGAACGAAACCCAGGTGTTCGCGCACCAGATCAATAATGTCGGCCAGGTGGCCGCAACAACCATCGACCAGAACGGCCTCTACCACGGCGGCGTCTATGACAGCGAGGCAGACGCCTACTACATCATCGACGATCCGAAGGCGACGGCAACACTCACCTACGGCATCAACGATGCACAGACGCTCGCCGGCAGCTACCAAACCAAAGCCACCGGCCCAAGCATCGCCTATGTCGCGACTGGCTCACTTCCTTAAACCTGCCATGAAACGAGCCCGCGCGAGATTGCAGGTTGCGTGGGGGCAATGGCTGGCATAGCGTCTCGGTGTTTGGGCGCACACTAACAAGAAGGGGACTCTCGATGAACCGCACAAGCCTTGTGGCCGCCGTTCTGCTGGCGGCGCTGCCGGCGCATTATGCCGCCGCGCAAAAATACACATTCACGACGATCACGGACGGCAAGGGCATGATGACGTCCATGCACGATATCAACGCCAAGGGCACGGCGGTGGGCGGCGTGTTCGCCTCCCTGGGCGATGTGCGCAACTGCTTTGTTCTGACGGGCAAGAAGAAGACACCGCTGAACGACCCCAACGCGGTGAACGGTACCGAATGCTGGGGCATCAGCAGCACCGGCACGATTGTCGGCGACTACGTTGACGCCAACGAAGCCGATCATGGCTACATCTACAGCAACGGCACGTTCAGCGACATCGCGCCGCCGGGGTCGGTTTATACCGTGGTTTACGGCGTCAACGCCTCCAATGTCGCCATTGGCTACTACATCGACAAGAAGGGCGTATATTTTGGCTTTCTGTACGACGGCACCAAGTTCACCAAGCTGACGGTGAAGGGCGGCACAACGACGGAAGGTTTCGGCATCGACGATGCGGGCGACTATACGCTGACCTCGGTGCTGTCGGACGGCTACACCCACTCCTATTTCGTGCAGGGCGGCAAGCGGACGGAGATTCTGTTCCCGAAATATGAGCAGACGGTGCTGCACCACATGAACAACAACGGCCAGATTTCGGCCACCATCATCGACACCAGCGGCAATTATCATTGCGGCGTGTATGACAGCGTCAAGGACAAGTATTATACGCTCGACGATCCGAAAGGAACGATCACGATCGGCGACGGCATTAACGACAGCGAAACAGTGGTCGGCCGTTACCAGACCGCAAAGAGCGTGAGCTACGGCTACGTCGCCACCGGCAAGCTATAAAACGGAGGCCAGGGGCGCAGCCCCTGGCCCAACCTCAAAAAAGCAAAAGTTTTTTGGTTCTTTTTTTCAAAAAACAACTGCTTCTTCCGCCGGCCCGCCGAACACCGCCTCCGCGTATTTGACCTCCACCAGAAAAAGCCCCTCAGGCGGCGCTGTCGGGCCGGCGGCGCTCCGGTGGCCGGCGGCTAGCGCCGTGTGCATTCGTTCCGGCGGCCAATAGCCCTCGCCCACCAGCTTGAGGCTGCCGACCATGTTGCGTACCTGGTGATGCAAAAAACTGCGCGCCTCTGCCTGGACGATGACGCAATCGGCGGCGCGGTCCACGTCGAGCCGATCCAGCGTGCGCCAGGGCGAGTTGGCCTGGCAGCTTGCGGCGCGGAAACTGGAGAAATCGTGACGGCCGAGCAGGTGGCGGGCACCGGCCGCCATGGCGGCCACGTCTAGCGTGTGGGGCACGTGCCAGGCGCGGCCCGCCGCCAGCGCCGGACGCGCGCGGCGGTTCAGGATAACGTAACGATACCCCCGCTGCACGGCGGAAAACCGGGCGTTCCAATCATCGGCCACGATCGCGGCCCGCAGCACGCACACACGATGCGGTTTCATGTGGAAGTTCAGCGCCTGCGCCAATTTACCGGGGTCGATGGCGCGGGCGAGGTCGAGGTGCGCCACTTGCCCGATGGCGTGCACGCCGGCGTCGGTGCGGCCGGCCACCGTGACGGCGACCGGGCCATCCGCCAGATGCGCCGCGGCTGTTTCCATGACGGCCTGCACGGACGGCCCGTCCGCCTGGCGCTGCCAGCCGACAAAGCCCGCGCCATCGTATTCCACCAGCAGCGCGAAGCGGGTCATTGCAGGGTCTGGTTCAGCCCATCCGGCACGCCGCGCAGGAAGGCGGCGCCTTCCATGGCTGGCCGGCCGGGCCGCTGCGCGCGCGTCACGCGAAACGCGCCTCGGCCACAGGCGACGGTGAAATCCGCGCCCAGCACCCGGCCGGGGTCGCCGCGACCCTCCGCCGGGCACCCGGCCAGGATCTTGATCGGTTCGGCGCCCAGCATGGCGAACGTGCCGGGCCATGGATTGAGCGCGCGCACCTGACGGTCCAGCGCGACGGCATCGCGTTGCCAGTCGAGCTTGCCGTCCTCCTTCGTCAGCTTGGGCGCATAGGTGGCACCTGGCTCCGGCTGGGGAACCGGGGAAGGCTTGCCTGCCAGGGCCTCAACGATCAGGCGGGCGCCCAGGGCCGCGAGGGCGTCGTGCAGCTCGGGCGTGGTCGTTCGATCGCCGATCGGCACGGGCGCGCGCAGCAGCATCGGGCCGGTGTCGAGGCCGGCATCCATGCGCATGATGGTAATGCCGCTTTCGGTGTCGCCGGCCAGGATGGCGGCCTGGATCGGGGCAGCGCCGCGCCAGCGCGGCAGCAGGCTGGCGTGGATATTGAGGCAGCCCAGGCGCGGCGCTTCGAGCATCGGCGGCGGCAGAATCAGGCCGTAGGCGGCGACCACCGCCGCATCCAGGTCCAGCGCGGCGAATGCGGCGTGTTCGGTGACGTCTCGTTTCACCCGCGCCGGGGTGCGCATTTTCAGCCTCATGGCTTCGGCCGCCTGTTGCACGGGCGAGGCTTTCACCGCGTGGCCCCGGCCGGCGGGCCGTGGTGGCTGGCTGTAGACGCAAACTATGTCGTGCCCCGCATCACGGAGGGCCCGCAGCGCCGGGACGGCGAACTCCGGGCTGCCCATGAAGGCCAACCTCACGCGAAAAACCTCACGCAAGCGCTTTCTGTTTCTGTTCCTTGGCCAGCCGCCGCAGCAGCATGTTTCGCTTCAGGGCGGACAGGTGATCGACGAACAGCACGCCATCCAGATGATCGATTTCATGCTGCAGGCAGGCGGACAGCAACCCCTCCGCTTCCACTTCGTGGCGCTTGCCGTCCAAATCCATGTAGCGCACCCGCACCGCGGCGGGCCGGCTCACATCGGCATATTGGTTCGGCAGCGACAGGCAGCCTTCCTCGCGGGTGGCCCAGTCCTCGCTGACGCGCAGGATTTCCGGATTGATCATGGCAAAGGGCTTGCGGACTTCGTTGGTCTGCAAGTCGATCACCGCCAGCCGGAGTGCGACATCCACTTGTGGCGCGGCCAGCCCGATGCCGGGCGCCTTGTACATTGCCGCGAACATGCGCGGCACCAGCACGCGTACGCGGTCCATATCGGCGTCGACCACCGGCCGCGCCTTGGTCTTCAATGTCTTATGCGGCGCGATCAGGATCGGCAGCAGCGCCGGATCTGCCTCGGTTTCACTCATCGCCTGCATCTACCCCAAGCGAAATGCCAAATGCCAGGGTAGTCGTGAAGACGTACGTTCAAGGGGGCGCCGGCCCTCACCCCCGCCCGGCCACCCAACGATAGTATACTTTCAGTGGGTGGCCGGGCGGGGGTGAGGGCCGGCGCCGGCTTGAACGTACGTGCTTACGCGGTATCGCGCAGGCGATTCTACTTGCAATCGCCCCCCGACATGCCGAAATCGTGCAGCACACAGGGTGCCGTCAGGGCCCTGCCCACATCGCGCTTCGCTCACATGAGGAGGCTTCGCGCATGACGACCCGCGTGTTCACGTCCCCGCTTTTCCTGGGGTTCGACCACCTCGAGCAAATGCTCGAACGCGCGAGCAAGAATTCTTCGGACGGCTACCCGCCGTACAACATCGAGCAGACTGGCCCGGCCGGCCTTCGCATTACGTTGGCTGTCGCGGGTTTCACCATGGACGACCTGCAAATTACGCAGGAAGACAACCAGTTGGTCATTCGCGGCAGGCAGAGTGATGACGTGCAGGGGCGGGTATTCCTGCATCGCGGCATCGCGGCGCGGCAGTTCCAACGCGCCTTCGTCATGGCCGAGGGGATCGAGGTGAAAGGCGCGTGGTTGGACAACGGGTTGCTGAATATCGACCTGGCCCGGCCGCAGCCGGAGGCGAAGGTGCGGCATATCGAAATTGCAAGGCCGGAACGCTCCCGGGTATCGAAGGTTGTAGATGCGGGATGAGGCACAACATTTGCTAACAAAAGAGTGACTCTAAAGGCTGACTCCCGGCGGCGGGATTAAGGCACGCTGCAAGGAGCGCAATCGTTGGCGCAGGCGATTCGTGTAGGAGCATTTTGATGAATGAACCCGTTGACAAGGAACTGCCGCAGATAGCGGTCAACATTCGGCATCTTTCGGCAGAGCAATTTTCAGCCCTGGGCGTTTCGCAAATGGCTTATGTCAAGCAGGTTATGATGAACGGCGCGCGTGCCTTCGCCATCCACGGCGCGGATGGCACGCCGATGGCGGTGGCCGATGATGAGGCCGTGGCGCGCGCTGCCATCGTGCAGCATGAAATGGTTCCGGCCCGGGTTCATTGAGGTTAAGGAAGCCACCAAAAGACTTTTGCTCTTGATGCCATCCCTGACGTTTCGCCCAGAGCGCGAACCGATGTGCAGGGGCAGTGTAAAACGTCTTTTGGTTCTTTTCTTCAGAAATGAACGGCTTTCTTCTCAAATCCGTAAAATCACCGCCGCCCGATCGTTATGAGTCGTCCGGTCGGTTTCCTGAAAGCCCAGCTTGGCCGCAACCCGAAGTGAGGCCGCGTTTTCCGGATCGATAATGCACACTGTCTCGCCCGGGGGCAGAACCTGATGCCGCCAGCGAAGCGCCGCGCGGCCTGCCTCGGTTGCCAGACCATGCCCGTGGCACGATGCGGTCAGCACCCAGCCCATTTCCGGCAATCCGTCCAACCGGGGTTCGATTTCGCGGCGGAAGTCGGAAAAGCCGACCACACCGCAAAACGCACCGTCGGCCAAGGTTTCCGCGACCCAGTAGCCAAAGCCGAGCGCGGCCCAGTGGCCAATGAAGCGCAACAGGCGCGACCACACCTCCTCGCCCGTATGCGGTTTGCCGCCGAGATAACGAACCACGGCGGGATCGCCCCACATCGCGCAGCCCTGCGCGAAGTCATCCAGCATGGGCGGCCGGAGGCGAAGGCGCTCCGTGCGCAAGGTGGGTGGCGGTGCCGGAATCACGGCTTTATTCCCACCGCCCATGAGGTTGCCCGTCGCGTTTCGCCTCCAGCGGGCGGGGGGCTTCACCCAACTGCACCCCCCACCGGCAAACTCATGGACGTTTGGTACCGCCCGCGACCCTGGCCGCCAGATTGCCTTGCGCGGCCAGAAAAACGGTGAGTGCCCGCACCGGGTCGCCGGCTTCCTGCGTGGCGGCCACGGCAATCACCACCGGCGGCGGGCCGCCGCGTCCGAGCATGTCGCCGGCCAGAAGAAGCCGCGCGCGCAGACCGCCGGCACTCGGCGCTCCGTCGATAAACAGCAGCGTTGCCACGGCGCGCCCGGGGTGCAGGTCGCGCTGGAGCACCCATTTCGTCGGCGGAGACCCGGCCACATCCAAGGCGCCGACATCGAGGTCCGCCCCCGGCAGCAGCAGATGCGCCTGCGCCTGCGCCGTGATCACCACGCCGGAGGGATCGGCGCCCCGCGGCAGCCGCACCACGCGCGTGGACAGGCGCGCACTGAAGCAGGCGAAATCCTGTAACACGAGCCCGGCGGTAGGCTGCGTGGACGTCGCTGTGCATCCGGGAGGCGTGAGCAGGATTGCGGTAGCTGCACCGGCCGGCGCCGCCCGGCTTTCCAACGCCAGCGCCACAGCGGGGCCGGCGGCCGCCAGCAACAACACAGGCCAAACCGCATAGGCGGCGCGCATGCCGGTGCCGGAGGGCGGGATCGGTCCGGGTGCGGGCGGCGGCGGCGCGTCCTGCCGGAACGGCATGCCCAAGGCCGCCAACGCGGCGATCACAATGCCGAAGAAGAGCCATCCGTACAGAATATGGTCGGTCGCGGCGGCCTGCGCGCTGCCGAGCACATGGCCCAACAGCACGATGCCGAGCGCGCGGATGCCGTTGGCCACCACGGGCACCACGCAGGCGGCGGCGACGAATGCCAGGCGCCGCCACGGCGACGTGAACATGGTGAGCGCATACAGCACGCCGAACGCAATGCTGGCGATCAGGAAACGTAGCCCCGCGCAAGCCTCCGCCACATAGAAGGCGCCTTCGGCGATTTCGATGGTATTGCCGGTATCCCGATGCGCGATGCCGAACAGGTCCAGCCCGTGGGAGATGAAGCCGGTGGTGAAGCCTTGCAGTGCAGGCGTGACGAAGGCGCCAAACGGCACCAGGAACACCAGATAGAGCAACGATGCCGCCAGGGCCCCCCACAGGCGCGGCCCCAGGGCGGTCAGCAGCAGCACTTCGACAAAGCCGATGACCGCCAGTTGCCGCCCTTCCATGATGCCCAGCAGGTCGGACACCAGCCACATCGCGGCCAGCGGCAGCGCCAGCCACGACAGCGCGGCGCGCGGCGCCATCAAGGCGGCGGCTGCCTGACCACGCCGCTCATAGGCGAGGAAAATCGCGATCGGCAGGATCAGCCAACAATGGCCGTAGGCGGTGGAACTGTTCCACACGCGCACGGCGGCGCCGATTTCGGTGTGAAACAGCAATTGCAGCACCAGGGCGGAGAGCGCCAGAGCGGGCGCGGCCGGCCAAAGGCGCGGCCATAACGGTGCCGTCATCCGACGCCGCGCACCAGGAACGGCCCGATCCTGTTGGCCACCGGCAGCGGCAGCCATTTCCAGGCGGCGATCATCAGCCGGTATTTCGGATTGAGCGGATTGTTCTCCGGGATCTGCCGACCGGGCGCCACGTGGAACCGATAGAAGAGCGGCGCCGGGGTAAATCCCCAGTTCTTCTTGAAGGCATGGCTGCCAGTATCGACCTTGCTGCGGCCAAAGTCGAACATGCGGCTCCCGCGCGCCGCCGCGTGGCGCATGACCGACCAATACATGAAGTCGTTGGCGCCCAGTGTGCGAGCCGCTTGCGTGCCGCCGCCGTAATACGGCAGCACCTCGTCGCGCCAATAGAAATTCATCACGGCGGCAACGTCGCGGCCTTCATGCGCGACCGTCACCACGTCCATTTCGTTGCCGAACGCTTCCGCCAGGATGCGAAAATAACGCCGGGCGAACACGGGTGTGCCGAGGTTGCGCACGCTTTCGGCGTAAATGCGGTACAGGCCGTCCACATCCTGCCCCACGCGGGATTGCAGCCCGCGATCGATACCTTTGCGCACCATCGCCCGTTGCTTGCGTGGAATGGCCTTGAGGTTCGCGTCGTCATCGCCGGTGATCGGCCGCCGGAAGGTGACGTAAATTCCATCCCGTTCCTGCCAACCGGCCGCCTTGTACGCCGCGCCGGGATCGGCCCGAAAACGCAATTCGGTCGCCGCCGCGCCCAGCTTGCCGCCAAGTTCCGCGGCATGCGCGGCGAGGGCGTCGGCAATGGCGGGTTCCTCGGCAAGCGGGCCGCCATAGACGCAGAACGGCAGGCTGATAAGCGAATGGCCGAACAGCCGCGTCTTGACCTGCGCCAGCGGCAGCACGCCGGCAATTGCGCCATCCTGTTCGGCGGCGAGGTAATGCGTGCTGTGGCCGAACGCCTGCTCGATCACGCCGCGCCAGGCCGCGCGGTGGAAAAATGTGGCGGCCGGGTGCGCGTTTACATAGCGGTCCCAGGCTTCATCCTGATCACGTAGCGAATAGATTTTCATGGCGAAGCCAAAGGAAGAAGGCCAGGGGCGTCGTGCGCAGCACGCATTCGCATGACGCCCCTGGACCCCGCTGGGGCCTGAGGCCGCAGACCCCCATTCTTATGGATCCCGCCCCGCCAGGGCTTCGGCGAAGACGTGATCGACGCGGTTCCAGGCGAAGTCGCGCAACAAGCGGGTCAGGCGCGCGGGCATCAGGCTCAAATTCAGGTAGTGCCGAAACTTCGCCATGCGTGGCGCCGCGGCGACGCGCGGCTGTCCGGCATCGATTTCCCATGGATGGGTGTAGAAAATACCGGCGGTGCGCTCGCGGCGATTGAAGCGCTGCAGCGCCGCGCGATACACCACATACGGCAGCAGGCGAAAATATCCGCCGCCGGCACACGGGAAATTACGCCCGGCGGCACGCACGGTTGTCATCGGTATTTCCAGCAGCACGCCGTTCGGGCGATACGGAAAGCGCGGTGCGCCGGGAACGCCGTACAGATCGTGGCGCACCGGGTAGATGCTGGAACTGTAACGGTAGCCCTGTTCCGTCAGCACATCGAACGCCCAGGGATTGCGGGTGTTGATGGAGAAAGTCGGTGCGCGGTATCCCACCACGGACACGCCGCCGATATCCTCCAGCAATTTGCGGGCGCTGCCGACATCCTCGGCAAAATCCGCCGGCGTCTGTTCGTGCGCGAGGCGATGCCAATAGCCGTGGCTGGCGAGTTCATGGCCCGCCGCCACGATGCGTTTTACGAGGGCCGGATGGCGTTCAGCGACCCAGCCCAGGGTGAAGAAGGTTGCGGAGATGCCGGCGTCCGCAAACATGCCGAGAATCCGGTCGGTATTGGCCTCGACACGTCGTTCGAGCCCGTCCCACGTGCCGCGCGAAATGGTTCCGGCAAACCCCTGCACCTGAAACCAGTCCTCAACATCGACTGTCATGGCGTTCGTGTCTGTCCGTAAAGTCGCGCTGGCGGTCATCTGGATCACGACCTTCCGAACAGACACTTAAAGAAAGTCAAAAGTTTTTTGGTTCTTTTTTTCAAAAAAGAACGGCTTCCTGTTGTTTCTTAGAACCGCTTCGTAACGCTAACCGTAACGGTATTGCTAGACTCGTTATACCCGTCGATCGCATACCCGTTGATGAAGAACGTGCCCGCGTACGTCAGCGCGCCGCTCAGCGTGTCGGTAAATACTTTTGTCAGGCTGGCGGAGGCCAGTATCGCCGAGGAGGTTTCCGCCAGGACGGCGGCGTTGCGCGAGTGGTCGTAGCCGACATAGAGGTTGCTGATCAGGGTGGGCGTGAGGTCATGCCGCCAGTCGGCGCCGGCGACATAGTTGACCGACGTATCGGAGGTCAGCAGGCCGAATTCCGTCAATTCGGGATTATTCGGTCCCAGATCATTCAGGATGCTGGTTGGCAGGCCGTATGGATTACCGACCAGCGTGCTGCGTTCCCAATAGAACGAGGCCGTGATCAAATCACGATCGCCGATATAGGTCGCGGTCGCATCGAACCGGCGCACCCGGTTGAGCGCCTGGTTGCCGGCGAACAGGCCTGTGTTGCCGAGAAGCGGGGCGGCAATCAGGCCGGACGCTTCGGCGCCGGTGGCGCCCAGATTGCCGGCGAGCAACTGCGCCTGCTGATCCTGGTCGAAGCTTTCGATACCTTCCGAATAGCCGCCGAAAATCCGGATATGCGGCGTGGCCTGCCACGAGCCATACACGTAGGGCGACCCGAAGCCGTCCACGTAACGGTATTCCGCGACCAGCATGCTGGCGGCGCTCGGCGTCACCCGCACGCCGGCGGCCCAGACGCCGCCTACGTAACGGAACCCCGCCTCCGGATAGTTGGTGTTCTCGTAGCCGATTTCGCCGAGCAGGGCGAGCCAGCGGTTGACTGCGTAGCTCGCGTCGTCGGTCACCAGAATGCGGTGACCGTCGGCCAGTTCGCCGGACCCGTCGTACCAGCTCGCATCGACACCGATGCGGTCCTGCAGGCGTTGCAGGTCCTGCCCGGTGGTGAAGCTGGCGAAGGCGCGTTTGGTGGCGAGCCAGGAACTGCCGTAATCGTAGGATGTCGCCAGCGGCACGAGAACGCCGGGCTGGTTGAGGTAGTCCGGTGCATCGACACCGGAATAAAGATAGCCGACGCCGGCTTGCAGGGTACCTGTGCCGCCGAAGGTGTGATCGATATAGGGGCTGACGGAGGCGGTGCCGATGGTTTCGCGTTCGTCGGGCGACAGCAGAACCGTGTTGAATTCGCCGAGGCCGCCGAACACCGGCTGCTGCGAAATCGAGCCGCGCGCATCGAAATACAGCCAGCCCGGAACCAGCGTCGCCAACGCGTCGCCGGCGGCGTTCTGACGGAATTGTGAATAGTTGCTGTTTTCGGCGAAGATCTCGCCGACCGGTGCGTAATTGAGGGTGACCTGCAGGCGTTCGGTATTGCCCAGCAGGGTGACGTTCGGTTCGATGAGCGTCACAAAATCGGAACCGGCGCGCTCATTTATGAAAGGACCGGAGCCGGCTGCCAGGGCGGCATCGTCGGTCCATTCCTCGGCCACGGTCAGCACGGGAATGATTTGCCAGTTGGGTCCGATCGGATCGCCGTGCGGCGGCTGCTGGGTGTCGCCGAACGCATCGAGCAACTGGGCCCGCATGTCGGACGAGGACGGGTTGACGCCCATGGTCGGCAGCACCGTATCGGCGAAGGCGGGTGGCGGGGGTGCGAGATTGACGTCGGGTCCGCTGGCGTCGCCGGTTTGGCCGCCGCCCGGTTGCGCCGGGCCTGGCGAGGCCGTTCCGGTGTCGGGCCCGTTATCGGCGTAGTAGGCATCGCCGGGCGGGTCGGCTTGTTGGGCGAAGGCGGCCGGGGCTGACACGAGCGCCACGATCGACGCGGAAAATGTGCAGGCCAGGAGCCGATTGCTGGCGCTTGGTCGATCGCCCCGGACTCGCATCATAAAACCTCAAATGGCCGATTTGGCCTGCGGTGGCGGCGCATTGGGCCGCGCGTAATAATCGCCATAATAACTGTAGGAGCCGAACGAGGAACGTTGCCTGCCGGCCACCTTGTTAAGCATCAGCATAACCTTGTGCGCGCCGCGGATCAATTCGAGGGCCGCTTCGAGCTCCAGCCGCTGGGTGCGGCCGGCTTCCACTACCATAACGATCTGCCCGACGGAAGGTGCCAGCACGCTGGGGTCCGACGTAGAGAGCAGCGGCCCGGCGTCCAGCACCAGGGTTGCGTCCGGCATGGCAACGGAGAGCAGGTCGACCACTTCCATGAGCGGGCGGCGGCGTTGTTCGAAGTCGGCGAAGCTGGGTGGCACGCCGATGGGAATGATCGACAGGCCGGGCACAGGCGTTTCGACGGCCAGGTCGGCCGGGCGGATTTGCGGGTCGGCGGCGAAGTCGAACAGGCCGGGCTGCAGGCGCAGGCCGACCAGTTCGGAAAGGCAGCCGGGTTTGAGGTCGGCATCGATGATGACGACGGGGCGTGCCGCGGTTTGCGCGAGCGAGGCGGCCAGGTTGACGGACGAGAAGCTTTTGCCTTCGGCCGGTTTGGTGCTGGTGATCAGCACGGTGTTGGCGTTGCGTTCGCCGGATTGCAGCGTGGCTTTGATGATGCCGTTCAGCCGGCTGGCGCAGATGCGGAATTCGTCGCCGAGCCGGGTGCGGCCTTCGTCCTCGACGATGAGGCCGGCTTGCGTCATTTGGGCGACGGTGCGCGGGCTGGGACGGGTGAGCGCGGTGGGACGCTCGTAGGTGCTGGGGCTGTCCATTTAGGAAAAAGGCCAGGGGGCTCTGCCCCTTGGACCCAAGCCGGGGACAAATCCCCAGACCCCCTTTGTGTGTTCCCTTACTAAGTCATGGGGCCTGGGGACTGGTCCCCAGCTTGGTCCAGGGGCAGAGCCCCTGGCCTTCTTCGGTTCAGTCACTAGGCCGGTCCCCCAAACCTCAGCATCACCCCACCCAACGCCAGCAGCAGCAACGCAAACACCCCGCCAAACAACCCCACCTGCTTTAACCGATCCGTCAGAGTCGGCTGCAAGGCCGCCAGCGACACGCTGCCAATCACCGGCAGCCCCAGCGTTCGCAATTCCAGCACGCTGTGGAACGACTGGTCCAGCGCCATCATCGCCGCAATCGTGCCGCCGGCCGCACCCAGCGCCAGCACCAGCACGCCAATGGCCAGCAACACCCGGTCCGGCGCCACCGGCACCCGCGGCACCGTCGGCGGATCGAGGATCACCAGCTTGATGTTGCTGGCCTTCTTCTGCGCCGCCTCCGAAATCCGCATGCCCTCCCGTCGCGACACGAGCTCGTCGTAATTCTTGCGCACCACGTCGTAGTCGCGATTGAGGTTGGTGTACTGCGCCTCGAGTTCCGGCACGCCCTTGGCGATCTTCTCGAGCCTGTCCCGCTCCTCCCGCGCGTCCGCAACCTGACGCTGCAAACTGGCGATATCGCTCTCAGTCTGCACCAGCTGGATGCGGAAATCCTGATAGACCGGGTTCGGAATGACCCGCGTGCGGTAACCGCTGTCGCCGCTGCTGTCGCTGCCGGCGCGGCGCAGCTGGTCCACGAGCCGCTTCTGCGTAATGACCTCGGGATATTCCTCGGTATAAACCCTGCGAAGCTGGTTCAGCCGGTCTTCGGCGGCGCGCAATTCGGGATTGCCGCCGCCACCGCCGCCGCCGCTTTCGCTGCTCAGCGTCGGCGCCGTACTGCCCAGTTCGCGCACGAGCAGCGCGCGCCGCGTGTGCGCGTCCTCCAACTTCCCCGTCAAGGTCTGCACTTCGGCGCGGGCATATTCCAGCCGGTTGCCGCCGCCGCCATCGCTCGGCAGCAGGTCGATGTATTTCTTGCGAAACGCCGCGCGCTTCTGCTCGGCGTCCCGCAACTGGCCTTCATATTGCGCAATCTGATCGTCGATGAAGTTGCTGGCGCGATCGATCTGCTCGCGATTGTTGCCGGCATTGTTCTCGATGAAGCTGGCGAGCATCGCCTGCACCACGTCGGACGCCAATTGCCGGTTTTTGTCGCGCAACGTTATCGAGAAGATGTTGCGCGTCTGCGCCACCACCTTGATGCGCTGGCCGAGGCTTTCCACCAGCTGCTCGGTGGCGAACGGCGACGTCGCCTGCAGTTGCAAATCCGTCTTGGCAATGATCCGTTCAAGATTGGGCCGGGACAGCAACATGTGCTGTAACAAATCGAGTTCGTCCTGCAACGAGCTTTCCACCGCGAGCCCGCGCAGCAGCGGCGTGAGAAACGCATCGGCGTCGATGAACACACGGGCGTTGGCTTCGTACTGGTTGGGCAAGGTGGCGACCACGGTCCAGCCGACGAGGCACACCAGCCACGCGGTCAGCATCGCCCACCAGCGCCTGCGCCAGGCAAGCGCGCCATAGCGGCCGACTAGTTCTCGGAGCGCTTCCACCGTGCGATCCTAGAACCAGCTCTGCGGTATGATCAACGTATCACCCGGCCGCATGGCGACATTGGCGTGCAAATCACCATCTTTCATCAAATCGGAGAGCCGCACCGGGATCCGCTGCTCGCCGCCGGGCGCGCGGCGCACGATGACCGCGCTGTTGCCGGCGGCGAACTTGGTCAATCCCTTGGTTGCGATCATCACGTCCAGCAGGGTCAAATTGGCGCGATACGGTATTGTTTGCGGTTCGGCGGCCGCACCCACGACCCGCACCTGACGCTCCGGCGAGCCCTGGAAGGTGTGCACCATCACGGTGACGATCGGCTGCTGGACGTATTTCTTCAGCCGCCCCTCGATTTCATGGCCGAGCTGCGCCGGCGTTTTGCCGGCCGCCACAATGTCGGGCACCAGCGGCACCGAAATCCGCCCGTCCGGCCGCACCGGCAAATCGCTCACCGACAAAGGCGGGGCTTCGTAAACCGAAATGGATAATACGTCCCCGGGGCCGATGACATATTCACTCTGCGTCTCGCCCGGGATGAGGGAGGTGTCGCCGGGCGACGCGGCCGGATGGCCGGACGGGCCGCCCAAATCGCAGCCCGCCACCATCAGCACGCACGCCGCCAGAACGCCGTGCCACGCGCCGCCGGTCACGCCGGCGCGGATTCGCCCGCGCAAGGGTTCAGGGCCGGTAGGCGCGGAAGGAGTCGAACCCCCGGCATCTGCTGGGTTAAAGCAGCGCTCTGCCACTGAGCTACACGCCTTTTGTTTCGGCCCTGAGGCCATGGATGCAGGAGCGTCGCGTCTAAACACTAGACCGCTGACAGGCAAGGAAGTTTTTCGCGATATTCATGCTATTCTAAGCGTATTTTCGCTTTGGATGGTATACTGGCCACGTTAAATCCCGCTAAACGGGCAGCCAGCGAACCGGCCGCATCGTAGGGTTGCCGCCTTCTCGCGGGCCCGGATGATTTCACCCAAGGGCACGCACCGCGACCACGGGCTTTCTACACCAATCCCGGCCAAAAGGACTCGATTTCATGCGCCGTTTCATGCGCCGGGCCAGCACCATCAGCTTCGTCGTGGCGGCCGCCATCCTGGCCGGTGCCGTGTATGTCGCCTTGCACCCGGCCGACCTGCTGGGCGACGCGCGGGTGCGCCTGGCGCGCGGCGACCTGCGCGCCGCGCAGCTCGATCTCGACAGCTACCTCAAGGGTCACCCGCACAATCCGCAGGCCAGCTTTCAGCTCGGGCTGGTCGATCTGGCGCAAGGCAACGGGGCATCCGCCGCGCGCAACCTGCAGGTCGCGCGCGACGGCGGCTACGACGCCCGCGCCATCATCGTGCCGCTCGGCCGCGCCTATCTGCTGCAACGCCATTTCGATGCGGCGCTGACCGACTTCACGCGCGACGCCGCGCCCGCGGACGCGGCCTCGCAGGTGCTCGCGGTGCGCGCCCTGGCGTATCTCGGGCTGCGCCAGATGCAGAACGCGCGGGACGCCGCCGCCGAGGCGGTCCGGCGCGACCCGGACGACGCGGCCGCCGGGCTGGCCAGCGCCCAGGTCGATTTCACCGCCGGCCGGTGGCAGGCGGCGCAGGATGCGATTGCGCATGTTCTGGCCCGGCATCCCGGCACGCCGGAGGCCCTGCTGCTGCGGGCCGACATCACACTGGCGCAAGGCGACGCCGCCGGTGCGCTGACCCAGGCCCACGCCGCGATGGCGCAAATGCCGGTGCGGCTCGATGCCACGCTGGCGGCGGCCCGCGCCCTGATCGTCCTGCATCGCGACGAGGAGGCCATCGCGTTGCTGGAGGCGGTGGGCCGCGCCGCGCCGCGCCGTATCGATGTGCCCTACCTGCGCGCCATCCTGGCCGTCCGCCACCAGGATTTCGCCACCGCCGATACGCAGCTGGCAGCCATTTCCCCCTCCATCGACGCCCTGAAGCTGGGCCCCTACCTGCTCGCCGTCACCAAGCTGGCGCGCGGCCAGCCCGCGCAGGCGGAGGAAGCCGCAGCCGCTTACGCCTTGCACAACCCGGCCGATCCCCAAGCCGCCAAGCTGTTGGCCCTGACCGAACTGGCGAACAACCGCCCCGGCCGCGCCGAGGCGGCGCTGCGCAATTTGATCGAATCCGGCAAGCCCGACGCCGATACGCTGGACCTGCAGGCGCGGGCGCTTTCCATGCAAGGTTCAGGGGCCGAGGCCGCCCGCAACCTCACCCTGGCGGCGGCGCTGGCGCCGCGGGACATCGATGTGCTCAACCGCCTCGCCGCCGCACGACTCGGCCTGGGCGACACGGTGGCCGGCGCCGACGCGCTCCGCCTGTCACTCGCCGCGGCGCCGGACCAGCCGGCCGCGGCCAGCGCGCTGGTCCAGTCCTGCCTCGCGGCCGGCGACTTTGCCGGCGCACGCGACGTGGCCGCCCGTCTGCGCCGGGCCGGGGAGACCGAAATGGCCGGCGTGCTGACCGGGCAAATCGCCGCCGCCTCGCTCGATGATGCCGGCGCGCGCCAGGCCTATGCGGCGGTGCTGCGGCAGTTTCCGGCAAGCCGCGCCGCCACCTTCGGCCTGATCAACCTGGATCGCGTGACCGGCGATAGCGTGGCGGCGCGCGGGCGTCTGGCCGCCTGGATGCACGCCCATCCCACCGACCGCGATGGTCTGGCGCTGGCGATTGCCGCGTGGCGCGGTCCGCGTGACGTCAGTTTTGCGCTCGCGCTGGCCGAGGCGGCGCACGCCGCCGACCCGGGCGACCGGCAGTTCACCGAAACGCTGGCGCGCCTCTATCTGGGCATCAAGGCACCGCAGCGCGCGGTGGCGCTGCTCGACCGGGCGCCGAACCGCGCCACGGACGCGGGCGACAGCAACCTGCTGGACCTGCAGGCCGAGGCGCAGGCACAGAACGGCGATGCGGAGGAGGCCAAACGCCTGTTTCTGCAGGCCGCGGACGCGCAGCCGCGAAATCCCGGCCCGCGGCTCGGCCTGACCGCGCTGTATGTGGGCGCAGGCGCCTATGGCAGCGCCCGCGCCGTCATGGCGGACGCATTGGCGGCCAATCCCGGCGAGCCTCGCCTGCTGGCGGCCTCGGTTGCGGTCGAGCAGCGCGCGTCCGGCTTGGACGCCGCGCTGGCGAAGGCCGCTTCCCTGCGCGCCGACCCGGCCAATCTGCCGGCAGCCTGGCCGCTGGCGGGCGATGTGCTCGCCGCCGCCGGCGACCAGCCGGACGCGGCGGCGGCGTACGCGGCCGCCTACCGCGCGGCGCCGTCCGGCACGCTGGCCATCGATACGGCGGCTTCCCTGGCCCGCGCGGGCCATCCCGCGTCCGCCATCGAGCTGCTGACCGCCTGGGTCGGCGTGCATCCGGGCGACGCGGCGGCGCTGCAAGTGCTGGCCTCGCTGAGCCTGACCGCGCATCGCACCGGCGACGCCGGCCGCTGGCTCGACCAGTTGCTGGCGCTGCGGCAGAACAACGTCATGGCGCTGAACAATGATGCCTGGGTCAAGCTCGAACAGGGCGACGTGGCGGCGGCGCGCCGGCTGGCGCAGCGCGCCTACATCATCGCGCCCGGCCCGGCGACTCAGGATACGCTGGGGTGGATCATGGCGCGGCAAGGCGAGACCGCGGCGGCCTTGCCCCTGTTGCAGCAGGCAGCTTCGGTGCAGCCGGACCCGGCGATCCTCTATCACACCGCCTTTCTGCTGAAGGCGATGGGGCACCGGGATGAGGCGCGGGCGGCGGTGGATCGGGCGTTGAGCGATCCGGCGGCGTTTGATGAGCGGGGGGCGGCTGAGGCGCTTCGGACTCAGTTAAGGTAAGGAAGCAGTTCTTTTTTGAAAAAAAGAACCAAAAAACTTTTGTCATGCGGCTGCTGACGTTCACCACGCTTTATCCGAATGGGGGCGCGCCCAATCTTGGCATTTTCGTCGAGAATCGGCTGCGCCACCTGCTTGCCACGGGCGCGGCGACTTCGCGCGTTCTGGCGCCGGTGGCATATTATCCGCTCCTGGGCGCCAAGTTGCGGCACGCCGCGGTGCCTGCCGCCGAGCAACGGTTTGGCGTCGACATCCTGCACCCGCGCTATATGTCCATCCCACGCGTGGGCATGTCGCTGTCTCCATACCTGCTGTACCTTGCCGCCGCGCGGGCGCTGGGCGGATTGTTGCGCGCTGGCCACCGGTTCGATCTCATCGATGCGCACTACCTGTATCCGGACGGCGTGGCCGCCACCTGGCTCGGCCGCCGCTTCGGATTGCCGGTGGTGCTCACGGCGCGCGGATCGGACGTCACGCTATGGCCCGATTACGCCATTCCGCGGCGTCTCATCCGCGGGGCCTGTGCGCGGGCCGATGCCATCATTACGGTGAGCGCCGGTCTGCGCGACGTCTTGTCGCGGCTCGGCGTGCCCCCCGCGCGGATCACCGTTCTGCGCAATGGCGTGGACCTGGCGGCCTTTGCGCCGGCTGACCGGGCCGCCGCGCGGAAGGCGCTGGGGCTCGAGGGGCCGACCCTGCTGTCGGTCGGCGGGCTGATTGCGCGCAAGGGCCACGATCTGACGATCGCGGCCCTCGCCGAATTGCCCGGCTGGCGCCTGCTGATCGCCGGCGAGGGACCCGCCCGCGCGTCGTTGCTGGCGCAGGCCGCGAGGCTAGGTGTCGGCGACCGTGTGCGCCTGCTCGGCAGTTGGCCGCACGCCGAATTGGCCACGCTATACAACGCCGCAGACATCAGCGTGCTGTCCAGCGCGCGGGAGGGCTTTGCCAACGTGCTGCTGGAGTCGATGGCGTGCGGCACGCCGGTGGTCGCCAGCCCCATTCCGGGCAATGACGAAGCGGTGCAAACCCGCGCCGCCGGCCTGATCGCGGCCGCCCGCACGCCCTCGGCAATCGCGGACGCGGTGCGCGCGCTGCATCGCAATCCGCCGGATCGCGATGCCACCCGCGCCTACGCCGCTGGCTTTGGCTGGGATGCGGTGAGCCGGGGGCAGCTGGATTTGTTCAATCGCGTTTTGGCGGCAAGGTGAAAGGAAGCCGTTCTTTTCTGAAAAAAAGAACCAAAAAACTTTTGCCTGTTGCACGCTACAGATAAAAGTTTTTTGGTTCTTTTTTTCAAAAAAGAAATACTTCCTTCCTCGTCCAAGGGGGCGAAATGCAGGCGGCAGTGCTAACGCTGCACGGGCGCTGTCCGCTGCGTCACCTGGAGCTGACGCTCGACAGCCTGCTCGGGCAGACCGATCCGAATTTTGTACTGCTTTGCGCGTTAGGCGGTGATGGGGCCGCCCTGCTCGCCCGGTACGGCGAGCCGCGCTTCGTGTTGCGGCAAACCGGATCGGCGCCGGCTGGTGCCGTGGTGGGGGCGATCCAGGCTGGCATGGTGCTGCATCCCACCTGGCTCGCCCGCCTGCGCGCGGCGCTGGACGCGGACCAAGGCAGCGATTTCGCGATCTGCCGGACCAGCCGGTTCGATGGGACGTTGCTGACCGCGGGCCCCGAATTGCCTGGCGATCCGGCAGCGCTCGCCCGCCTGCTGGCGGAAGACCCGACGCTGATGCACGCGGCGCTCATGCGCGCCGGCGCTGTCTTGCCAGACGGTTCGGGTACCCCGCGTGGCCACGTTGCCGTATTGCCCGCGAAGCTGGCAATCACCCGCGTCGCCGGCCCGCCGCCGCCGCCGCAGCGGCGGCTCGCCACCACTTTGTTCGGGCGCGACTACATCCCCGCCGATATCGAGGCGGACCGTCCGCCCACATTGCATGTGGTGATCGATACGGAAGCGGAGTTCGACTGGCAAAAGCCGTTCGCGTCCGACCTCACCGCGGTGAGCGCCCTGCGGCATGTGGAAAGCGCGCAGGCGATCTTCGACCGTTACGGCCTGCGTCCGGTTTACCTGATCGACTACCCGGTTGCCTCGCAGCCGGCGGGCGTGGCTGCCATCCGGGCGATGATGGACCGTGGCGCGGCCGCGGTGGGCGCGCACCTGCACCCGTGGACCAATCCGCCGCTGGATGCGCCGGCGCATGCGCCGATCGGGCGGCGCATGAGTTTCCCCGGCAATCTGCCGGCTGCCGTCGAAGCCGCCAAGCTGGACGTTCTGTTCGCCACGATCGAGCAGAATTTCGGCGCCCGCCCGCTATTCTACAAGGCGGGACGTTACGGGCTGGGGCCGAACACCGCCGCCCTGATCGCGGCGCGCGGCGCGCGGATCGATTTCTCGCTCATGCCGGAGACCGATCTGCGCGATCGGGAGGGGCCGGATTTCCGCATGGTCAATGCGATTCCCTATCGGGTGGCCGGCCTGAACCTCATGTCGGTGCCGATGACCCGCGCCGACGTCGGTCCGCTGTCGCGCTGGTGGCAGTTGCGCGGCTGGCTCGATACGCAGACCGCCGCACTTCTGCATGTGCGGGCTTTCCTGGTGCGCGCGGCCTTGCTCGAGCGCCTCACCCTCACGCCCGAGGGTGTCGATGAGCGCTTGCAGGTGGTGCTGCTGCAAACATTGCTGCGCCGCGGCCACCGCCTGTTCGTGCTGCATTTTCACAGCCCGTCGCTGGCCGCAGGGCACACGCCCTATGTGCGCACCGAGGCCGACCGCGCCGCGTTACTGTCTCGCATCGAAACCGTATGCCGCTGGTTCTTCGAAGACCTGGGCGGCCTGCCCGGAAGACCATGGGACCTGCTCGATATCGAGGAACGGCAAAGACCCTGAAAAAGCAAAAGTTTTTTGGTTCTTTTTTTCAAAAAAGAACTACTTCTTACTGACTCGGGCCCGGAGAAGAGGTTGAAATCCATGACGGTAGAACTGTTTGTGTTCCCACCAAGCCCGCGCGCCTTCAAGGTCATGGCGGTGGCCAATCATCTAGGCCTGGACTGGACCTTGCGGATGGTGGACCTGCCCGGCGGCGCCCAGCGCCAGCCGGACTATGCCTGCCTCAATCCCAACATGCGCATGCCCACCTTGCGGCACGATGATTACGTCCTGTGGGAAGCCAATGCTATTGCGCAATATCTCGCCTTGCTGCGGCCGGAAAGCGGCCTGCTGCCGGCCGGCGAGCGCGCCCGGCTGGATGTCATACGCTGGCAATTCTGGGACCTGGCGCATCTGGAGCCGGCCTACACACCGTTCATTTTCGAAAACGTCGTCAAGCCGGCTTTTCGGGGTGGCGAGCCCGATGCGTCGGCGCTCGCCCGGGCCGAGGAACCGTTTCAACGAACGCTGCGTGTGCTGGAGGCTCAATTGGGGGAGAATCGGTACGTGACCGGCAACATCCTGACCCTGGCCGATTTCAGCCTGGGCGCCGCGTTTGTCCACGCGGCCGCCTCGCGCCTGCCGCTGGAACCCTATGAGAATGTACGACGCTGGTATGCCGACCTGGCCGGCATGCCGTCATGGCAGGCGACTTTGGCCGCGGCCGAGATGCCCGCCCAAGCCGCGGCTTAGCGGCCTTCCGAGAAATGGGCAAAAAAAGCAAAGGGTTAGGAGGAAGCATTTCTTTTCTGAAGAAAAGAACCAAAAGACTTTTGCTTTTTGGTGCGTGATTCAGTCCGGCGGAAGCGCTCTCGGCCCGTTGTCTCAAAAATAAGTCGCACTCACCGGTTGCGTCGACGCGAGAAAAGGGGCGATGATACAAGCATAGGTAGAATATCGGTCCGCGCATGAACTGCGTCAGGCGATTCAGCTTTGGGGACTACGCGCTGAACGAATCCAGGCGCGAACTCACCCGCGACGGCGTGCCGGTCGAACTCGGCAGCCGCGCCATGGATGTTCTTCTGGCCTTGCTCAACCGCGCTGGCCGGATCGCCACCAAGGAAGAGATCATGAACGACGCGTGGTCGGGCATGATCGTGGCGCAGAACAACCTCACCACCCAGATGGCCCATTTGCGCCGCGCCCTGAACGATCCGGACGGGCGCCGCTACATCCAGACGGTGCCCGGGCGCGGCTATCGCTTCGTGGCCGACATGGTGGCGCATGCGGTTGCGGGCGCTGTCGAACCGCCCGACCCGCCGCCGCACGAGCGGCTTGGCATGCCGGCGGACACCTCATCCTTCATCGGCCGCGAGCAGGAACTGTCCGACATTGCCGCCCGCATCGCGTCGCGCGGCCTGGTGACGATCCTGGGCGCGGGGGGCGTCGGCAAGACGCGCCTGGCCCTGCGGGCCGCGGCGGGACAATGGGACAATTTCGCCGACGGCATCGTGCTGCTGGAACTGGCGCCGCTCACCGAGCCGGGTCTGGTCGCCGAGGCGCTATGCCGGAAGCTGGGCGTGCCGATGCTGCCCGACCGTTCGGCAATCGACGCCGCCGTGTCCGTGCTGCGCGCGCGGAAAATGCTGCTGCTGCTGGACAATGCCGAACATCTGCTGGCTGCCACCGCCGCGCTGGCCGCGCCCATCCTGCGTCATTGCCCCGGCGTGCGCATGCTCGTCACCAGCCGGGAGGCGTTGGGTGTCGCCGGCGAGGTCACCTATCCGCTGCCATCGCTGTCGGTGCCGCCGGCGGGCCAGGTGTTGACCGCCGCGGACGCGCTGCGCAGCGAGGCAGTGCAACTGTTCGCCGACAGGGCGGCCGACGCGCTGGGCAGCTACACGCTGAGCGACCAGGACGCACCGGCGGTGTCCACCATCTGCCGCCGCCTGGAAGGCATGCCGCTCGCCATGGAACTGGTGGCCGCGCGCCTGCGCATGCTCAATCCGGTGGAAATCGCCGCTCGGCTGGAGAACGTATTTCGCCTTCTCAACGTCGGCAGCCGCACCGTCATGCCCCGCCACCAGACCCTGTTCGCCACCATCGACTGGAGTTTTTCTCTTCTGTCCGACGCGGAACAGATCACGCTGCGGCGGTTGTCGGTGTTCGTCGATGGCTGCACGCTCGATGGCGCGGTGGCGGTGTGTACCTGCGGCATCATCGCAGCCGAGAGCGTGTTCGATCTGCTGGCAAGGCTGGTCGCCAAGTCGCTGGTGATTGCCGAGACGTCGGGGCCGGCCACACGCTACCGCATGCTGGAAACCACGCGGCAATATGCCGCGGAGAAGCTGGCCGCCGCCGCGGAGACGGGCCACCGCCGGCGCATGGCGGAATATCTGCTGGAACTGTTCAGCCTGGCGGAAATGGAATGGCCCACCACCGGCACCGACCGCTGGGTGACCGCCTACGCGGTGGAGGCGGAGAATTTCCGCGCCGCGGTGGACTGGGCGTTCACTGCCGGGGATGCGGCGCTCGGCGTCGAGCTGGTCGCCCGCGCCGGCGCGCTGGCGGATGAAAAATCGCTGCACGTCGATCTGCGCCGCTGGACCGACGCCGCGATACCGCATCTGTCGCCGGCCACGGATCTGCGAACCGCCGCGTCCATCCTGTATCTGCACACGGCGTTGGCCAAGCGCCAGGGCGCGCAGGCGGCCCCGCCTGAACGTGCCCGCGCGATTGCGCTGTTTCGCGAGGCCGGCGACCCCGTCGGCCTCAGCCGGGCGTTGCGGCAAACTGCCATGGCGCGCGCCATGCCCGGCGCGCCGGACGCGGATGCGCTGGCCATGGCCGAGGAAGCGGTCGCCCTGCTGCGCCATTTGGCCCCGCACAAGGACCTGGCGACGGCAATGGCGCATCTCGGCTCGGTGCATTTCCTCGCCGGCGACCATGACGCTGCGCGCCGGCTGAACGAATCGGCGCTGGCCATGCGGCGTGGCCTGGGTGACAGCACCGGCATGCTGGCCAGCAGCGTGAACCTGGCGGAAATATTGTTCGTCGACGGAGATGTGGCCGGGGCGCTGCGGCATGCCGCTGAAGCGGAGGCGGAGGCCCGGCACCGCAATGCGCTCGCCACGCTGGCGCTGATCCTGAGCAATCTGGCGGGCTACCGGCTGCACGACGGCGATCGCGCCGGCGGCATGCGGGCGGCCACGGAGGCGCTGCGGCTCAGCCGCGCCGTCGGCCAGGACTATCTGGCCGTGATGTGCCTGGAGCATTTCGCCCTGGCCCTGGCATTGGGCGGCGCGCTGGAGACGGCGGCGGGGCTGCTGGGCTTTACCGACGCGCACTACGCCGCGTCCGGCCAAACCCGCGAGCGGCTGGAGCAGGCGGGCTATGAGCGGCTGGACGCGATTCTGCGCGCAGGCCTGCCGGCCTGGCGGCTGGACGCGCTGCACGCGGCCGGTCGCGCCTGGACACAGCAGGTGGCGGATGCGGCGGCGCGGCAGGATCTTTTGGCGGCGTGAGACGGAAAGAAGCCGTTCTTTTGAAAAGAAGAACCAAAAGACTTTGGCGCTACTAGAGCGGCCTCAGCCCGACTGGAAAATCGTCGGATGCCCGTCGGGCCGCTCCAGGTTGTTGTCTGCCGCGCATTTGTATCAGCCTCACGTTGGGCGTCTCCATCGGGCGATTCCGGTCAGGCTGAAAATGCTCTAATGGTGCATGTAGCTGCCTACGAACAGGGCGAACGCGATGACGACGACCAGCGTAATCAACGTCAGAACCAGGCGGGTGCGCACCATGAAGAACTTGCGCATTTCCTTGCGCCCGCACTCGGTGCAACATCCGCCCGCCGGATACTGGTTCAATTGCTGCGGGGTGGGCGGGCACAAATAGCCGCGGCGACGCCATTCCTCTTCCGGAATGGGAGGCTTGCGGTTGGCCTTTTCCTGGAATTCCCGCACCCGCCGTCCGTGCGGACGTATCGCCGTGCCGCATACCCGGCATTGGTCTACGCCATACATGCGGAAGCCCCGTCAGGTGAGGAAGGAAGTATTGCGGGCAATCACGTCTTCCAAAATTGAACCGGCAGCACCGGCAACAGACAAAAGCTTTTGGTGCTTTTTTTCAAAAAAGGAACGGCTTCCTTCACCTCCGAACTTACCTCCAATGCCGGATGGTATAAAGACCTGTCCGTGGCTGGGTCCGCTTGGAGCCGTTGATGTCCGTCCGTACGCGTCCGCGACAAGGTCCGGCAAATGCGCCCTTCGCGCCGCTTGGTCATGATGCTTGCGACCTGCCGCCTTACGCGCCCCGCATCCGCGGCCGCCTGCCCGCCGGCCTGTCCGGCGTCCTGTACCGCAACGGCCCTGGCCAGTTCACCCGGGGCGGCCGCACCAAGCGCACGATCCTCGACGGCGACGGCATCATCCAGCGCCTGGCACTCCACAACGGCGCCGCCACCTATAGCCGCCGCTTCGTTCAGACGCCCAAATTTCAGGCCGAAGCGGCCGCCGGCCGCTTCCTGTGGCCGAGCTGGACCACCACCGCGCCGGGCCTGACCGCCAATTTGGGCCAGAACGTGCAGGGTCAAGCCGGCGTCACCGTCTACCAGGCCGGCGGCAAGCTCATGGCGCTCGACGAAGTCGCGCCCGGCTTTGAAATCGATCCCGATACGTTGGCCACCGTGGGGCCCGTGTCGCTGGGGTTGCCGCAATCCGACGCGGGCATGAAGGCGCATGGCCGCCGCCTTGCCGCCACCGGTGATTGGCTGTTCGCCTCCACCCGGCTCGGCCGCGCCGGCATGCAGATCGACGTGGTGCGTCATGGCCGCGACGGCAGCCGCACCGCCACACCCACCGTGCAGCTTCCGCGCATGACCTACCTGCATGATTTCGGCGCCACCGAGCGCCACGCGGTTTTCATCCTGCACGCCGTGCATTTTGCGCCGCTGAAATTCCTGCTCGGCCTGTCGAGCTTCTCGCAATGCCTGTCGTGGAAACCGGCGCTCGGCAACGTGCTGCTGGTCATCGATCTGGCGACCGGCGCGGCGCGAACGTTCGAGGCGCCGCCGAGCTGGTGCTGGCACATCGCCAATTGCTTCGAGCAGGGCAACGCGCTGGTGGTGGACTTCATCGGCTACGACGATGCCGGCCATTTTCTGGGCCCGAATGCCGAATTGGCGGCCATCATGCGCGGCCATGCCGGCGTGCAAGGCGCGCCGGGATTGCTGCGGCGCTACGTGGCCGACTTGGCGACCGGCCGGCTGGAGGCACAGGTGCTGGCCGATGACGCGGTGGAATTCTGTTCCGCCGACCCGAGGCATGCCGGCGCCCCGCATCGGCGCATTTTCATGGCCCATGGCGGCAGTGGCGCCGCCGGCGTCGCGTGGCAAACCGCGGTGGCCGCGTTCGACACCGCCACCGGCACGCTCGATTGTTTCGACTTCGGACCAACCACCCATGCCGGCGAGCCGGTGTTCGCCGCCAAGCCGTGCGGCGGGCAGGACGAGGGTTATCTTCTTGTGCAGCTCCTCGAAACGGAGCGCGCCGCTTCGGCTTTCGCCGTGCTGGATGCACAGTGTTTGGGCGATGGGCCGCTCGCGGTGATCGAGCTTGAGCAGCGTCATCCATTGAGTTTTCATGGAATGTTTGTTCCGGGGAGTTAAGAAAGTATTTCTTTTTTGAAAAAAAGAAGCAAAAAACTTTTATCTGTTGCGCGCAAGCAATAGACAAAAGTTTTTTGGTTCTTTTTTTCAAAAAAGAACTGCTTCTTTTCTTGTCCCATGCACCGTTGCAACGAACACCGGCGGTCCGCGTTAACCGCCAGTTGCGCCGGGGAATGACGACAATGCGCCTTCTTATGTCCGTCAGTCTTTTACTGACGCTTGTGGCGGCGCCGGCCTGGTGCCAGCCGGCACCGGCGCCGGTGCACCACCACAGGCACGTCCGGCACCGCACGCATCTCGCCCTGCGCTCGCCGGCCCGCTCGCCGGTACCCGTTGCGGCGCGGCCCGATCCCGATGCCCTTGCACCCGCCCCAGTGCCCAACGTGGACGCCACGCCGCCGCAGAAGGCGCTGCCGCCGAACCAGCCTTCGCTCGATCCCGGCAATCTGCAACTGCATTACCCGGACATCGGCAACGGCTATTTGCCCTATTCGAGCTCGGATTACGGCGACAACGAGCGCGCGCCCATGGTGCCGGGCATGAGTGTGGTGGTACCCCTCACCCAGACGCCGCCGCCCTTGCCGCCCGCCCACCCGTCGCCCCCCTAGGAGCCCATTTCCAGAGGCGCCCTGACGGCCGGTCGTGCGTAGGCGCGCTCCGCACGCGGGCCGCGGATTTCCTCCGCTCCGGTGCTCACGGCCAAGGAGGCCGCTCCGCTCCGGTGTTCGTAAATCCACGCCAGCCGACTCGTCAGGCCGCCTGTTGAAACAGGCTCCTGGAACGACCCACCCTATTCAGCCCCTAGCCTTGACTCGCCGTACCCTGGCATCTAGCAAGCGCGGGCCTTCCGGGACCGGCCTGAACCGGGAGCGGAGATGAGCGGAAACGGCGGCCAGCGGGACCCTTCCTTCGAGGATCGCCTGCGGACGGCCCGTCAGCGCGCGGGCCAGGAGGGACAGGGCCAGAAGGCCCCGCCCCAAGGCGCGGACGGTGGCGCGGCTGGGTTGGGTTTCGGTCTTCGGGCCGGAATGGAGTTGGTTGCTGCCGAGGTCGTGGCGGGTGCCATCGGCTACGGGCTGGATCACCTCCTGCACACCCTGCCGTTGTTCCTGGTCATCTTCATTTTGCTGGGCGGCGCGGCCGGGGTGATGAACGTGTGGCGCCTGATGACGCCCACGGTGCCGGGCCGCAAGGGTGGACGGGCGGAATAGGGACGGTTGGACCGTGGCAGGCACGACATTCAAGATGCAACCGCTGGAGCAGTTCGTTCTGCATCCAGTGCCCGGCCCGCTTGGTACGGTCAATTTCACCCAGGCCAATTTGGTGATGGTGCTGGGCGGCGGCCTGGTGATGGCGCTGCTCTATTTTGGCATGCGTCCGCGCGCCACGGTTCCGGGGCGCCTGCAGGCACTGGCGGAAATGCTGTACGAATTCGTCCACAACATGGCGATCGACCAAATCGGGCCGGAAGGGCGGCGGTTCTTTCCGTTCATATTCACCCTTTTCGTGTTCGTGCTGATGGGCAATCTGCTCGGCCTGATCCCCTTCATGTTCACCTACACCAGCCATATCGCCGTAACCGGCGCGCTGGCGCTGTTCGTCATCCTGCTCGCCACCTTCGTGGGGCTGCGGCAGCACGGCATGCATTTCTTCACCTATTTCGCGCCGCAAGGCGCGCCGCTGGCGCTGATGCCGCTGATCATCATGATCGAGGTGGTGTCCTACCTGTCGCGGCCGGTCAGCCTGTCGATGCGTCTGTTCGCCAACATGATGGCGGGGCACATGATCCTGGCGGTATTTGCGTCCTTCGCGGTGGTGCTCGGCAGCCTGGGCCTGGTGGGCTTTGTCGGCGCGCTGGTGCCGTTCGGCATCAACATTCCGCTCATCGGTTTCGAATTGCTGGTGGCGGTGCTGCAAGCCTACGTGTTCGCGATCCTCACCTGCATCTACCTGCACGACGCGGTGCATCTGCACTGAGGCCGCGCAGCTCGATATCATAGCGTTTCGGATGCGCCGCCGCGCGCAGCCGGTTTCCCATAATCTTTAGGCTTGAAGGAGCAGACCCATGGATCACGTTGACGCAGCGAAGCTTGGTGCCGGCCTGGCAATGATCGGCGTGGCCGGCGCGGGTGTCGGTATCGGCACCATTTTCGCGGCGCTGGTTTCCAGCATTGCGCGCAACCCGGCCTCCGAGGCGCAGGTCCGGCCGCTCGGCTTGCTGGGGTTCGCGCTGTCGGAAGGCACCGCGATCTTCGCGCTGGCCGTTGCGTTGATGATCCTGTTCCTCTGATCGGGAGCCGCGCCGTGCCAATGGGTGTCCGTCGCGACAGGAGCGGGCGCGCCGGCTTGTGGGGTGCCGCCGTTACCGCGGGGCTCGTGGGCGTGGTGCTGCCGGCGCATGCCGAAGGCTCGATGCCGCAATTCGACTTCCGCAATCCGCTGCTGGTGGCGCAGATTGTGTGGGGCACGATCATATTCGTCGGCATGTATGTCAGCTTCACGCGGATCGGGCTGCCGCACGTCGCCGCGGTGCTCACGGCCCGCGAACAGACCATCGGTGGTGATCTCGAGCAGGCGCGCATTGCCAAGGAAAAAGCCGACCGGGCCGTGGCCGAACTGAACGAGGCGCGGCGCGTGGCGTATGCGGAGGCGCAGACCGCCCTGTCGGCCGCCACGCAGAAGGCCAAGGATGTGGCGGCGGTGAAGGCCGAAGAGGTGAACGCCAAGCTCGACCAGCAGCTCGCCGACAGCGAAAAGCAGATCGCCGCGGCCCGCGCCGACGCCATGTCGGCGCTGCGCGAAGCGGCCGCCGACACTGCCGAAATGCTGGTCGGCCGCCTGGCCGGCCGGCCGGCGGACGCGCACGCCGTGCGCGTCGCGGTGGCTGACGCGCTGGCCGCACGCGGGTTGGCGGCGTAAGATAAGGTTAAAAAGGAAGTCGTTCTTTTTTGAAAAAAAGAACCAAAAAACTTTTATCTGTTTGGCTACGGAGAGCGACCGATGCTGATGAATGCTGAATTCTGGGTGCTGGTCGCCTTCCTGATATTCTTCGGCCTGTTCGGCCGGCAAATATGGGGCGCGCTGGCCGGCATGCTGGACAGTCGGGCCGAGTCCATCCGCATCGAACTGGCCGAGGCGTCGAGCCTGCGCGCCGAAGCCGAGAAAATGCTGCGCGATGCCCAGGCCGCGCGCCAGGCGGCGCTCGACGAAGCGCGCGACATCATTAGCCGCGGCCGCGCCGAAGCGGCCCGCATTGCCGAGGCAGCCCATGCCGAGGCCGAGGCCTCGGCGGCAAGGCGGGAGCGGATGGCGCTGGACCGCATTTCCGCCGCCGAAAAGGCCGCCGTGACAGAGGTGCGCCAGACCGCGGCAGAGATTGCCGCCGTCGCCGCGCGGGCGGTGATTTCGAGCACGCTCACCGCGCAGGACGATGCGGCGCTGGTGGATCACGCGATTGCCGGGCTGCCAAAGGCGTTGCGGGCGGCATAGGCGCTGCACCTTTATAAAATCAAAAGTTTTCTGGTTCTTTTTTTCAAAAAAGAACTACTTCTTCTGCGCCTGCTCCACTGAGATTTCCATGCGCCACCTCTACGTCTCTGCCATCCTCCTTGCCGCCGCCAGCGCCGCGCACGGGGCCAGCAAGGCGCCCGCTTGGTACGGTTTTGCCGCCAACGCCCAGCACACCGCCCCTGCCCCCGCAGCCGCCAAGCAACTGACAGGCATACGCTGGCAGACGCCGGTGGACCTCGCGCCGCAACAGAACCAAAACGACCTGACCATTCATTACGGCTCGCCGATGCTGACCGGCGCCGATCTGCTGCTATTGCCGGTCAAGACGACCGCCGATGGCAACTTCCGGCTTGAAGCCCATACTGTCAGCAACGGCGCGAAATTGTGGATGCTCGCCTCCGACTATGTCGTGCCGCTGGCGAACTGGACGCCGGCTTTCCCCGCCGGGCTGACCGCCAAGGGGGACGTCTATATCGCCGCGGCGGGCGGCACGGTGCTGATGCGGGCGGCGAACACCAAGCCGAATGCAACCGCCAAGCGCCTGGCGTTCTATGGCATTTCCGTGTTCAACGCCCACGCCAAGGCAATGACCAATACCGTCATGATCGACACGCCGATCACCAGCGACGCGGCGGGCAACATCTATTTCGGCTTCGTGGTGGAAGGCTCCAATCCGGCAAAATTGCAAAGCGGCGTCGCCCGCATCAGTGCCGGTGGCGCCGGTCTGTGGGTGAGCGCCACGGCGGCGGCCAGGGACGACAGCATCACCCAGGTGGCGATGAATTGCGCGCCCGCGATTTCCGCCGACGGCAGCACGGTTTACATCGCCGTCAGCAACGGCAGCGCGGGCTACCTGCTGGGCCTCGACAGCACTACCCTGGCCACGAAATACAAGGTTGCGGCGACCGACCCGGCCAGCGGACAACCCGCCTGGATCAACGACATCTCGTCCGCCTCACCCACCATCGGCTCGGACGGTGATGTCTATTACGGCGTCCTGGAGAATCCGTATCCCAAGCATAACGGCCGCGGCTGGCTGCTGCATTACGACGCGACGCTCGCCACCTTGAAAACACCCGGCTCGTTCGGTTGGGACGATACCGTATCGCTCGTCCCGGCCAGCCTCATTGCGACCTACAAGGCGAGTGGCGCCTACCTCCTGATGACGAAATACAACAATTATCTCGGCCTTGGGAATGGTGACGGCATGAACAAGCTCGCCATCCTCGATCCGAACGCCACGCAACAGGACGAATACAGCCAGACGCCGGTGACGGTGATGAAGGAAGTGCAGACGCTGCTCGCTCCCAACAAGGCGCCGAAAGGCGGCGTTTATGAATGGTGCGTCAACGCCGCCGTTGTGGACGCCTTCACCGGATCGGTGTTCGCCAGCAGCGAGGACGGCAATCTCTACCGGTGGGCACTCGCAACCAACGTCCTAGGCCAGAAACGCGCCCTGAACGCGCCGCAGCCTGAGGCTTACACGCCCAGCCTCGTCGGCCCCGATGGCACCGTCTACGACATCAACGACGCCACGCTCTATGCGTTGGGCAAGTAGCGCCTTGTATATACGTGTGTTGACATTGGGCTTTCGGCCTCTTATATGAGGCTGGCAGCACGCATCGACAGGCAGACGGCAAATGGCCACGACCCGCGCCTTCAAGTCCGGCAATAGCCAGGCCATCCGCATTCCCGCCGATCTCGCCTATGTCGATCCATCGATCGACCTTACCATCACGCGCACGGGTGACGTCATTACCATATTCCCGGCCCGCGGCGATCTGCGGCAAGCCGTGCAACGCCTGCGTCAGATGCCGAGGCCGGAGGCCGCCGAGGCGCACGACCGGATCATGTTGCCTGATCGCGACTGGGACTAATTTTTGGCCTTTCTGATCGATACCAACATCGCCATACATGCGTGTGATGGCGAGGAACAGGTGCTTGATCAACTGGCCGCCCATAGCGGGCAGGTCGTGCTGTCCGCACTCAGCCTGGTCGAGCTCCAGCGCGGCCTGATCAAGAACCACACCGCCGCTGGGTTACGCCGCGCGCGCCTGGACGTGCTCTTGGGATCCATTCCGATCCTGCCGTTCGACGCGCGGGCGGCGCTCGCCTACGGCCACATCATCGCCCAATGCGGCTGGGTGCGCAGCCGGGATTTCGATCGCATGATTGCCGCCCATGCCATCTCCAACATGGCTACGCTGGTTACCAATAACGTTGCGGATTTTCGCGATATCGCTGATTTGGCGGTGGCGAACTGGGTCGGGAAATAAGGGCGAAGGAAGCAGTTCTTTTTTGAAAAAAAGAACCAAAAAACTTTTACTCTTTAAGGGCAAAAGTCTTTTGTTCATTTCTAAAAAAATACTTCGTTCCCTTATATCGTGGCAGCCCCCCGCATAATGGCGGCGACTCCGGTGCGAGAGACCTCCGCCAGCCCGATCGGCCGCATCAATTCGATGAACGCATCGACCTTGTCGATCGCCCCTGTCAGTTCGAACACGAAACTACCAACGTTGGTATCCACCACCCGGGCGCGGAACGCTTCGGCGATGCGCAATGCCTCGACCCGGTTTTCGCCGCTGGAGACCACCTTTATCAGGGCCATTTCGCGCGCGACATGAGGCCCTTGCACGGTGAGGTCGGTCACCCGGTGCACCGGCACCAGCCTGTCGAGCTGCGCCTTGATCTGTTCGATAACCATTTCGGTACCGGAGGTCACGATATTGATCCGGCTCAGATGGCTGTCGCGGTCCACCTGGGCGACGGTCAGGCTATCGATATTGTAACCGCGGCCGGAAAACAGGCCGATGACGCGCGCCAGCACGCCGGACTCGTTATCCACCAGCACCGAAATGGTGTGGGCACGGTTTCGCAGGTCACGCATCAGACGGACATCAGACGAGCATGAGCCCTTCGTCGGTCACTGCGGCCGCGCGATCGGCATGCTCGGGGCCGAGGATCATTTCGTTGTGCGCGGCGCCGGACGGAATCATCGGAAAGCAGTTTTCGCGTGGGTCCACGGCAATGTCGGCAATCACCGGTCCCTCCACGGCGAGCATGCGGGCAATGACATTGTCGAGTTCATCGACGGTCTTGGCGCGCAACCCGGTCGCGTGGAAGCTTTCGGCAAGCTTGGCGAAATCCGGCAGGGCGGCGCTGTAGCTTTCCGAATAGCGGCCGCCATGCAGCAATTCCTGCCACTGCCGCACCATGCCCATATATTCGTTATTCAGAATGAAGATTTTCACCGGCAGGCGGTATTGCGCCAGGGTGCCCATTTCCTGGATGTTCATCAGGATGCTGGCCTCGCCGGCGATGTCGATCACCAGCGCATCCGGATGCGCCACCTGCACGCCCATGCCCGCGGGCAACCCATAGCCCATGGTGCCGAGCCCGCCGCTGGTCATCCAGCGGTTCGGCTTTTCGAATTTGAAATATTGCGCGGCCCACATCTGATGCTGGCCGACCTCGGTCGTGATGAAGGTGTCGCGGCCGGACGCGCGGCAAATCTCATACAGCCGCTGAACGGCGTATTGCGGCTTGATCACCGAGCCGGCGGTCATTTTCTGGGTAAAGCGCAAACTGTCCTTGCCGCGCCACGCATCGATCTGCCGCCACCAGGCGGTCAGCGGCGCGCGATGCGACGCGGCGGCGCGCCGGCGCCATTCGTCCAGCATGGCACGCAGCACGCGGCCCGCGTCACCGACAATCTGTATGTCCACCGCCACGTTCTTGTTGATGTTGGATGGGTCGATGTCGGCGTGGATCTTGATGCTGTCGGGGCTGAAGGCATTCAGGCGCCCCGTCACCCGGTCGTCGAACCGGGCGCCGATATTGAACATCACGTCGCACCCGTGCATGGCGAGGTTCGCCTCGTAGGTGCCGTGCATGCCCAGCATGCCCAGGAACGCCGGGTCGGAGGCGGGAAACGCGCCCAACCCCATCAGCGTGTTGGTGCACGGAAATCCGGTGAGATGGACGAATTCGGTCAGCAGCGAAGCGGCTTCCGGCCCGGCATTGATCACCCCGCCGCCGGCATAGACAATCGGCCGCCGCGCCGTCAGCAGCGCATCCACGGCGCGGCCGATGGCGGCCGGATCGGGGTCGGTGACCGGGCGGTAGCTGCGATGCGGCGCCTGCGACGGCGGCGCATAAGGCGCCGGCCCGATCAGGATGTCCTTGGGTAAATCCACCACCACCGGACCAGGCCGGCCGCTGCGCGCCACATAGAACGCGTCATGCACCACGCGCGCGACATCCGCGCCGCGCTTGACCAGATAATTGTGCTTGGTCGCGGGGCGCGTAATGCCGGTGGTGTCGGCTTCCTGAAAAGCGTCGTTGCCGATCAGGTGGGTCGGCACCTGGCCGGTGAGGCAGACGAGCGGAATGCTGTCCATCAGCGCATCGAGCAACCCGGTGACGGCGTTGGTGGCGCCGGGACCGCTGGTGACCAGCACCACACCGACGCGGCCGGTGCTGCGCGCATAGCCCTCGGCGGCATGCACCGCGGCCTGTTCGTGCCGAACCAGAATATGGCGGATGGCGTTCTGCTGGAACAGCGCGTCGTAAATCGGCAGCACGGCGCCGCCCGGATAGCCGAAGATAACCTCCACGCCCTGGTCCTTGAGGGCGCGCAGCAAACATTCGGCGCCGCTCAACTCTTTTTCGGGCGTCACTGGAGGCTCCGTTTTCGGCGGGGGAGATAGCAGGAAAGTAGTTCTTTTCTGAAGAAAAGAACCAAAAGACTTTTGTCTATGCGCCTGCGGGAATTTGGCGGGCCGGGCGGTTACGTCGGGGATTGCATCAAGCGCAAAAGTCTTTTGGTTCTTTTCTTCAGAAAAGAACGGCTTCCTTATGGCTTGGCCCGCCGCGCGTCAACAGATAAATGTATAAAGTGTTGCATATCAGCCAGTATTGTTTCTGGTAATTGCTCAGAAGCGCTCATTCGCGAAGTTATCGTGCGGCTGCAGGGCGCCAGCGCATGGTGGGCGAACCATGTCGCCTGGCGCTTGGTATAAGCGGCCGTGGCCGAAATTGCACGGGCGGCGGCCGCGTCCAACGTAATGTCGCCGCGGAGATGGGCGAGCAGTTCCGGCACCCCGTGCGCCCGCATGAGCGGCAGGGCGGGATCAAGGTTTTGCGCCGCGAGGGCACGCACCTCCGCCAAGGCGCCCGCGTCGAGCATGGTGTGGAACCGTGCCGCGATGGCGGCGCGAAGCTGGGCCCGCGCCGGAGCCAGCAGGATGGCGAAAAAACGGTAGGGCGCCGGCGGCAGTGCGGGGCCGGCCTGCCAGCTTGCCAGGCCGGCGCCGGTGCCGCGCCACACCTCCCACGCGCGGGCCAGCCTTTGGCTGTCCGTGGGGCGCAGGCGGGCCGCGGTCCGCGGATCTTCAGCGGTCAGCCGGGCATGCAGCGCGGCCGGGCCAATCTCCGCCAGCAGCGCGCGCGCCTCGGCCCGGGCTGCCGCGCCCGGATCGGGAATGACGGCGAGGCCCTGCGCGAGGGCTTCGAAATACAGGCCCGTGCCGCCGCACAGGATGGGCAATCGGCCCGCGTTGTGGGCGGCCGCCATCGCCTCCAGGGCGGCCAACCGCCAATCCGCGACGCTGCCGGGCTCACGCGCGGGCCGAAAACCATACAGCGCATGCGGCACCTGCGCCTCATCCGCGGCGGTCGGCCGCGCCGTGAGAATGCGCAGGTCGCGATAGGTCTGCATGGCGTCCGCGTTGATCACCGTGCCGCGCAGGCGGCGCGCCAATTCCATGGCCAGCACCGACTTTCCGCTCGCGGTCGGGCCCGCGACCAGGATGGCCGCATCCGGTGTGCGGGGGTTGCCCGGGCCGGCGGGCGCTGCCATGGGCGGCGCCATGAGTTATATCGTGACCCTGATCGCGGCGCGGCACGCTGTTACCCTGACAAATCCCACCATCGATCGGGTGCGCGCGGCGGTTGGCGGCGGCGACACCCCCCGCTGGCTCTCGCCCGGCGAGGCCGCCGGATTCCAGGTGCAGGCGCCCCCCGACTTGGGCCTGGCCCGCGCCGCCCTGGAAGGCGCGGCGATCGACGTGCTGGTCACCCGCACCCGCGGCCGCCGCCGCGGCCTGCTGGTCGCGGACATGGACAGCACCATTGTCACCGGCGAGACGCTGGACGAACTGGCCGCCATTGCCGGCATCGGGGAGGAGATCGCCGCCATTACGCGCCGCAGCATGAACGGTGAAATCGATTTCCGCGAGGCCCTGCGGGCGCGCGTCGCCATGTTGCGCGGCCTGGCGCTGCCGGCACTGGACCAGGCCTGGGCCCGCACGCACCTGGCGCCGGGTGCCAAAACGCTGGTCGCCACCATGCGCCGCCACGGCGCCATGACGGCCCTGGTCTCCGGCGGCTTTACCTATTTCACCAGCCGCGTCGCGACGCTCTGCGGCTTCGACCATCACCGCGCCAATTCCCTTCTGGATGATGGCGCGGTGCTGACCGGCGCTGTCGCCGAGCCGATGCTGGGCGCCGACAGCAAGCTCGCCACCTTGCAGGAACTGGCAATGTTACGCGGCGTTCGCATGACCGCCACCTTGGCGGTCGGCGACGGGGCGAACGATCTGCCGATGCTGCAAGCGGCGGGTCTTGGCTTGGCGTATCGGGCGAAGCCGGTTGTGGCAGCTTTGGTACAAAATCGTGTCGATTATGCGGATTTGCGGGCTTTGCTGTTTGTGCAGGGATATTCCAGCGATTTGTTTGTTGAGGAGTAGGAAGGAAGTATTTCTTTTTTGAAAAAAAGAAACAAAAAACCTTTATCTGTTGCAAAAAGACCGCTTCCTTACTTCTTCACCGGCAGCGGCACCCACCGCATCCCTTCCTTGCCTTGCACCAGCAGCAACACACTCTTGCGCCCCTGATCGCGCGCTTCAGTCAGCTGCTTCTGCAGGTCGGCCGGCATCATGATGCTCTGCTGTTGCACCTCCACAATGACATCGCCCGGCTTCAGCCCGCGGTCCGCGGCCGTCCCGGACGTGGAGATTTCGGTCACCACGATGCCCTTCAGCTTCTCGTCCAGCTTGAATTTCTGCCGCAGCTCGTCGGTGATCGGCGAAACCTTCATGCCCAGCGACCCGAGCTCGATAGAGCCCCCGGCCGGCTTATGCGACACAATGGCGGCCGGCTTTTCGTCCTCGGGCATCTCCGCCACGACCACGTCCACCGTCTGCCGCTTGCCGTTGCGCCAGATGTCTACCGGCACTTTCGCATCGATGGCCGTTTCCGCCACCACCCGCGGCAAGGTGCGCATTTCGTGCAGCGGCTGGCCGTTGAACGTCAGGATCACATCGCCGTTCTGAATGTGCGCCCGGTCGGCCGGCCCGTTGGCATTCACGCCGGCGACCAGCGCCCCATCGCCGCCCTTCAAGCCCAGGCTTTCGGCAATGTCGGGCGTCACCTGCTGGATGCGCACGCCGAGCCAGCCGCGCCTGGCACGGCCGAAGCGGCGAAGCTGGTCGATCACTACCTTCGCCTCGCCGGAGGGTATCGAAAACCCGAGCCCGATCGACCCGCCGCTGGGCGACAGGATGGCGGTGTTAATGCCAATCACTTCCCCCGCCATGTTGAACAGCGGGCCGCCGGAATTGCCGCGGTTGATCGCCGCGTCGGTCTGAATGAAATCGTCGTACGGGCCCTGCTGAATGTCACGGCCGCGCGCCGAAACAATGCCTGCCGTCACCGTGCCGCCCAACCCGAACGGGTTGCCGATCGCCAGCACCCAGTCGCCCACCCGGGCCGCGTCGCTGTTGCCGAAATGCACGGCCGGCAGCGGCTTGTCCGGATTGACCTTCAGCACCGCCAGGTCCCACCGATCGTCATGCCCGATCAGCGTGGCCTTCAGCGTGGTGTTGTCCTGAAGGGTGACAGTGATTTCGTCGGCGCCGTCGATCACGTGGTTGTTGGTTACCACGATACCTGACGCGTCGATAATGAACCCCGACCCGAGCGACTGCAGATGGTGCGGGTGGGGTTCGGGCTGATCGGGCGCCGCGTCGGGCCCATTGCCCGGCTGGTCCTGGTCCTGATCCTGGTCCTGATCGCCGTTGTCACCGCCGTCGCCGTTGCCCCCACCACCGCCCCCGCTGCCACCATGATGGCGGTTCATGAAATCCTTGAAAAATTGCTCGAAGGGGGAGCCGGGCGGGAAGGACGGCATTTCAGGCGTGTCGCTCTCCGAGCGGGCGGCCTGGGTGGAACTGATATTGACCACGGCAGGCATCACATCCTGCGCCAGATCCGCGAAGCTGTCCGGCGCGGCATGGGCGACGGCCGGCCGATCGGCCACGGCAACAAGCGGTACGGCGCTGAAGGTGGCGAACAGGAAGCCCGTCAGGACACGAACGCGCATGTTGTCGAAAATCCTCATGATCTTCCCGCAATGTGATCATGGCAGCCAACCGGGGCAAGCGTGCAAGTTTGCACTTGCGGCACCGTGACCCGACCTGTCCATGATAGGGTTTACCACAAATCTGTGGCGCGCGGCGCGGGCGCCGTGCGGCCACAAAAGAAATTAGGAAAGTTCAGAATATGCGTATTCGGCGAGCGACGATCGGGGACCTGCCGGCGATCCGAGATGTGATCACAAGAGCCTACAATCCCGATCAGGTGCGCCTCGGCTATCAGCCGCCGGCCGTGGCATTGAACGCAGCCGAGTGGGTGCAGCGCGGCGCCGCCTGGGTTGGCGAACACGCCAGCGCTGTGGTGGCGGTGCTTCTCGCCGAACCCGCGGACGGGCACCTCGCGGTGCGGATGGCCGCCGTCGATCCCGCCTGGCAAGGCCGTGGCCACGGCCGCGAGCTGCTGGAACATGCCGAGGAGCTCGCGACCGACAACGGCCTGCACGAAGTGCGCGTCGCCGCGAACGTGCTGCTGCAGCAGACCATTTCGATCTATCAGCATTGTGGCTACCAGGTGCGGGAGCACCGCCCGCACCCGCTGGTCGCCGAGCACCAGATGGCGGAGCTGTCGAAGGCGATTTGAGACTGACTCTTCGAAGAAGGCCAGGGGGTTTCACCCCCTGGACCCCCGCCGGCGGCACGCCGTCACGCGAATGCGTGCTGCGATGTGTCAAACTCAACGCGGATTGCTATAACGCGCCATCAATTCCAACGCCGCCCGCGCCAGGGCTGTCGCGCCCAGCGCGATGCACGCCTCGTCCGGCTGGTACCCCGAATTATGCAGTTGATCGCTGCGCCCCGGTGTCCCGGAGCCGATGCGCAGCACGAAGCTCGGCACCGCGCTGGCGATGAGCGAGAAATCCTCGGCGCCCATCGAGGGCTCGCCGGCCACGAACACATCGCCGAGCTGCCGCCGGATGGCGGCCACGCTTGTTTCCAGCACATGCGGCGCGTTCAGCGTCGGCGGCACGCCCGGGTTCCAGTCGAGGTCGCAGGGCGTGCGGAAGCTGGTCTCCAACCCGGCGCAGAAGCGAAATACCGCCTGCTCCGCCCGCTCGCGGATGCTGTCGGTGAGGGTCCGCACGGTGCCGAGCAGCTCGCAGCTGTCGGGAATGATGTTGTGCACCGTCCCGGCATGGATGGCGCCGATCGTCACCACGCAACTGTCGATCGCGCCCACTTCGCGCGACACGATGGTTTGCAACCCGGTGATCAGATGCGCGGCTGCCACGATCGGGTCCACCGTCGTCTGCGGGTAGGCGGCGTGGCCCGAGACGCCGCGCACGACCAGGCGGAACCGGTCGCACGCGGCGTAGGTCGCGCCCTGCACGGCGCCGAAGCTTCCGACCGGAATGTCCGGATGGTTGTGATACCCCAGCGCCATGTCCACGCCGTCCAGCGCCCCCTCGGCGATCATGGCGCGGGCGCCGCCCAGTACCTCCTCGGCCGGCTGGAACAGCAGGCGCACGGTGCCCGACATTTCCGGTGCCAGGCGCTTGAGGATGGCGGCCACGCCGAGCAGCGTGCTGGTGTGCACATCATGGCCGCAGGCATGCATGACGCCGTTGTTCTGGCTGGCGAACGGCAGGCCGGTGCGCTCCTCGATCGGCAGGGCGTCCATGTCGCCGCGGATGGCCAGGGTGATGCCAGGGCGGCCGCCCTGGATGTCCGCGATCACGCCGGTGCCACCCACCCCGGTGCGGCAGGCAATACCCAGGCGGGCCAGTTCGGCGGCGACCACGCCGGCCGTGCGCACCTCCTGGAACGATAATTCCGGGTGGGCATGCAGGTCCCGCCGCACCGCGATCAGGCCGGCTTCCTCGGCGCGCACCACATCGAGAATGGCGTTGCCGATATCATTGAGGTGGCCCATGCAACATTCTTTCAAAAATTAGTGCGGTGCCGCGTAACAATTGACCGGCGGGTACCAGGACCGTGCTAACCGTGTCATCCCGACTTTGGCGTTTCCGGCAGCTTGTATGCAAGGCTTTCGAGCCGGTCGCGGCCGGAGACTTCAGGTTCCGGGCACTCCATTCAGGTGGGGCCGGCCAGCCGGACCGCCACAAGCAAGGAACAGTTTTCATGGATGATGCCAGTCTGCTCACGGCGGAGGCCACCCGGCAGGCCTCCGGGCTGGTGGTGCCGGTCATCCTGTCGGGCGGCACCGGCACGCGCCTTTGGCCGGTTTCACGCGAAAGCTTTCCCAAGCAGCTCTGGCCCCTGGTGTCAGAGAACTCGCTCATGCAGGAGACCGCGCTGCGGGCCACCGGTGCCGGCTTCGCCCGCCCCGTGGTGGTGTGCAACGAGGGCCATCGCTTCCTGATCGCCGAGCAACTGCGCACCGCCGGCATCAAGGGCGCCCGCATCGTGCTGGAGCCGGTCGGCCGCAACAGTGCGCCCGCGATCGCCGCCGCCGCGCTGCTGGTGGCAGAGGATGATCCCGACGCGGTCCTGTGGATGATGGC
This sequence comes from Acidobacteriota bacterium, assembly GCA_903970435.1. GTDB lineage: Bacteria > Pseudomonadota > Alphaproteobacteria > Acetobacterales > Acetobacteraceae > CAJCIS01. The sequence continues at coordinate 7,188 of CAJCIS010000180.1, read as the reverse complement.
CGCCGATTCCGCCATCACCCGGCCGGAAGCGCTGCACGCGGCCCTGGCCGCGGCGCAGGAGGCAGCGCTCGCCGGCCAGATCGTCACCTTCGGCATGAAGCCGGTGCGCGCCGAAACCGGCTACGGCTATATCGAGGTCGGCCCCGCGCTGGACCAGGCACCGGGCGCCCACCGCGTGGCGCGCTTCCTGGAAAAGCCCGATGCGGCGACCGCCGCTTCCCTGGTCGCCGACGGCAAGCATCTGTGGAATTCGGGCATGTTCGTGTTCACCGCGCGCACGCTGCTCGAGGAACTCGGCAAGTTCGCGCCCGACGTGCTGGATGCCGTCACGCGCGCCGTCGCCGCGCGGAGCACCGATCTGGATTTTATCCGCCTCGACCCGGCCGCCTTTGCGGCCTGCCCCAGCATCAGCCTGGACTACGCGGTGGCCGAACGCACCGCGCGCGCCGCGGTGGTGCCGGCCGATCTCGGCTGGAGCGACGTCGGCTCGTGGGATGCGCTGTGGGAACTCGGCGCCAAGGACAGCGACGGCAATGTGTCGGTCGGCGACGTCGTCCTGGAGAACGCGACCGGCTGCTACGCCCGCAGCGACGGCATGCTGACCGCCGTCGTCGGCCTGACCGACGTGGTGGTGGTCACCACGGAGGACGCGGTGCTGGCCATGCACCGCGACTGTGCGCAGGACGTCAAGAAAGTGGTCGAACGCCTACGCGCCCTGAAGCGCCCCGAGGCGACGTCGCACAAGCGCGTGTATCGCCCGTGGGGCATGTACGAATGCCTGATCGAGGGCGATCGCTTCCAGGTAAAGCGCATCGTCGTGAAACCCGGCGAAAAGCTGTCATTGCAAAAGCATTTTCATCGCGCGGAGCACTGGGTGGTGGTCGCGGGCTCGGCCATGGTGACGCGCGACAGCGAGGAGATATTCCTGCGCGAGAATGAAAGCGTGTACCTGCCGCTCGGGGCGGTGCACCGGCTTTACAATCCGGGGCGCATTCCGCTGACTTTGATCGAGGTGCAGGTGGGGTCTTATCTGGGGGAGGATGATATTGTTCGGTTTGAGGATACTTATGGGCGGGCCTAAGGGAAGGAAGTCGTTCTTTTTTGAAAAAAAGAACTAAAAAACTTTTATCTGTTGACGTGGACGATCGGCATTACGCGTAACAACGCTCGCCCGCCTCCTTGACCGCCCTTGAGATCGTACGGTTGATATGTGCGTCTCACGCAGGACCGGATTTGGTGTCTGACGCGCCGCCCCTCGCTGCCGCGCCGGCCGCGCCCCCGGCGCGGCGCTGGCGGCCCATGCTGGTTTTCTTCGCCGCCGTGGGCGTGATCATTGCCGCCGCGGTGTTCGTGCTGTCGCTGGACAAGGGGTTTACCTACCGGGAAAATCCACAAACCGACAACGCCTATGTCGGCGGCGATGTCACCCACGTGGCCGCGCGGGTGACCGGCTATCTGACGAGCCTGCCGATCGCCGATAATCAGCCTGTGCATGCCGGCGATCTGATCGCCACGATCGAGGATGACGATTATCGCGCCGAACGCGATCAGGCGCAGGCGGCCTTGCTGGCCGCGCGCGCGCGGCTGGACGCCATCGATGCGCAACAAGCGGTGTTGCTGGCGCAGATCGCGCAGACCCGCAGCAGCGAGGAAGGCTCGATCGCCGCGATTTCCAGCACGCAACCGGAACTCGCGCGCCAGCAAGTTCTGATCCACACCGATGCCGGCGTGCGCCGCGCGCTCGATACCGCCATCGCCGACCAGAAACGCGACCTCGCCGGCGTGCAAGCGGCGCACGCGCAACGCCTGGTGCGCGAGCGGCAGGCGGCAACCCTGGACGCGCAACGGCGCGGCGCGCAAGCCGCGGTGGTGGCCCGCCAGGCCGACCTGGACCTCGCGCAACTGAACCTGGGATGGACCCGGATCGTGTCGCCGGTGGACGGCACGCTCGGCGCACGCCGGGTGCGCGTCGGCGACCTGCTGGCGGCGGGAACGCGGGTGGTCGGCGTCACGCCGCTCGATACGGTGTGGGTGGATGCCAACTTCACCGAACGCCAGATACCCAATATCCGCATCGGGCAACCCGCCCGCCTGCGCCTCGATACGTTTCCCGGCGATGTGCTGGCGGGGCGCGTGATTGGCATGTCGCCGGTCACCGGCGGCCGCCTGAGCGCAATCGTGCCCGACAACACGACGGGAAACTTCACCAAGGTGCCCGCCCGCGTGACGGTGCGGATTGCGATTTTGTGGAACGATAGCGGCAACGCCGGCCGGCTGCGCGGCCTGGTGCGGCCTGGCATGTCGGCGGTGGCAACCGTGCTGACCCGCGACGCAGCCGCCGGCGTCGCACATTGATGCGCAATGCGATCATCCGCGCGGTGGTTTCCGCTTTGCTGCTGCTCGGCGCGGTCGCCTTCGTGGTGGACTGGAACGCCCTGGTCGCCTTCGGCAGCGTGCGGCAGACCAACGATGCGGCCCTCGATGGCGATCCGACGCAACTCAAGGCGCGGGTGGCCGGCTATCTCGTGAACGTGCCGGTGCGGGACTTCCAGGCGGTTCGGCGCGGCACGCTGCTCTACGCCATCGACGACCGTGATTACCGCGCCCGGGTCGGCCGCGCGCGCGCCGAAGTCGCGCAAGGCGAGGCCATGGTTGCCGTGGCGGAAGCCGAACTTGCGCAGCAGACGGCACAGATCGGCGTGGCGCAGGCCAACGTCGCCGCCGCAGATGCGGAAAGCGAGCGGGCCGGCCTGGAACGCACGCGCCAGGCTGCTCTGCTGCACACGGAATCGTTTCTTGCGCGCGACTGGCAGAATGCCGTGGCGGCCAACGGCCAGCGTCAGGCTGCCGCGGCCGGCGCGCGCCGCGCGTTGGCCGCCGAGCAGGCGCGCATCGGCGAATTGCAGGCCGAGTTGGCCGGGCAGCGCGCGTCGCTGGAGGGCGCGCGGGCCGCGCTGGCGCGCGCGGAGGTGGATTTGGGATACACGCGCATCGTGGCGCCGTTCGACGGCATGACCACAGCGCGGCAGGAGCGGCGCGGCGATTATGTGGCGCCGGGCACGGCGCTGATCAGTCTGGTGCCCTTGCGGGGCGCCTGGGCGGTGGCGAATTACCGCGAAGTGCAGGTCACGCGCATGCGGCCCGGCCAGCCGGCCCGCGTGTTCGTGGACGCCATTCCAGGCGTGGTATTCAGCGGCCATGTGGACAGTCTCGAACCCGACACCCAGGCGGAGGGATCGCTGCTGCCGCCGGACCGCGCCACCGGCAGTTTCACCAAAATCGAGCAGCGCGTACCGGTGAAGGTCGTGCTCGATGCGCGGCCGGCGTTCGACGCGCGCCTGCTGCCGGGTCTTTCCGCCGAGGTGGAAATAGACACCGCGGGGACTCCGTGAAGAACTGGCTGGCGCCGCTTCATCTCGATCCGCCGCGCGGTCCGGACGGCCGCGTGCAAGGGCCGCCGCCCGTCACAATGCGCCTCGCGCTGGGCCTGTTCGGCGCCGTGCTCGGCAGCTTCGTTTCCAACCTGGACACACGATTGACCACTTTCTCGCTCGCCGATTTGCGTGGCGGCATCGGTTACGGCGTGGACGAGGCTGCCTGGGTCTCGTCGGCCTACAATATCGCCGAAATCGCCGTGGTGCCGATGACGCCTTGGCTGGCCAGCATCATTTCGCAGCGCCGCGCGGTCGCGGTGTCGGTGATATTGCTCACCATGGCCGGCGCATTATGCCCTTGGGCGGCGAACCAGGGGTATGTGTGGCTGGTCGCGATGCGCTTCCTGCAAGGCGTGGGGGGCGGCGCGCTGATACCCTTGTTGCTAGGCATATTGCTGCGGCACACACCGTTGCACCAGCGCATCTACGGCTTTACGCTGTATGCCCTGGTGACGGCGAGCACGCCGCTGATTTCCGAATCATTGGCCGGCGTGTTGACCGACATCGTGCACTGGCAGGCGATCTTCTATGTCGGCGGCGTGATCGGCCCGGTCGTGCTGGGCCTTGTGCTGTTCGGATTACCTGTGGAGCCCGCCCGCCCCGAGGTTTTTCGAAATGCCGATTATTGGGGCATGTTCCTGATGGTGGCGTTCGCATCGCTGCTGACGGCCGCGCTGGACGAGGGCCAGCGGCTGGACTGGTTCTCCTCGGCGTTCATCGTGTCGCTGTTCGTCGCGGCGGCGATGACGCTGGTCGGGTTTGTGACCGTGGAGCTGTATCACGACACACCGCTGATCAATCTGCGCCTGTTGCTGCGGCGCAACTTCACCGGCGGATTGACGACGATCTTCGCCTTCGCGGTGTCCACGCTGGGGACCAGCCTGCTGCTGCCGCAATATGGCATTCAGGTGCGCGGCTTCCGCGAATTGCAGGTCGGCAACATTCTGATCTGGGCGGCGCTGGCGCAACTGTTCGTGTGCGCCGCAACGCCTTTCCTGTTGCGCGTGCTGGAGGCCAGGATCGTGCTTGCGCTCGGCCTCCTCATCGTGGCGCTGGGTGTGCGGCTGGCCACGTTCGCCGACAGCGATTGGGTCAAGGCGGATATTCTGCCATCGCACATACTGCAGGCCTGCGGACAGCCGCTGATCATGGTGCCGCTGATCGTGATATCCACCTCCACCTTGCAGCTGACCGATGCGCTTTCCGGCGCCACGCTGTTCAATGTGGTGCGAACGCTCGCCGGCAGCGTTGGCGGCGCCGTGATCGGCGGCATTCTGGCCGTGCGTGAAAGGGTGCATTCCAATACCATCGCGGATCACCTGGTCGCCGGAAATGTGCCATCGGCTGCCGCCCTGACCGGCGCCGTCCGCCGGCAGGCAACAACGATGGCGGTGGAAGACGCCTTCGGCTGGATCGGCATCATCATGCTGGGCACCATGCTGATCGTGCTGGCGCTAAACGAAACGAAACTCTTCCGCGCCCCCCGCCCATGAAAAAGGCAAAAGTTTTTTGGTTCTCTTTTTCAAAAAAGAACTACTTCCTTCTTTTGTTTTTTTGGTTTATTTTCCGGCCTTCTGCGCGCGCAGAAGATAGCGCCTTCGAAACGGCCCTGTCGCAAGCCTATCTCTACAACCCGCAATTGCTGGCAGCCCGCCAGCAATTACGCGAAGCCGACGAGGGCGTCCCCAAAGCGCTCTCCGGCTGGCGCCCGCGTGTAACGATCGACGGAAGCATTGGCGTCTCTGCGTTCTGGGACAGCATGGACCCGACGCATCAGCCCGAACGCCGCGTGCCGCAGGATTCCATGCTGTCCGTGACGCAGCCGATATACACCGGCGGCAAGGTGCACGCACAGGTCAGCCAGGCGGAGGCGCTGGTAGCGGCCGAACGGGCCGGCCTGCAGGCGACCGAGGCCGCGGTGCTGCTTGCCGCCGCCACCGCGTATCTCGACGTGGCGCGCGACCAGCGCATCGTGGAACTGAACCATCATCAGGAGACGGTGCTGGAGCGAACATTGCGTGCCAGCGAGCAGGAATTGGCGGCCGGCGCTGTCACCGAAACGGATGTCGCGCAGGCCAGGGCCCGCCTCGCCGACCAGCGGGCCCGCACGGCCCAGGCGGTGGCGTCGCTCGCCGCCTCCCGGGCGGCCTACGAGCAGCAAATAGGTCAGCCTGCCGGCGCGGCCCCATTGCCGACACGCGCGGTCGATGTGCCGCCGGGGCTCGACGCCGCGATGAAATTCGTTGCCGCCAATTTCGATGTCGTGCAATCGCGCGCGGCGCAGGAAGCGGCGCGCCAGGGGATCGATATCGCCCGCGCCGGCCTGCAGCCGCGCCTGTCGGCGGAATTTCACGGCGGCCGCGTGAAGGAAACCGACGTGCAGTTTCCGCATCAGCGCGACGACCTTGTCGAGGCGACGTTGCAGTTGACGGTTCCGTTGTATCAGGGTGGCGAGCAGGCAGCCGAAATCCGGCAGGCGAAGGAAGCGGCGGCGCGCAGCCTGCTGCAAGTGGATGTGGTATTGCGCAAGGCGCGCGCGGAAATACAGACGGCGTGGGCAGCGCTGGATGGGGCGCGCACCCGCGTGGCGGAATATCGCACCTCGCTGGCCGCCAACAGCGTGGCCGCCCGCGGCGTCGCACGGCAGCAATCGGTGGGCGCGCGCACCCTGCTGGAGGTTCTGAACGCGCAACAGGAGCAACTGGCCGCGGACGTCAACCAGATAACGGCGGAACGCGACAGCTACGTTGCGAGTTTGCAATTGCAGGCAGTGACCGGGCGGCTGAGCGCGCAGGCGCTGGGTTTGGATGTGCGGTTGTATGATCCGGTAGCGCATTATAATGCCACGCGCGACCGGTGGTACGGGACGACGCCGGCGCCTTGAAGGGACAAAGGCAGTAGTTCTTTTTTGAAAAAATAGAACAAAAAACTTCTTCTCTGTTGCCCGTTGCCCCGTAACAGATAAAAGTTTTTTGGTTCTTTTTTTCAAAAAAGAACTGCTTCCTTCGCCTTCATGACAGGAGAGATGCCATGAAAGACCAAGAGATTCGCGCCGCCCTGGACCATCACTGGGCCGCCTCGGATGCGAATGACTTCGCCGGCGAGCACCAGATTTACCGGGAGGACGCGGTGCTCGAATATCCTCAATCGGGCGAGCGTATCCGCGGACGGTCGAGGATAGGGGCGTCTCGCGCCGCGCAACCGAATCTGAAACGTTTTACCATAAGGCGGATCATCGGCACGGGCGATCTTTGGATCACCGAGTATGTCCTGACCTATGACGGGCGCCCGTCTTATACCGTCAGCATCATGGAGTTTCTCGATGGGAAAGTGGCGCGCGAGACGCAGTATTTCAGCGACCCGTTCGAGCCGGGACCTTCGCGAGCGCAATGGGTCGAGCGGGTGCCCTGAAAGCGGGCCGCCATGCCGCTGGCACGCTCGGAGTTGCCGAGTGATACGGTGACACTCGCTCGCCATCTTATCGGCAAGGTGTTGATCCGCAAATTGCCCCAAGGCGTCGCCAGCGGTCGCATTGTTGAGACGGAGGCCTATGTGGTCGGCGATGCCGCAGGCCACGCCTACCGGGGGATGACCCGGCGTAATCGGTCGCTGTTTCTCGATCATGGACACGCCTACGTCTACCTTGCCTATGGCAGGTCATACATGCTGAACGTGTCGAGTGAGATGCCGGGGATCGGCGCCGGCGTGCTGATCAGAGCACTGGAGCCGCTCGAAGGTATTCCGATCATGCGGC
>CAJCIS010000179.1 GCA_903970435.1 Acidobacteriota bacterium | reverse complement strand
CGCGGCGGCGACCGGGCGCGGGGGGGGCGGATTGCGGTGGGCATGGTGTTTCTGCCGAAGACGGATTTTACTGCGCAGGAACGGTGCCGGCAGATTGTAGAGACCGAAATTCTGCAATTCGGTTACGAGATTTATGGTTGGCGGCAGGTGCCGATCGACGTTTCCTGCATTGGTGAGAAGGCCAATGCGACGCGGCCGGAAATCGAGCAGATCATGGTGCGTAATGCGCCGGGCAGCGACGACGCTCGATTCGAGCGCGATCTGTACATCATTCGACGCCGTATCGAAAAGGCAGCCATCGCGGCGCAGATACCGGAGCTGTATATTTGCTCGCTCTCCTGCAAGAGCGTGATCTACAAAGGCATGTTCCTCGCCGAGCATTTGGCGACCTTCTACCCCGATCTCACCGACCCGCTCTTCGTCAGCCGCTTTGCGATTTATCACCAGCGTTACTCCACCAACACGTTCCCCACCTGGCGCCTGGCGCAGCCGTTTCGGCTGGTGGCGCATAACGGCGAGATCAACACGGTTTCCGGCAACGTCAACTGGATGAAGAGCCACGAGACGCGCCTGGCGGCAGGCGACCTTGGCGGCGCGATCGACGATATCAAGCCCGTGGTACAGGCCGGCGGCTCGGACACCGCGGTGCTGGACAATGTGTTCGAGCTTCTGGTACGCGCCGGGCGCGATGCGCCGATGGCCAAGGCGCTGATGATACCGGCCAGCATCGGCAACGATGCCACCATGAAACCGGCGCATGCCGACATGTTCCTGTATTGCAATGCCGTCATGGAGCCCTGGGACGGGCCGGCCGCGGTGTGTGCGACGGACGGCAGGTGGGTGATTGCGGGACTGGACCGCAATGGCTTGCGGCCGCTGCGCTATACGCTGACGTCGGACAATCTGCTGATTGTCGGGTCGGAAACCGGCATGGTGGCGCTGGAAGAAACCACCATCATCGAAAAAGGCCGGGTTGGCCCGGGCGAAACGATTGCGGTCGACCTCGACGAAGCGCGCTTCATGAAGGACGAGGCGCTGCACGACATGCTGGCCGGCCGCCAGGATTTCGGCGCCTGGACCAAGCGCATCAGCAGGATCGACCATATCGTCAAGACCGACGCGCCGGAGCCGGTGCGTTACACCGGCGAGGCGTTGCGCCGGCGCCAACTGGGCGTCGGCATGACGTTGGAGGAGTTGGAAACCATTCTGCACCCGATGGTGGAGGATGCGACCGAGGCCGTCGGCAGCATGGGCGACGACACGCCGCTCGCCGTGCTGTCCGACCAATATCGCGGCCTGCACTGCTATTTCCGGCAGGATTTTTCGCAGGTCACCAACCCGCCGATCGACAGCCTGCGCGAGACGCGGGTGATGACCTTGAAAACCCGTCTCGGCAATCTCGGCAACGTGCTCGACGAGGATTCCGAGCAGTGCGACCTGCTGCAATTGGAAAGTCCCGTGCTTTCGACGGCCGAGTTCGAGGCCATGCTGCGCACCATGGGCAATGATGCGGTGGTGGTGGATTGCACCTTCGCCGCGGCGAACGGCGAGGCAGGGTTACGCCGCGCGATCGAACGGGTGAAACGTTCCGCCGAGGAAGGTGTGCGCGAGGGCAAGCGCCACGTGGTTCTCACCGACGAAAACCAGGGTCCCGACCGCGTGCCGATTCCCATGATCCTGGCCACCGGCGCGGTTCACACCCATCTTGTGCGCAGTTCGTTGCGTACCTTTACCAGCCTGAACGTGCGCGCCGCCGAATGCGTGGACGTGCATAGTTTCGCCGTGCTGATCGGCGTCGGCGCCACCACGGTGAATGCCTATCTGGCGCAGGAGAGCATTGCGGACCGCCAGCGGCGCGGCCTGCTCGGCGACCTCACGGTGAAGGAAGCTGTCGGGCGGTACAAGAAAGCCGTCGACAAGGGCCTGTTGAAGGTGATGTCCAAAATGGGCATTTCCGTCATTTCCAGCTACCGCGGCGGCTGCAATTTCGAGGCGGTGGGCCTGTCGCGCGCGCTGGTGGCGGAATTTTTTCCCGGCATGCAGAGCCGCATTTCCGGCATCGGCCTGTCCGGCATTGCGCGCCGCCTGCTGAGCCTGCACCGGGTCACCTGGAACGATGAATTGGTGACGTTGCCGGTCGGCGGCAACTACAAGTTTCGCCAGACCGGCGAAGTGCATGCCTTCGAGGGCAAGCTTATTCACACGCTGCAGACCGCGGTCGCCACCGACAGCTACCAGATCTACCGGCGCTATGCCGACGGTGTGCGGCGGCAAAAGCCGGTGGCGCTGCGCGACCTCCTCGATTTCCGGCGCGAACGCTGCCGCCCGATTTCGGTCGATGAGGTCGAGAGCATTACCGAAATCCGCAAACGCCTGATAGCACCTGGCATTTCGCTCGGCGCGCTGAGCCCGGAAGCGCACGAAACGCTCTCCATCGCCATGAACCGCATCGGCGCGCGCAGCGATTCCGGTGAAGGCGGCGAGGACCCGCAACGCTCGCAGCCGCGCGCCAACGGCGACAACGCCTCCTCCGCCATCAAGCAGATCGCGTCGGGCCGTTTCGGCGTGACGGCGGAATATCTGAATAATTGCCGGGAAATCGAAATAAAAATCGCGCAAGGCGCCAAACCCGGCGAGGGCGGACAGCTCCCCGGTTTCAAGGTGACCGGCCTGATTGCCAAATTGCGCCACGCCACGCCGGGCGTCACGCTGATCAGCCCGCCGCCGCATCACGATATCTATTCCATCGAGGATCTCGCACAACTCATCTACGACCTCAAGCAAATCAATCCGGATGCGACGGTGTGCGTCAAGCTGGTGGCGCGGTCCGGTATCGGGACGATTGCCGCCGGCGTCGCCAAGGCGCAGGCGGATGCAATTCTCATCTCCGGCCATGTCGGGGGCACCGGCGCCTCGCCGCTGAGTTCGGTGAAATATGCCGGCCTGCCCTGGGAAATGGGCGTTTCGGAAACGCATCAGGTGCTGATGCTCAACCGGCTGCGCCATCGCGTTCGCCTGCGCACCGACGGCGGCATCAAGACCGGCCGCGACGTGGTTATCGCCGCCTTGCTGGGCGCCGAGGAATTCGGCATCGGCACCGCCTCGCTGGTCGCCATGGGCTGCATCATGGTGCGGCAATGCCATTCCAACACCTGCCCTGTCGGCGTCTGCACGCAGGACGAGGAGCTTCGCCGCAAGTTCGACGGCTCGCCGGAAAAGGTGATCAACCTCTTCTCGTTCATTGCGGAAGACGTGCGCGGCATTCTCGCCGAACTGGGCTTCCGCAAGCTGGAGGAAATCATCGGCCGCAGCGATCTGCTGCAGCAGGTCAGCCGCGGCAGCGAATTGCTCGACGATCTCGACCTCAACCCCATTCTCGCGCAGGCCGACGCCGGCCCGCATGCCCGTTTCTGCACCCGCGTCGGCCGCAACGAAGTGCCGGAGACGCTGGACGCGCAAATGATCACCGATGCACGCCCGCTATTCGAGCGTGGCGAAAAAATGCAGTTGCAATACAGCATCCGCAACACGCACCGCGCCATCGGCACCAAAATCTCGTCCAAGATCGTGCGCCAGTTCGGCATGTCCGGGCTGCAACCGGGTCATCTTACGGTGCGCCTGCGCGGCTCGGCCGGCCAAAGCCTCGGCGCGTTCGGCGTGCAGGGCCTGCGCATCGATGTCATGGGGGATGCCAACGATTATGTCGGCAAGGGCCTGTCGGGCGCCACGATCATCGTGCGCCTGCCGCCGAGTTCGGAGTTGCTGAGCCAAAACAATACCATCATCGGCAACACCGTGCTGTACGGCGCCACGTCGGGAAAATTGTTCGCCGGCGGGCAGGCGGGTGAACGTTTTGCCGTGCGCAATTCCGGTGTCACCGCCGTCACCGAAGGCTGCGGCTCGAACGGCTGCGAATACATGACCGGCGGCACGGTCGCCATCCTGGGCCCCGTCGGCGACAATTTCGGCGCCGGATTCACCGGCGGCATGGCGTTCGTGTACGACCCCGACGAGAATTTCGAATTGCGCGTCAACCCCGACACCATCACCTGGCAGCGCCTGGAGTCTGCGTATTGGGAGGACACATTGAAGCGGCTGGTGGAGGAACACGCGGCCGAAACAAACAGTCGTTACGCCGCCATGCTGCTGCATGACTGGGACACCGAGCGCGAAAAATTCTGGCAGATCGTGCCGCGGGAATTTGTCAAATATCTGCCGGTGCCGCTGAGTGAGCAGCAGGCAAGGCAAGCGTAGGAATTATTGCTGCGGGACACTACGGCAGCGCGCCCGAGGTTCTCGCGGATGCGTTCGCCTGCCGAAAGCGCGGGAGGAGCGGCTGGCTGCCCTTCCCGGAGGCTGACGGCAGAGACTGTGCCACGCGCTGAAAATTCGCCCATAAAATTCAAAAGTTTTTTGGTTCTTTTTTTCAAAAAAGAACTGCTTTTTCTTCCTTGCCGCCATGTTGCAGCGCGGCGGGAATCGCGTAAACAGCCGCCGATGCGTGTCCTTTATCACCAACCCCTTTCCCCCTATTCCCGTAAAGTGCGCCTGGTTCTGGCCGAGCGCCGGCTGCCGTTCGAGCTGAAGCTGGAGCGGCCGTGGGACCGGCGGCCGGAATATCTCGAGCTCAACCCGGCCGGCACGGTGCCCACGCTGGTGGAGGATGATGGGCTGGTGGTGCCCGACAGCCAGGTGATTTGCGAATATCTCGACGAGGCCTACCCGGACACCGCGCTGATCGGCAAGACGCGGACTGAGCGCGTGGAGGTGCGCCGTCTGGTTGCATGGTTCGATGGGCGCTTTGCCCGCGAGGTGACGGACAATCTGCTCGGCGAAAAATACTTCAAGCGCGCCAGTGGCCGGGGGCAGCCGGATTCGGCGGCGCTCCGGCTCGGCTATACCAATTTGAAGGGGCACATGGAGTATGTCGGCTGGCTGGCGGAGAACCGCAAATGGCTGGCGGGCAATGCGCTCTCGCTGGCGGATTTCGTCGCGGCCGGCCATTTTTCCGCGCTGGATTACACCGGCGAGGTGGATTGGTCGGGCAGCGGGGCCGCCAAGGATTGGTATGCAAGGATGAAAAGCCGCCCCTGCTTCCGTTCGTTGCTCGCCGATCGTGTCGCCGGCGTAGACCCCCCCGCGCACTATGCCGACCTGGACTTCTAGAGCGGCTTCAGTCCGACTGGAAAATCGGCACCCTCCGTCAGGCCGCCGGCTCGATAGGCACGATCCAGTCAGGCTGATAATGCTCTAAACAGACAAAAGTTTTTTGGTTCTTTTTTTCAAAAAAGAACGGCTTCCCTACTTCTCCAGTCCCAATATTCGCCGCCAAGCCGCAAACATCCGCGCCTGATCGAATTCCCGCGCAGCCCGTGCCGCGTTCGCCGCGCCGATCGAGCGTGCGCGCGCGCTATCGGCCAGCAAGGCAAGCATCGCGTCCGCCAGCGCCGCATCGTCGCGTGGCACCACGAAGGGGCCGTTCTCCGGCGCCAGCATGGCGCGTACGTCGCCGACGTCGGTGCTGGCGGCCGGCAGGCCGGCCGCCATGGCTTCCAGCAAGGATAGCGGCATCTGCTCGGTGTCCGAGGCGAGCACGAACAGGTCGAACGCGGCGAGCCAGCGTTCCGCATCCGTGCGATGGCCGGTGAAGAGCACGGCGTCCGCGATGCCGAGCGAATTTGCCAGCGCCTCCAGCCCGGCGCGTTCCGGTCCGTCGCCGACGATGACCAGGCGAGCCGCTTTGTGGGCGCGCAGCCGAGCGAAGGCGCGCACCAGGCGGCCGATGTTTTTCTCCGGCCGCAGCACGGCAACGGTCCCGATGATCGCGCCGCCGCCCGGGGGCAGTTCGGCCGGGATCGCGGTGGCCAGGCGCGCGGTGTCGATACCGTTGGGGATATAGACCAGCCGGCGCGCGGGCAGCCGCCAGGTATGGGCCGCCAGCTGCATCAGGGTGCGGCTGGGCAGCACGAGCTGGCTGCGGTGCAGGACGATCCGGCGGGTCAGGACGCGGCGGGTCAGTTGCCTGGTTTGCTCGTCGGGACCGAAACCGTCCTCGGTGTGGATGTGCGGCAGGCGGCTCAGGCCCGCCGCCGCGGCCCAGTCCATCGCGCCCCAGTTGCTGGTGATCAGCAAATCGGCCGACACGCGGCGCAAGAAGCGCAACGCCCGCCTGAATTCGCCGGCTGTTCCGCCGCCTTCCCCCGGGTCGGCAAACGTCACGTCAACGCCAGGGTCCAGCCTTTCGCGCGCATCGAGGCGGCCGTCGAGCGACACCACCACATGGCGCGCGTCAGCGCCCAGATGGTTCGCGATGGCGGTGAAACGCGTCTGGGCGCCGCCCACCGCGAAGGTGGGGAACACGTGCAACAGGGTTTTGGGCTGCATGCGGATTAGGGAAGGAAGCCGTTCTTTTCTGAAGAAAGGAACCAAAAGACTTTTGCTTTGGATGCAATCCCTGACCTGTCGGCCATGGCTCCAACCTTTGTGCAGGGCAGGGATGAACGTCTTTTGGTTCTTTTCTTCAGAAAAGAACGGCTTCCTGACTCACGCGGCGTGGGCGCTCGTGGCCAGAATTCCCTCGCGACTGGCCAGAAATCCCTCGAACGCCAGCAGCAACCAGAGTTTCTGCGCGTGGTCCGCGGTGCCGGCTTCATGCGCGTCGATCAGGCGGGCGACCGTGTCCGGCGCGAACAGGCCGCTGGCCAGCATCGGTTCGCCGAGCAGGCGCGCGCGCAGCAGCGGCGCCTGGGTGCGGAAGGCGGGGGCCAGGTCGTTGGTGAATCCCTGCTTGCGCCGGTGCAGGATTTCCGCGGGCAGGACAGGTTCCAGCGCCTTCTTCAGGATGTATTTTTGCGTCCCGCCGCGCATTTTCAGGTGCGCCGGCAGCGCCAGTCCCCATTCCACCAGCGCGTGGTCCAGGAAGGGCGCCCGCAATTCGAGCGACGCGGCCATGCTGGTGCGGTCTGCCTTGGTCAGAATGTCGCCGGGCAGCCACGTCTCGAGGTCCGCCAATTGCGCTTGCAGCAGGGGGTCGAGGTCCTCGGTCGCCTCGAACTGCGCCACCAGGCTGGCATGCGGGTCGTGCCCGGATACGGCCGCGCGCTGCGTCCGTGAAAACAGGTCCCGGCGCTGCGCCCCATGCACCTTGGTGGCGGTGCGGGCAAACCCCGCCGCGTCGTCCAGCGCCAGCTCCGACAATGTGTGCTTGGCGCGCAGGAAGCGCGGCGCGCGGTCCAGCTTCGGGTAGATCGCGGCCAGCTGGCCGATCACATGGCGGCGCGCGGCCTGCGGCACATAGCGCCGCGCCGCGCTGACCAGCATGTGCCAGCGGGTGCGGCGATACCCGGCGAACACCTCGTCGCCGCCATCGCCCGACAGCGCCACGGTCACGTGCCGGCGCGCCATGCGGCACACCGCGAGCGACGGGACCGCGGACGCATCGCCGAACGGCTCGCCGAAGATGGCCGCCTGCACGCGGGCGCCCTCGATCATGTCGACGGCGGCCTCGCGCGTTTCATGCTGCCGCGTGCCGTAGCGCGCGGCGACGAGGCGGGCGTAGGGCGTTTCGTCCTCGGCGCCTTCGAAACCCACCGTGAAGGTATCCAGCTTGTGGGCCAGCTGTGCGGCCGCGCTGGCAACCACCGCGCTCGAATCGATGCCGCCGGACAGGAACGCGCCCAGCGGCACGTCCGACACCAGGCGTTTGCCCACGGCATCGGCCAGATGGGTGGCCATTTGCGCCGCGGCGGCCGCTTCGGTGCACGGCACGATCGCGCGCGGCGGCGCCCAATAGCGGCGCAGGATCGGCGCGGCGCCACGCTGTATCAGCAGCGTGTGGGCCGGCGGCAGCTTGCGCACGTTCGAAAAGATGGTGGCCGGTTCGGGCACATAGCCGAAGGTGAAGAAATCCTCGACCGACGCCGGATCGATGGCGCCGAGCAGCCCGGGCACCGCGGCGAGGGCCGCGAGTTCGGAGGCGAAGACGAAATCGCCGCGGTGATACGCATAGTGAAACGGTTTCTTGCCCAGCCGGTCGCGGGCGCAGAAAAGCTGGCCGCTGTTGCGGTCCCACAGGGCGAACGCGAACATGCCGCAAAGATGGTCCACGCAGTCCGGGCCATAGCTTTCCCAGGCATGCACCACCGCTTCGGTATCGGACCGGTTACGGAACACGTGCCCGGCGCGCACCAGCCGGGCGCGCAAATTCTCGAAATTGTAGATCTCGCCGTTGAAGATGATGACGACGCTGCCGTCTTCGTTGAACATCGGCTGCTGTCCGCCGGCCGGGTCGATCACCGCGAGGCGCCGATGGGCGAATACCAATCCCGGTTCGGCGTGGTAACCTTCGCCGTCGGGGCCGCGATGCGCAATGGCGGCGGCCATGCGCCTGGCCAGGGCCATGCCGGGTTTTTGCTCCGCGTCGGCGTAATGGATGCCAGCCAGGCCGCACATTCAAAAACCACTCCCGCCGGCGGGGCCGGGTGGGCCTGGGATAGCGAAGTGACACGCCATGTTCAAGGATGGGCTGTTCAGGGATGGCAATTTGATGGCGATTCCCCGGGGGTGCCCATAGGCGGCTATCCTGCAACATTCATCCAAAATTATATACATCTTGGCACCAGTTTGATGGCTGCCCACATGGAATCCTGCTACATAACGGCCGGGGCGCGGTTTACGGCGCGCAGGAGTTCATCGATGTTGACGCTCGCGGTTCTTGCCATGGCAGGCTTGGGCCTTCCCGTGCCCGCCGTGCCGCCGGCCCACACCGGCTGGTTCAGCGGCCTGCCGGAACCCGTCCCCGAAGCCTCGTCGCTCGCGCTGCTGATTGTCGGCATGGCGGCGGTGGGTGTTTCCGCCCGCCGCCGTCAGGCCCGCACGCAAGCCGCGCAAGCCGCGCCCGGTGCCGAGGCCGCCGACGCGGTTTCGGGGGGAACCCAAGGCGGCCAAGCGGGCAATCCATGAGTCCGGTTCGGAGGCGGCATTCGGGCACGCGGCGCGCGGCCGTCATGGCCGCGTGCCTCTCCCTCGTGGGCGCGGTCACCGCCAGCGCCGCGACGTTGAATGCGGGGCAGGGCCGCCGCTACGCCACGCCGTCGGCCGCCATTGCGGACGCCGAGCCGGGCGACACGATTGCGATCTACCCGGGGCAGTATTTCGATTGCGCCGTGGTGACGGTGCCGCGGGTGACGATCGCGGGCGTGGGTGACCCGGCCGGCGTGGTGCTGACCGACAAGACCTGCCAGGGAAAGGCCATTCTCGTCATCGAGGCGCCGGACGTGACAGTGCGCAACCTGACGCTGACGCGGGCCCGCGTGCCGGACGAGAACGGGGCCGGCATTCGCATGGAAGGCGGCTCGCTGAATGTGGCCGGCGTTCATTTCATTAACAACCAGGACGGCATCCTGACCGCGCCGGGCGCCAACTGGGTGCTGAACGTGACCGACAGCCTGTTCGAGCGGAACGGAACCTGCAAGCAATATTGCGCCCACGGCATCTACGCCAGCACGATCGGCCTGTTGCGCGTGCATAATTCGGTGTTCCGCGCCACCAAGGAAGCGCACCACATCAAAAGCCGTGCCCTGCGCACCGAAATTACCGGGTGCACGATCGAGGACGGACCCACCGGCACGGCCAGCTACCTGATCGAGGTGCCGAACGGCGGCGGCCTGGTGGCGCGCAACAACACGCTGGAAAAAGGACCGCACGCCACCAACACCAGCGCCGCCATCGTTATCGGCAGCGAAGGCGTGTCGCAGCCGACGCCGGAAATCGTGGTGGATGACAATGATTTTACCAACGATCTGCCCGGCCGCACGATCTTCGTGCGCAACCTGACGGCGACCGAAGCGGAACTGCGCGGCAATCGGTTGCATGGGAAGGTGGAAGGGCTGGAGGGGGATGGCAGCGTGAATTAGGAAAGAAGCAGTTCTTTCTTGAAAAAAAGGAAATTATGTTGAGCCGAGCGGCGCTTGAGAAGAAGAGAGGTCCGGCCGCGTCTGACAAAATACAAAAGTTTTTTGGTTCTTTTTTTCAAAAAAGAACGGCTTCCTTCCTTCGCCCGTAGGTCGGCTCAATTCCATGAATTCCACCCCCCGGCTGCTACGCGACTCGTCGCTTTATTTCGCGGGCAACATCATCGGCCGGGTTGTCGGGTTTCTGATGATCCCGTTCTACGCCGCCCATCTGAGCACAACAGAATACGGCATCATGAGCCTGGTGGAACTGGCCACCATGGTCACCGCCATCCTGTTCGGCCTGCAAAGCATCGGACAGACGCTGACGCGGGTCTATTACGACCAGGCCACCGAGGTGGCGCGGCGGCAGGTTGCCTCTACCGCGCTCATCGCCGCCATCGCCGGCGCGATCATTGTGGCGGCCGGCGCGTGCCTGTGCGCGCGGCCGGTGGCGCTGGCGATCAACCTGCCGCACCAGGTGGCGCTGCTGCGCGTCAGTTTCGCCGGCATGGCGTTCGCCACCATCGGCGAGTTCCTCCTGGTCTACCAGCGCATGCACGCGCGCGCGCGTTTTTTCCTGGTGTATTCGCTGGTTACGATGTTTGCCGCGGTGGCGCTGAATATCTGGTTCATCGGCGCACTGCATCTCGGCGTGTGGGGATTTGTCTGGAGCAAGTTGATCGTTGCGGGCGTCGGCACCGGTTTTCTGCTGGCGGTCATGTTGCGCGAAATCGGCATCGTGCCGGCGCGGCGCCATGTGGCCGCCTTGTGGCATTTCGGCGCGCCGCTGGCGCTGTCCGGCGTGTGCTATTTCACCATTCATTTCTCCGACCGGCTGTTCCTGGCGCATATCAGTCCGGCCGATGTCGGTGTATATTCGCTGGCGTATCAGTTTGCCATGCTGCTGAGCGTGCTGGTGGGCGACAGTTTCGGCAAGAGCTGGAATGTCAGCTTCTACAGGTTCGCCGAGGACGAAGGCTGGCAGAGCCGGTTCGCCCATATCGGGTCGTGGCTGGTGTTCGTGCTCGCCGCCGGCGCCATGGGCATTGCCCTGTTCGGACGCGATACGATCCGGCTGGTGGCGCCGCCGTCCTACGTGCCGCCGGTGCTGCTGCTGCCGGTGCTGGTGTTTGCCTATTTCTTTCGTGAAATCGGCGATTTTTTCCGCAACATGCTGCTCATCGATATCGGCTCGGGCCTGGTGGCGCGCATCGCGCTCGCCGGCGCGGCGGCGAATCTGGGGCTCAATTTCCTGCTGATCACCGGACCGCTGTCGCTGGGCATCTGGGGGGCGGCGATCGCGACGTTCATAACGTGGGTGCTGTATGGCGGCGTGTGCTGGCTGGCCGCCCGGCGGCTGCATCGGGTTCCGTTCAGCGCGTGGCCGCTGGCGCGCCTGCTGGTGCTGGGCGCGCTGGTGATGGCGGCGCAGAGCGTCACGGCGCCGCAAAACCGTTACGCTTCTGTTGCGGCTGACGCATTGTGGTGGTGCGCGTTCATGGCCGCGAGCCTGTTCCTGTATCTCGCGGCCGCGCAGCGGCGTGAAATCACCGGCCTGCTGCGGGGTGGGCTGAAAACGTAGGAAGGAAGGAGTCGTTCTTTTTTGAAAAAAAGAACCAAAAAACTTTTATCATTCAAAAGTTTTTTGGTTCTTTTTTTCAAAAAAGAACTGCTGCCTTTTTGTTGCCGTGCGCGCGGCATGCAGCACGGCCCGCACCTCGGCCACGCACCGTTCCAGCTCATCGTTCACCACCACGTGGTCGAACTCGGCCCAGTGGGCAATTTCGTCGCGCGCCGCCTGCATCCTGCGCGCGATTTCGGCGTCGTCGTCGCCTGCGCGGGACACCAGCCTTGCCTGCAACGCGGCGAGCGACGGGGGCAGCACGAACACGCCCACCGTGTCGCCGGGCAGCGCCGCCCGCAACTGCCGCCAGCCTTGCCAATCGATATCGAACACCACGTCCCGCCCGTCGCGCAGCGCCGCCTCCACCGGGGCGCGCGGCGTGCCGTAGGCGCGGCCGAATACGCGCGCATGTTCCAGCAGCGCGCCCTCCGCCAGCATGGCGTCGAACCGGGCGGCGTCGACGAAATGGTAATGCACCCCGTCCTGCTCGCCTGGCCGGGGCGCGCGCGTGGTGGCACTGACCGACAGGCTGAGCAACGGCTCGCAGGCCAGCAAGGCCCGGGTGATGGTGCTCTTGCCGGCGCCGGAGGGTGCGGCAATCACCAGGCAAACCCCGCGCCGGGACGGTGTCGCCCGATCGTTCGCGGTGTCATACATATATATTAGTGTCCTGCCCCCGCAGGCCGCCGTTCTTCACGGCGGGCGGAGGGGACGAGCAGGCCACCGAAAGAGTGTCACTCCACATTTTGGACCTGCTCGCGGACCTGTTCGATCACCGCCTTCAGCTGCAGACCGGCCGCGGTCAAGCCGGCGCTGGCCGACTTGCTGCACAGGGTGTTCGCCTCGCGCATGAATTCCTGCACCAGGAAATCGAGCTGCCGCCCGATCGGGCCGCCGGTGGCCAGCAGCGCGCGCGCCGCCGCGATATGACTGGCCAGGCGGTCGATTTCCTCGGTGACGTCGGCCCGCGTGGCCAGCAGCGCCACTTCCTGCGCCAGCCGGTCGGCCGGGACGGCATGCTGGTCGCCCAGCAGGCGGCGAATCAGCTCGGCCAGGCGGGCCCGCTGCGCTTCCGGCTGCTGGGCGGCAAGGGCGGCCGCTTCCTGATGCAACACGGCGATCCGGTCGAGCAGGCCCGACAGCACGTCGGCGAGTCGGGCGCCCTCGGCGGCCCGCATCTGCCCCAGCGCCGCGAGGGCAGCGTCGAAATCGGCGAGCGTGGCGGCGAGCAGGGCTTCGTCGGGTGGCGCGTCCTCGGCCGTCATGCGCCGCACCACCCCCGGCAGCGCCATCAGCGTTTCGATTCGCGGCGGGGGCGCCCCCGGCATCACGTCCATCAGCGCGCGCGCCTCCATGGCCAGGCGTGCGAGGAGCGTCCGATCCACCGTTATGGCGGCGGTTTCATCGCGCCCAAGCGTCAGGCTCGCCTGGATGTTGCCGCGGGCGAAGCGGGCTGTGGCGGCGGCGCGCAATCGCGCTTCGATGGCATCGAATCCGGGCGGTAGCTTGAGGCGCAGTTCCAGTCCCCGGCCGTTGACGCTGCGCAACTCCCAGATCCACGACACGGTGTGGCCGGTTCCGGCGGTGCGTGCGAATCCGGTCATGGAGGCAACGTGTTTCATAGTAATTGAATAGGTATTATCCATAGTATTTCCGTAGAGATTACTTCATTTTGCCAGAAGAAGTGGCCCCGGCGGGGGGCGTGGGCAGGTATATGAGGGTCGTATGACAACCCCGATACAACCGCACGGCGAATTTCGTTTGGTAACGCGTCCTTAACCCAACCCTGCGCATAAAAAACTTCTCGGCACGTGCACTTCTATGTTGTCCTTGGTAGGGAGCTTTGATATGCACGGGTTGGCCGCAGTGGATTTGATGCGGCGTATGTATCTTGTTACTGAACTTTCTCGGGGCGGTTGAAATGGCGTCGGAATATCAAAGCATTGTTGGCGGCTCTGGGGCGGGCACGATCAACGTCACGTTCACGGCGTATGGGTCCCCCTACGCTCTAAGCTATGTCGACTCGTTAGTTGGGGCGATTGACAGCATTCTCGGTAGCGGTGGCAACACCGATCCTTTGCTGCCGAATGGCACGAATGGCTCTTTTTTCCAGGGCGACCAGCAGCCGCCTTCGGAGCCGATCTACCAGCTCAAATCGAGCGGCCAAGGGCCCCAGGTCTATAACATTGCCACGGCCGGCTATGTGATCGACACGATCAGCGGCCCGACGACGGTTAACGTCGACAGCACGGGCGGCGATTCGGTCCTGGTGGCCGCGATCACCCCGGAAGCCATCGTCAACAGCGCCGGCACCGACAATCTGATCGTCTTCATTGACGGCGACAACACCTACAACGGCGGCACCAGCTCGGGTGACACGGTCATCGGCGGCACGGGCCAGGATACGATCAATACCGGCGTGGGCGACACCCAGGTGCGTTCCGGCACCGGCTATGACAGCATCACGCTGAACGATACCGGAAGCGGCGCCTATAACGATCAGGTGTTTCTCGATACCGGCAACAACCTCGTTATCGCGGACGGCACGGGCGATTACGTTCTGGCCACCACGGCGGGCCAGACCATTACCGGTGGCGCCGGCGAGACATCGGCCAGCAACCTGACCGTGGTTCTTCTGCCGAACAGCGACAGCACGCCGAACGGCAACGACCTCGTCACGGGCGGCGCCGGCTATCTGACAGTGGGCGTTTACAGCAACGACGATACAATCAACGGCGGCACCGGCGGCCTGACCTTCATTGGTGCGGCCAGCGTCATCGCCACGATCAATGCCGGAACGCAAGAAGCGCTCATCTACGGCAATGCGTCTGATAACCTGACCCTCGGGAACGTCTCGGGCGACACCGGCGGGGCCTCCTTCTTCGCGGGCGTGGGCAACGAGACGCTGAATGGCGCCGCGGCGGTGGGCAACCTCACGCTGTATGGCGCAGCGCAGGCCGACAGTGTTGGCGCATCCGACTCGCTCGTCGGCGGCAGCGGCAACGACACCCTGGTGGCCGGTGCGGGCCTCGAGACGCTGGTGGGTGGCGCGGGTGACAACACCTTCCTCATCGACTCCGTCGGCGCCAACGATGCCACGCTTACCATCAGCGACTTCACGTCGAACGACACCTTGGCCCTCAACTTCACGCAGACCGAGATCGCGAACGCGCTCGCGGGCGGCCACGAAGATGGAAGCGGCAACTACATCGTTACGTTCGACACCACGAATGGCAGCACGGCCGTTACCTTCACCGGTCTCGGCGATGGCAGCGCGCTCAACGGACACATCATCAGCTTCTGACGACAGGCCACCGACGCGAAGGAAAGTCCTTCGCGTCGGGATATCTCTCGACAGAGAAAGCCAGCCTTCGGGCTGGCTTTTTTTGTATCTCGCCGGCCGGCACGCTGGCGGTTAGAAGGAAGGATGTTCTTTTCTGAAGAAAAGAACCAAAAGACTTTTGCCCCTGCGCCTGCACAACGGTTCGAGCCATGGCCGTTAATTGAAGGATTGCATTAAAAGCAAAAGTCTTTTGGTTCTTTTCTGCAGAAAAGAACTGCTTTTTACCTGCGAAGGGCGCGCGGCATGTCACAGCTGGAAACCATCGATGGCGGCTCCGGCGCGGGCTCGATCGACGTAACGTTCACCGCGTATGGCTCAAGCTACGCACTGGCTACGATCGATTCGCTAGTCGGCGCCATCCAGACGGAACTGACCGGAGGCCAAAATACCGAGCCGGTTTCGCCAACCGGCGGGGCCAGGCTGTTTCGCGGCAGCCGATTGCCCGACGCCACGCCGATCTATCAACTCATTCCCGGCAGCGTGCAGGGCGGGTCACCCACCTACGACATTACCAGTGCGGGATATGTGATCGACACCATCGCGGGCGCCGCGGTGATCAACGGCGACAGCGCGGGCGGCGACTCCATTCTCGTGGTGGGCAGTGACCCCGCAACAACCATCAACAGCTTCGGCAACGGCAACCTCATTGTCTTCATCAACGGCGACAATCTGTATGACGGCGGCGCCAGTTCGGGCGACACGGTCATCGGCGGAACCGGCAACGACACGATCACGACCGGAACAGGCCTTACCCTGGTTCGCCCCGGCACCGGTTCGGCCGTCGTTACCCTGAACGATACCGGCCCGGGCGCCTACAACGACACCGTCTATATCGATACCGGGCGCAATCTCGTGGTCGCGAACGGCCACGGCGATTACGTCGTGGCCACCACCGAAGGCCAGACCATCAGCGGCGGTGCCGATGAAACCTCGGCGAGCAATCTTACCGTCGTGCTGTTGCCCGACAGTGACGGTACCGCAAACGGCGATAACCTCGTCACCGGCGGCGCGGGCTATCTGACGGTTGGCGACGAAGGGAGCGGCGATACGATAAAGGGCGGCAGCGGCGGCCTGACCTTCATCGCCGCGCCCGGCATTACGGCGACCATCGATCTCGGCAGCGGCGCGGCCGTTCTGTTCGGCAGCCCGGGCGATTATCTCGCGCTGGGCGCGCAAACGAACATCGGCGCCGCGGCGACATTCGACGCCGGCACGGGCAACGAGACCCTGAATGGCGCCGGCGCCACCAGCGATCTGGTGCTGTTCGGCGCGAGCCAGGCCGATACCGGAAGTGTCGCGGACGTGCTGGCGGGCGGCAGCGGTAACGATACGCTGATTGCGGGCGCCGGCCAGGAAACCCTGACTGGCGGGGCCGGCACCAACATTTTCCTGGTCGATGCCATCGGCGCGGCAAACGGCACGATCACGATCTCCGATCTTCACGGCGCCGACTCGGTTGCCTTCAGCAACTACAGCCAAGCCGAAGTGGCCGGCGCCGTGTCGAGCGGATACGACGATGACGGCAACTTCGTGGTGCGATTCGGGGAAAGCAATACGTCCATTACGTTCGATGGAATAACCGATGCAAATCAGCTGATTGGGCATGTTGTGGTGTTTTAAGGAAGCAGGCCGGGGCTCTGCCCCTGACCCGCGTTGAGACTGACTCTTCGAAGAAGGCCAGGGGGTTTCACCCCCTGGACCCCCGACCGGCGTGCCGCCGGCGTCACAAGTGCTGCGCGCGACCGGGGTCCAGGGGGCAAAGCCCCTGGCCTTCTTCCTTACCGCCGCCCCCGCAAGCGCGTGACGTTTTCATTGTGGTTCGACAGGCTTGTGGCGAACACATGTCCCCCGGTGCCGTCCGCCACGAAATACAGCGCGTCGCCCGCGGCGGGATGCAGCACGGCCGCGATCGCGGCGGCGCCCGGACTGCAAATCGGTCCCGCCGGCAGGGCGTCCGCGACATAGGTGTTGTACGGGTCGATACGTTCCAGATCTTCCCGCGTCAGTGCGCGGTTCAGCACACCCGCGCCGCCGCTCGCGCCGTACAGCGCGGTCGGGTCGGCTTGAAGCCGCATATGATCCGCCAGGCGATTCAGGAACACGCGCGCAATCATGGCGCGTTCCACCGGCAGTTTCGCCTCGCGCTCGACGACGCTGGCCAGGATCAGCGCCTCGAACGGCGTGTGCAACGGAAGCCCGGGGGCGCGGGCGGCCCAGTCCGCCGCGAGCAGCCGCTGCATGGCCTGTTGCGCGCGCGCGGTGATGGTGGCGCGGCTCGTGCCGCGTGGATAATCATACGTATCGGGCAGCACGCTACCCTCGGCCGGGATGACGAGATCGCCCGTCAGACCGTCGGCGTGCATGAGAATGTCGCTGATCTGTGCCGCGGTCAGCCCTTCCGGAATGGTGACGTGGTGCTGCACGGCGTGGCCGAACCGCAATATGTCGAGCACGGCGGCCACGCTGGCGCCGGCGGGAAAGTTCAGTTCGGCGGCGTGCAGCGGGCCGTTGGCCATGGTGGCGATCGCCGCAGCTTTGAACAGTCGTTTGTGGCGGATGACACCGGCGCGCGCGAGCGACTCGGCCACGCTGTCCAATCCGCCATGCGCGACGATCACGGCGGCCGGGCGCGACAGGGGGCCCGGTGTTTCGTACAGATGAATGGCGCCCGCCACAGCGAGGCCGAAGGCGGCCACAATGCTGAAGACTGCCAGAATCAGCCAGCGCATGCGCGGGCCGGGCGCGAAACATGGGCCGGTTTCACGCGGCGGGATCCACGGGCGGATACCCGGCCTTTCATGCTCTCCGGAAGATCACGCTCGCGTTCGTCCCGCCGAAGCCGAAACTGTTCGACAGGGCGCAATCGATCCTGCGTTCCTGCGCGGTATGCGCCACCCGATCGATGACGCTCTCGCGGCTGGGCGCATCCAAATTCAGCGTGGGCGGCGCCACCCCGTCACGGATCGCCAGCAGCGAAAAGATCGCCTCGATCGCGCCGGCCGCGCCCAGCAGGTGCCCGGTCGCCGACTTGGTGGACGACATGGCGATGCCTTGCGCCGAATCGCCGAAGAATCGCTCCACCGCCTCGAGCTCGAGATCATCGCCCATCGGCGTGGACGTTCCGTGCGCGTTGACATATTGCACGTCGGCCGGCGTCAGGCCGCCATTGCGGAAGGCCGCGCGCATGGCGCGGAACGCCCCGTCATGCCCCTCGGCCGGTGCGGTGATATGGTGCGCGTCGCCGGAGAGCCCGTAGCCCACGACTTCGCCATATACCTGCGCGCCGCGCGCCTGTGCGTGCGAAAACTCTTCCAGCACCAGCACGCCGGCGCCTTCGCCCATGACAAATCCGTCGCGATCGCGGTCCCACGGACGCGAGGCCCGCATTGGCGTGTCGTTGAAGCCGGTGGACAGCGCGCGCGACGCGCAAAATCCGCCAATGCCCAGGGGACACACCGCGGCTTCCGCGCCGCCGGCGACCATGACGTCCGCATCGCCCCACATGATCAGCCGCGCCGCGTCGCCGATGGCATGCACGCCCGTGGCGCACGCCGTCACCGCCGAATGGTTCGGACCCTTGAAGCCGTATTTGATGGAGAGGTGGCCGGACGCCAGGTTGATCAGCGCGGAGGGGATGAAGAACGGCGACAGCCGCTTCACCTTTCCCTCATGCACTTGCACGCTGGCTTCGTAGATCGATTGCAGGCCGCCGATGCCCGAGCCGATCATCACGCCGGTCGCCTCGCGATCCGGCTCGTCCTCCGGCATCCAGCCGGAATCCTCCACCGCCTCGATGGCGGCAACCAGGGCCAGATGGATGAAGCGGTCCATCTTTTTCTGGTCCTTGGGCGGAATCCACTCGCTGAGCGACAGGCCGCCGTCGGCGCGCGTGCCGGCCGGCACCTGGCCGGCGATCTTGGCCGCCAGGTCCGCCACGTCGAAGGATTGGATGGCGCTGATCCCGGACTTGCCCTCGATCAGCTGTTTCCAGACATGCGGGACGCCGAGCCCGAGGGGGCTTGCGATACCCATACCGGTGACAACCACCCGCCGTTCGCGGTCTAGCATGGAAAACGCGTGCTCATGATCAGAAGAAAAGGGCTGGAAGGGGGCTGATCAGGCCGCTTTCTGCTTCTCTATATAGTCAATGGCGTCCTTCACCGTGCTGATCTTCTCGGCTGCGTCCTCGGGGATTTCGACGCTGAATGCTTCCTCGAACGCCATGACCAGTTCCACGGTATCCAGGCTGTCGGCGCCCAGATCATCGATGAACGACGCCTCGGGGGTCACCTTGCTCTCTTCGACGCCCAGGTGTTCCACCACAATTTTTCTAACCTTGTCGGCGATGTCGCTCATCGGTCCAAAACCCTTGTTCTACCGTTTACTGGAGGCATTGATTCGCCGGGCAGCCGCACCTAGCGCCGAGGCAGCCGCTTCGTCGAGTTCACGGGCCGCTTAGCACGTCTGTTTCACGGCGGCAAAGCGTGCTTAGGCGTCGAAGTGGGCCGGTTTGGTTTGGCAGGTCCTGGTGGGGAAGATGACCGGCGCTGCCTTCAGCGCGCGGCCGCTTGCGGGGGCGGGGAAAATCCGCTGTGCCGGGCCGGGCGGCTCACAGCTGGCCGGAGCGCAGACGCTTCCGGTTTACGGCAGGGCGGTCGGAACAATTTGGCTGTCGGCTGCACCGAATTGAAATTATCTGTCCCCGCCGGCACCCGATTCGGGGGGAGCCTTGCGGCGGCCCCATCACGCCGCCGACCGTACAAATAATGTGAAACGATCCAATAAGCCATTGCCTTCTTTCGTCCGCGTGGTACTTTTAATTGATGGCGCTGCCATCTCGCTGGCAAAGCGAAAATAAGAGGGGCATGAAATGAAATTCGGAATACTACTCGCGTCTGCCATGACGGCTGCGCTCAGCACCGCCGCAGTGGCTGCTACAACACCAGGCATTTCGCTGAGCCTGGACAAGAAAACCGTCATCGCGGCACCGCATGGAAGCCAGAAATTCGCACCCTACATCGCTCGTAAGCCGAAGGCGGCGACCATCTACAGCAATCTCGCCACTGCCTATCCCGATGGCCTGTATTTCTCCGGCGAGGGCGCCACGCTTTGCGGCCCGACCTGCGCCATCGGCGAGTCGATCTCGGTGGGTGGCGGCTTTACGCCAACCGCGAACGCGACAGCCACGAGTGTTGATGCGGCCGTCGGCTACATCGAAGGCACCGATTCCATTACGCTGGCTATTTATTCCGATGATAACGGCGTTCCGGGAACGGTTCTCTGGTCAGGCGTCGCCAGCACGCTGCCGACGTTCGGAGATTGCTGCGGACTTGCCACCGCGAACATCAAGGGCGGATTGGCGTTGACGGCCAACACGCCTTATTGGCTCGTTGCGACAACCGACAAGAAGGAGTCGACGACGTTCGCGGCCTGGAACCTCGCGACAACCAATCAGGTCACCGGCGCGCCCGAGGCATTTAACGACAACGACACCGGATGGGAGTCCTACTCCTCGACGCTGCCGCCGGCCTTTGCCATTTACAGCAAGTAGTCCGATTTAATACGTATCGGTCATCAGGCTGCCGGTGAGGGGGCGCGCATTTGCGCGCTCCCGATCCGGCGGTTTTTCTTGCGCAATGATATTTTCGGTGACCGAAGAAAGGCAGCAGTTCTTTTTTGAAAAAAGGAACCAAAAAACTTTTTCTGTTGCGTAACGGATGATTACAGCATTGCCATGCCGCCGTTGACGTGCAGCGTGGCGCCGGTCATCCAGGCCGCCTCCTCGCTCGCCAGATAGGCCACGGCCGCCGCGACATCGGCCGGCTGGCCCATGCGGCCCAACGGAATTGAGCCGACCAGCCGGGCGCGCTGCGCATCGTCCAGCACGTCCGTCATCGGCGTTTCGATAAAGCCCGGCGCCACCACATTCACCGTCACGCCGCGGCTCGCCACTTCCTGCGCCAGCGCGCGGCTCATGCCCTCCAGACCCGCCTTGGCGGCGGCATAATTCGCCTGGCCGGGATTGCCCGTGCTGCCGACGATGCTGGAAATCTGGATGATGCGGCCGGCACGGCGCCGCAACATGCCGCGCATCACGGCGCGGCACAGCCGGAACGGCGCCGTCAGATCCACGTCCAGCACGGCCTGCCAGTCCTCGTCCTTCATGCGCAGCGCCAGCATGTCGCGGGTGAACCCGGCATTGTTCACCAGTATGTCCAGCGGGCCGGCCACCTTCTCGGCCGCCGCCACCAGCGCGTCGGCCGACCCGGCCGCGCGCAGATCGGCGGGGCAGACATAGGCGTGCGACCCCAGGGTCGCCGCCAACGCGTCCAGCACGTCATGGCGTGTCCCGCTCAGCACCACATGCGCGCCCTGCGCATGCAACGCGCGCGCAATCGCCGCGCCGATGCCGCCGGACGCGCCGGTGACCAGCGCGCATTTTCCGTCCAACCTGAACATCACAACGCCTTCAGAAGGGCCTCGATTTCGGCCGGCGTGCCGGCATTGCGCGCCGCCGCATCCGGCACGATGCGCCGCACCAGGCCGCTCAGCACCTTGCCGGCGCCGAGCTCGATGAACGAGTCGACGCCCATGGAAACCGCGGCGGCGACCGATTCGCGCCACCGCACCGTGCCGGTCACCTGCGCCACCAACAGCCGCCTGATGTCATCGGGGGCCGTCACCTTGGCCGCCGACACGTTCGCCACCAGCGGCACCACCGGCGGGCGGATGGCCGCCTCGGCCAGCGCGTCCGCCATGCGGTCTGCGGCCGTGTGCATCAGGGCGCAATGGAACGGGGCGGAGACCGGCAGCAGCATGGCCCGCTTGACGCCGCGCTGGCGGGCAATGTCGATCGCCCGCTCGACGGCCTCGGTATGCCCGCTGATCACCACCTGGCCGCCGCCATTGTCGTTGGCCGGCTGCACCACCTGCTGTTCGTCGGGCAGCCCCTCGCGCTTCAGCACCGCGGCCGCGGCGCAGATCTCCGCCGCGGCTTGCAGCTCCACGCCCAGCAGGGCCGCCATGGCACCCTCGCCCGGGGGAACCGCCGCCTGCATGGCCATCCCGCGCACCCGCAGCAGGCGGGCCACATCCGGCACGCTGATCGCGTCCGCCGCCGCCAGCGCGCTGTATTCGCCCAGCGAATGTCCGGCGACCAAAGCCGCATGGGTGGCCACCGTCACGCCGCCCTCGCGCGCCAGCACGCGTGTGACCGCCAGCGACATGGCCATCAGCGCAGGCTGGGTGTTTTCCGTCAGCGTGAGAGTCTCGGGCGGTCCCTCGAACATCAGCTTGGACAGACGCTGCTTGAGGGTTTCGTCCACTTCGCCGAAAACCTCGCGCGCCGCGGCGAAGGCGGCGGCCAGATCGCGGCCCATGCCAACGGACTGGCTTCCCTGGCCGGGGAAAATGAAGGCATGTACGGGCATGCGGCGGTATCGCCTCGGGTTTTGGTGCTGTCAAACTTTGGCAGAATGGGGAAGAAGGAAGCCGTTCTTTTTGGCAAAAAAGAACCAAAGAACTTTTGCTTGTTGAAGGATCAACTTGGCTAATCTTCTGGAATCGCTGCTTGAGGGTTCTGTCCAACGCTCGGACAAACATCGGCTGACGGTGTCGCGGCGGCCGTTTCCCGAACGTCCGCGCGACGTGTTCGACGCGTTCGCGGTCATGGGTCACGCCGCCAGCCTCGAGGGGCTGATGCGCGCCTTCGAATTCAAGCACGCGGACCCGCGCATGGTGGCCTTCGCCGCGCTGGGAAGGTGGCCGACCTGGCAGGAACTCACCGATCTGCCCGACCCCTACAAGCCGCAATCCCATTTGCGCCGGCTGGTGCTCGGCGCGGAATTCCGCCGCGGCCTGGCGGCGCGCATGCTGCTGGCGTTTCCGGAAAAGCGCCGCCTGCTTCATGTGAGCCTGCCGCGCGGCGCCGGCGCGCGCGCGGTGGAGACAATGAGCACGCACCATCCCGTTCTGCCGCTTGACCTGGATGAGAACAGGTTTCGAGACCATAATGTTCTGATGCCGGCCATCGGCGCTTTTGCCAATCTGTTCGAAACCACGCGGACACTGGCCGTGTCCCTGCCGGCGATGGCGGCGTTCGTGACGCCGGGGCGGCCCGGCACGGAACTTTCCGCGCTGCATTGGGACAGTGCGCAACCGCCCTGCCGCGTCGGCGACCTGCTGTTCGCCGTGCTGCGGCCGCCGCGGGAGCGCGCGCTGAGCGCGGTCAACGCGGCCTTGCACGCGTTGCGGGCCGGCGATGGGCTGGCATTGCCGGCGCCGGTGCGCGGCCGGATCGGGCCGCCGCCCGAGGGCACTAACCTCGGCGCGTGGCGCAATTTCGGCCGCGCGCTGCTGCCGGAAATCGTTTCGCCCGATCCGGTCTGCCGCGCGCTGGGCGACGGGACGGCGGCGGGCACCCTGGAGGCGTGCGCCTGCGTTCCGATCCAACTCGTTGCGCTGCCGCGGTTCGACGAATGGGCGCGCGTGGCGATAGGTCCGATGGAGACGCCAAGACGTGTCTCCCCCGAACCGATCCTGCGGGCCGAGGATCTGGCGGCGGCAGAGCGCGACATGCTCGACGGAAGGACTGCCGAAGATCGCGCATTTTACGCGAGGTTCGACGCAAAACTCAGTGCCGGCACCCTCCCCGCGGTGTTAGGACCCACACTGTAAAAGCAAAAGTTTTTTGTTTCTTTTTTTCAAAAAAGAAATACTTCCTTCCTTACTTTTCTGAGTTATTCATGACGCTCACCGTTTGCATAGCAAACCCCTGCGTCCCGGTTGACTTCACCGAAAGCACATGAAGCCCCGCCGCCAGCTTGAGTGCTACAGTATTCGTATTGGTCCAGTTATTAATATTTCCCCCGGTATCCGGTATCGCCACTTGCGCCGCCGCGTGTCTGTCCAGTCTGAGTTCTGCCGTTGAGGCGCCATAATAATTGCCCACGCTGAGCACCACATTATAGCTGCCGCCTGTGGGTGCGTTGATCAGATATCCGCAATCGCCGTGCGGGTCGATATACAGATAGGCGCCACCGCCGCCGATGAAGTTGCGGCCGGAACAAATATCCGGCGTGGCGGCGACGATGGAATCGGGCAGCAAATTGCCGACTTTCAGTTTCTGCCGGCCCTGCGCCATGACAGCGGCCACGCCGGTCAGTTTTGGCGTGGTCAGGTCGAAGACGTCCTGGGTGAGGCCCCACATGCCATATTGGCTGTAGGTACCGGCATCGTTGTAATACATGTAGAGGCTGGTGCCACTGGCGGTGGCATCCTCAATTGATTTGCGCACCAGCCGGCCCATGGCGGGCATCACGTTCGCATCGATCTTTGCCTGCAGGCTCGCCGTGCCGGACATGCCGGGGCCGCCTTCGTAGGTGATGCTTTGCAGCCCGTAATCGGTTGCCCACACCGCGAAATCATGTTCCGGCTGCGCCAGGGTCGCCAGGTTTGCCGCCGCATTTTGCAGTTCCTGCCTGGCGGTGAGCCCCTCGAGCGAATTGTCGCCGGTCCAGTACGGCGCCTGCGCCAGCCCATAGAGGTAATTCTTCGGCGGCCCGAACGCCTCGCTAATCATCGACATGACCAGGCCGGCAAAATACGTCTGCCCGAGTTGGGTGGCATAAACGGGCCGCAGCACGGCGGCGGCATTTGCGCCATATACGCTGGCGAATGCCTGGCCGATCTGGAGCGCGCGCAGGCCCACCAGCCGCTCGCCCCACGCGTAGCGGCAATTCTTCCGCGCGTGGCAGTGCAACGCCAAGGGCGAGTTCCGGTCGGCCTTGACGATCCGTTCCGCCGCGCGCTGGTTGCGCACCGCTTGCGCAAAACTGTAGTTCCACACCTCGTTGCTGTATTCGGTATAGATATGCAACGATGGGTCGAGCGTGGTTTTCATCAGCGTGGCCAGGCGGGTCCAGTAGTCGGTGTCGGCCTGGTCGGGAAGGTTGACCCAGATGTCCTTGTGCAAAATGTTGGCCAGCAGAATGGCGTATTCCCATGCGGCGCCATTGGGCGATTGCTGGGTCGCCATTTGCGGCGTGGTGCGCTCGTGCCACGCATGCACATGCTCGGTGTTCGTGGCGGTGAAGTCCATGAACCGCAGGGTGGAGAATGGTTGCAGCAAGGCCAGGAACGGCGTGGTGAACACCTGGTTCGCGCGGGTCCACCAGGCCTGACCGTTCGGCGCCAGTTGCGGCCGGATCACCTGCACGTTGGTCACCCCGCTGCCCACCGGCGCAGTTTGGGTGCGCTGCGTGTTGGTGAATGACAGCATCAGCGACGTGCCGGCGCCCGAATCGGCCAAGGTCAGGTCGGCCGTGCTGGTGTTGGTGGCGGCATTGTATTGCATGTTGGAAACGGTGCCGGGAAACGCGACGAATCCCACCGTCGCGATGCCCGAAAAGCTCAGGCTGTAGGTTCCGGGCAACGCGCTATTGCCGTTCGCATCGGCCACGCAACACAGCACCACAACGCCGGCATCCTGCGTCGGCCAGCCCAGCGCATCGACGGGGGCGGCCTCATCCCACGGCGTTGTGGGCGAACCCCAATGACGCGCCTGCATTTCGGCATTCACGAAGAACGATTCGACGGCATAGTCGTTTACGCCGCCCACGTTGACGCCGACATTGACCGCCACGCGGTCGCTGGCTCTGGCCATAGCGTTGGCCGCAAACCAGAATGCCGCGCCATAGAACAGGGCTTTTCGCATGGATCTCAATCTAGACAGGAGTCACCAAAAAAGGAAGCAGTTCTTTTTTGAAAAAAAGAACCAAAAAACTTTTGTCTTTTAGAGGTTCTTTTCCAGGAATACGCTTGTTGCAACGGCGCTCGGGGGCATGCCGGCATAATCGCCGAATGCCGGACATCGGCGAAAGCCGGCGCACTCGTATAGTCGCAACGCCGCCGCCTGGTGCGCGCCGGTTTCCAGCCGTAATAACGCTTGGCCGCCCTCTCGCGCCGCCGTCTCGATGCGTTCCAATATGGCCCTGGCGACGCCGCGGCCACGCGCCCCGTCCCGCACGTACATGCGCTTGACCTCGGCAAAGCCGTTGTAAAAGCCAACGCCGCCACAACCGGCCGGTTCTCCGCCAAGCCGTGCCACGAAGAAGCGCACATGCGGCGCGAAAAGCGCGTCCAGCGTCAATCCATGCCGCTGCTCGCTTGTATATAAAGCCGCAAGCTCGCGATCGAGCGACGCCAGCAAGGCAGCCGCATGAGGCGTCGGCGTCGTCACAAGTTCGATCGTTATCCCGTCAGCACCGCTCATCCCGCGTTCTACCTCCGTCACCAAAGTGCCGGCTACAACCCGGCGCCGCATTGCGGTATGACACAACGCGCACAACGACACAGGCACGGCAAGCGATGGATCGGTTCTCGATGGACGGGAAATGCACATGCGGCGAAATCCGCTACCGGATGACGCGCAAACCGTTGATCGTGCATTGCTGCCATTGCACATGGTGCCAGCGCGAAACCGGCGCCTCCTTCGCGCTCAACGCCATGATCGAATCCACACATGTCGTCCTGACAAACGGCGCTCCCGACACCGTGGCAACACCCTCGAACAGCGGCAAGGGACAGGCCGTCATGCGCTGTCCCGCCTGCCGCATCGCTGTGTGGAGTCATTACGCCGGCGCGGGCGACAAGGTCTGCTTCGTGCGCGTCGGCACCCTGGAGCAGCCGGACCAACTGCCACCCGACATCCATATCTTTACCGCATCGAAGCAGCCCTGGGTCGTGCTGCCACCCAATACACCGGCCTTTGAAGTCTATTACGATCGCAAACAACTCTGGCCGCCGGAAAGCCTCGCCCGGATGGACCAATTGTTCGCGCGACAGTCACGTTAAACAAAAAAAACGATTAATCGTTGTGTATATATTGCAAAATGCCGGCGACACGGGGGCCGCCGGATCCCGCCGCTCCCCGCAAAAAGCAAAAGTTTTTTGGTTCTTT